>JBDUEM010000009.1:0-62359 GCA_040002435.1 Bryobacteraceae bacterium
TGATGCTGGCGCTGATTACGTTGACGAACTGGGTTGCGGCACTTGCGCTGGCGTTCGTTTTTCTGATGTTCGTACTGTGCGTGCCAGGCTCCCCTGCTTTCGACCGGCGGCGGGTATTCGCCTCGGCCGGGCTTGCGTATTTGCTGGCATGCTTCTGGCTGACGCCGAGCTTCATTCAAACCATCGCGTTCAACTGGCCGCACGATGCTCTGAACTATCGCCCGGAGAATGGATTCGTTACCGTCGGCAGTTTTCTGTTGGCGATCGTCCTGGTGTGGTCCACTTTGCGCTGGTTTCGCGCGGAGTTCTTCAGAAGCTTCGTCACACTTTGCGCGTTCGGCTTCGGTTGGGTGACGCTGCGCTACTACGCAGGCGGTGTAGACACAGTGCCGGAATCGCACCGCTATGCCATCGAGTTTGAACTGTTTCTTTGCCTGGCGCTGGCGGAATGGCTTCGTGCGGCGTGGAACAGCGGGGACCGCGTGAAACAGTCCTGCGCCGCGGTGAGCGCGGCGATCATGCTGCTGATGGGGATCGGCCCGGCGCAACAGTATGTGCTGCATGGCTGGGACCGCTGGAAGCCGGTGCAGCGCGAAGTCACGGCCGAATATCGAACCGCGAAGTGGGTCGCGGAGCAGAAGCCAGAGGGTCGCGTCCTTGTGTCAGGCGGGACACGAATGCGGTTGAATTCATGGTTCGCTCTGCAGCAGGTGGGAGGAACATTCGAATCGGGACTGCGCAATCGCAAGCCGCTGGAAATGTCCCTGCTGATTCGCAATGACGAGAAGACATCGCTGGAAACGTTTACGTCGATGGGCGTGGAGTATGTAGTGATCCACGGGCCGAAGTCTTCTGAGCACTACCGAGATTACCGCTTTCCAGGAAAGCTGGAGGGGCTTCTGGAGCGCGTGTACTCTTACGGGGACGACTATGTTTACCGGGTTCCGTTCCACAGCCTTGCAGAGGGGATGAATGCGAAGTGGGTCAGCACAGGGGATCTAGAGATCACCGGTGCGGTGCCGGCCAGCGGATCCATTCCGGTGGCAGTGAATTGGGATCCGGGATGGCGGGCCGTGCAGGACGGTAAACCAATCGCCGTAGAATCCGATTCATTTGGCTTCATTCGGCTGGCCGCGGGTCCCTCGGCGCAGAGCCGGATCGCGCTGCATTACGCGGGTACGCTGGAACAGAGAGTTATGGCCGCGATCAGCCTACTAAGCTGGATTCTGATGCTGGCGTGGCTGATCCGCGACGGTATCCGACGACGATTATCGCCGCAGCGATCAGCACCGATAGAAACGATAGAAGGTGGCCCGCTTGGATCTCAAGCGTTGGCTCGAAAATGAGGACGATGCTGTGAGTTCCAGGTTCTGAATGAAGCAGCATGAACCCGACGGGGTCCTTCTCAATGGGGATGGACTTTCCATTGGAATACGCGTGCCATGCAGGGTCGAATGATTCCTCAACCAAAACTGCTTCACCGGGCTCCACGGTAGCTTGCAGGCGCATTTCGTCGGTATTTGGACGCTCCATATGCAGGCGATCCTTTGCGCCGGGCGCGCGTGGTTCGGCTTCGATCGCATTCACGTAGTTGCGTAGAGGAATGCGCTCGTCTTGGGCCGGGATTCGCGAGAGCCCTTTCATGCCGGCGGCGTCCACGATGCGCACGATGCCCTGCACGCGGCGGTCTACGCGGTAGAAGATGTTTCCCTCGCCATCGTCGCGCAGGACAGGGAATTCTTTTCGCCACAAGGGCAGCAGTTCCGGAGCGAGGTCGTGATACAACTCCTTCGAATTCTCCTGCGGAATGACGGCCGCATCCGTGCCGAGCGCCTTCAACCAGAGGCGGACCAACTCCATATCGTTCCCCCACATCATGCGGGGCTGGGAGTTCACGATGTTCAGATTCAAAACGCCCTGCTGCGAGCCACCGTCCAACTGCGGCAGATCGAACCAGACGTCGTACCAGAATCGGATTGAGCCGGTGGCCAGGACGCGCTGTCCCGGGAGGTTCTCATGGATCCATTTGGTAGTTTTGTATTCCACTCGATCGCGCCAATTGTGATCTTCCGGGAACGGCAGATAGGCATGCTGCAGGTAGTAGGGGACCGGCCAGCAGGACGCCGCTACGATCAGGCCGACCGCTACGCGCGGAAGCCAGGCCGGGCCTTTCGCGGGTTTCCAGTTCCACAGGTAGCGTAGGGTTTCAATGGCCGCCAGGATGAAAAACAGATCGAATTCCGGGATGATCCGGCTGGACTCGCCGGCGACCTGAAAGTGGAAGAACTGATGACCCATGACGTAGAGGCTGAGGATGAGAAATCCGCCCCATACGAAAAGGCCATAGCTCGATTTGAAACGCGCGGGTAGTTTCCATGTGACGGCCGCGAACAAGACGACGACCGCAATGAGAAGAACTACCGACCATGAGTTGCCTTGTTCCGCCACCAGCTTCAAGTTCTCGGAGGTCACCCTGATGTACGAAGGGACAAGCCACCAGGCGGTGAGTCCATAGGCCAGTGCGGCGATGCCTGCGAAGCTCAACAGCAGTTTCAGGCTGGGCTTCGACACGAAGCAGCCCCAGGTAAGGAAGGGGAACAGGATGGCCAGCGCGGTGGCGCCGTAAAAGTTGTTGGTGACCACCACGGCCGCGGCGATGGCTGCCGCGGCGATCCAAGCCGGATTGCCTTTGCGCATCCACAGCAGCGCCGCGGCGAACACGTAAGGCAAGGCGGAGAGTGCGGAAATGTGCGGGCCTTCGCCGTAGGTGATCAACGCGTGCAGGCGCTGTGGAGCCAGAAATCCGCTGTCGTGAAGATATTCAGGCAAAAACAGGAAGCTGGGGGACAGCAGGGCCGTGGCGGCAGCGGCGAGCCAGGCGAACAGGCGGGAACCATTGCCGATCCGGACCATGAGATAGACGGCCAAAATGCCCAGGACGTAGAAGACGGCAATGTAGATGTGATAGGCACGCGGCGGGCTGGTATGCAGCAGTTTCGTCAGGATGGCCGTGCCGTAGCGGAGGCCCGGCGGATACACATAATCGGCGCGCGTTCCACAATACCAGAGGGGCTGCCAGTTGCTGTGCGGGAGATTGCCCAACAGCATCCTGCCGTCCGCGATGAAGGTACTTTCGATGGAGGAGAAACGGTCGAGATAGACGAGCTTGAAGCACGGCCAGATGAGGATTGAAGTGAGAATGCAGATGGCAATGCTATCGAAGATCCACGTTTGCAGGCGCTTCACTTTCAGCAGCCCTCGTAGAGGAACGCTGGATGTCGCTTGATTTCCGCACCAGCCCGCTTCCTGGCGATGAGATAGGTCTGTTCGCCGCGCAGTGCCGTGGAGTATCCGTTGCGCTCCAATACGGCGCGGATGAAGAGATCGGAATTGTAGCCGGCGATCTTTTCGGTGAACAGGTACTCCACTTCAAAGCCCGCCGCTTTTACGGCCTCGGCCAATTCCTGCGGCGTATATTCGCGAACGTGCGGGATCTCCGTGTCTTTATATTCGCCATACGGATTGGGATACATGGAGTAGAGCTGCGGATTCCCCGTACACTCGAGCAGGCGTGCGACCGCGGTGAAACTGGCAACGTTCGGCGTGGTGAGGACAAGCGTACCGCCATCCACCAGCACGCGATTGATTTCCAGCAGCATGAACATCGGGTCGTGCAGCAGATGCTCGATTATTTCGCACGCCAGAACGGCGTCGTAGTGCGCATCGGGTGAGGGGAACGGGTCTTTCTCGGCGTCGAACAGGTCGATGAAGCAGCGGAATACTTCTTTCCCGCCCACCGTGATGGTCTTTGTGTCCACGCGGCCCAAGGCACCAAAATAGGCCCCGCGAACCTCTTCATAACCCAGGACACATTGCAGCACGGGCGTCATCTGCATGTAAGCCCCCAGTTCCAGGACGCGCCTGGTGACTCCCGGCGCGGGAACCATGCTCAACGTTCTGGCAATGCGCTCAATGTGGATTTCGCGATAGTTTCGGGCATCCTCGTTCGGCACGTCTACGCTGCGCAGGAAGGTCTTGATCTCGTCATATAACCGGCGCGGAGCCCCGGCGGGCTGTGGTTCAGTAGAGGTGTCACGATTGGAAAGGTAACGGTCGATATTGTGCAACTGGTGCCGGATTGAACGGATAAGCCCCATGAATCTTAATCATGGTACTACTGTCGTCCGTCTATCATAGAAAAGAACATGGCCGAAGATGCGGGTCAGGCGCGATTTTACGGAGTGATTAGCAACTGGCTGCGGCGCACCGGGTTGATCTTCCGCCGCGCCTTCATCACGCTGTATGAAAACAATTGTTTCGGGTTGGCTAAGGGAGTCGCATATTCCGCGCTTCTGGCGTTCTTCCCGTTTCTGACCACGCTCACTGCGATTCTGGTGCAGGCGAACGCTCCTTCCGTTTCGAGAATGCTTTCCAGCCTGGTTTTCGAAGTGGTGCCGCCCGGAACCGAGGAGATTGTACTGTACAACTTCACTGAGCGCGGGCAGCGTCCGGCTTCGCTGCTGATTGTCGCTACGGTGCTCACTCTGTGGGCGGCATCGGGGGTAATGGCGAGCCTGATGCAGGGCTTTCAGGCGGCGTATCGCATCGAGCGCGGCCGGCCGTTTTTGAAACAGCGGCTTACGGCGATTCTGCTGGTGATCTTCGTTGCTATTCCGATAGTGACCGCTTCCGCGCTGATTGTCTTCGGAGCCAGAACGGAGCGCATGGTGTTCACGTCCCTGGGCATGTTGGAGGCTGAACAACAGCTTCACGGCTGGGTTTCTTTTCTGGGACAGTTATTGCGCTACGGCGTAGCGCTCGGCGCCATCGTGTTCAGCACAGCACTGCTTTATTACATTGGCCCAAACAGGCCGAACAAATTGCGGCGGGTCCTGCCGGGCGCCTTGGTAGCTACCGTGCTCTGGTGGATGGCGACTACTATTTTCGGCTGGTATGTGCGGAACATCGCCAACTACAACGTACTCTACGGCAGCATTGGCGCGGTGGTGGCGCTGCTTGTTTGGATGTACATTTTGTCCGTCATCGCCCTTTACGGATGCGAGTTCAATGCGCAGCGCGAGCGAACCATTCATTACGCTGTGCCACACTGAAAATATGGGTTTTCAACTGGCCGTAGACTATCGCCCGCGCGGCGATCAGGTCAGCGCCATCGAGCAGCTGCTGCGGGGCATCAAAGACGACGAGAAGCACCAGGTGCTGCTCGGCGTCACGGGCTCAGGCAAGACGTTCACCATGGCCAAGCTGATTGAGCATTCGGGCCGGCCCGCGCTTGTGCTGGCTCACAACAAGCTTTTGGCTGCGCAACTTTATCACGAATTCAAGACGTTCTTCCCTTCGAATGCGGTTGAGTATTTCGTCAGCTACTACGACTACTATCAACCGGAGGCCTACATTCCTTCGGGCGACGTTTACATTGAGAAGGAATCGACCGTTAACGAGGAACTGGACAAGCTGCGCCTATCGGCTACACGATCCTTATTCGAACGGCGCGACTGCGTCATCGTGGCCAGCGTAAGCTGCATTTACGGCCTCGGTTCGCCGGAAGCCTACTATGGCATGCTACTGATGCTGGAGAAGGGGCAGAAGATCACTCGAAAAGAACTGACCGCGAAGCTGGTGGAAGTGCTTTATGAACGAAACGACCACGACTTCAAGCGCGGCACCTTCCGCGTGCGCGGCGATGTGGTGGAAGTGTTCCCCACCTATGACGACTTCGCATATCGCATCGAGTTCTGGGGTGATGAGATTGAGAGTCTTTCACAGGTGGACCCGCTGCTGGGGCAGGTCCGCCAGACCTATATCCGGCTGCCGATTTACCCAAAATCGCACTACGTGATGAGCTCCACCACGAAAGAGCAGGCGATGCGCAGCATTGAGAACGAATTGGGCTGGTGGTACAAGGAGCTGGAAAAGAACGGCAAGCCGATTGAGGCGCAGCGCTTGTATCAGCGGACGATGTTTGATCTGGAAATGATGAAACAGATCGGCTATTGCCACGGGATTGAGAACTATTCGAGGCATTTTTCGGGACGCCTTCCCGGAGAGGCTCCCCCGACGCTGCTCGATTACCTGCCGCACGACGCATTGATGTTCGTCGACGAGAGCCACCAGACCATGCCTCAACTGCGGGCCATGTTTCACGGCGACCGCTCGCGGAAGGAAAACCTGATCTCCTACGGATTCCGGCTTCCCAGCGCTTTGGATAACCGGCCGTTGACGTTTGAAGAATTTGAAAATCGGGTGAACCAGATCGTCTATGTCTCGGCCACGCCGGGGCCGTATGAATTGACCAAGTCCGCCGGCGTCGTGGTGGAGCAGATCATCCGGCCGACTGGCTTGATTGATCCCGAGATCGATATCCGTCCCATCAAGGGACAGGTGGACGATCTGCTAAATGAGATCCGGATTCGCGCGGAGAGGGACGAGCGGGTTCTGGTGACTACGCTTACCAAGCGAATGTCTGAGGATCTGGCAGAATACTATTCCGAAGTGGGTGTGAAATGCGCCTATCTACACTCCGAGGTGAGCACGCTGGACCGCATCAAGATCCTGCGCGATTTGCGGCGTGGAGAATTTGATGCGTTGATCGGTGTGAATCTGCTGCGCGAAGGGCTCGACCTGCCGGAGGTTTCCCTGGTGGCGATTCTCGATGCGGATAAGGAGGGCTTCCTGCGCTCCGGAGGTTCGCTGATTCAGACGATGGGCCGCGCCGCGCGAAACCTAAGCGGCCGCGCGATCCTGTATGCGGACGTCATCACTGACAGTATGAAATGGGCGATCGACGAGACCTACCGCAGACGCAGCATTCAAACCGCGTACAACGACGAGAACAACATCACGCCGCAATCGATTATCAAGCCGATCGATATGAGTCTGGTAGCAATTGCCGAAGCGGACTACGTGACGGTGCCTGTAGAGCCGGAAAGCCCGGTGGAACAGATGACCGTGGAAGCTAGAGAGCAATATCTGGCGGAAATGGAACAACAGATGCGGGAATTCGCCAAGCATTTCGAATTCGAGAAGGCGGCACAATTGCGCGACCGGATCAAGGCCATCAAGGCACGTGGACTCTATGATGAAACCGAGATCTCTGGCGCTGGTGTGCGCCGGTCCGATTAGCCGCACCGGCATCGGACGTCTGCCGAATCTGACCGAACGGCTCGGTCCG
Source organism: Bryobacteraceae bacterium (assembly GCA_040002435.1). GTDB lineage: Bacteria > Acidobacteriota > Terriglobia > Bryobacterales > Bryobacteraceae > JANXXV01. The sequence goes on from JBDUEM010000009.1 coordinate 7,190, forward strand.
GTAAAATCGAGCACCAAGCAGCGGGCAAGCCGCGCCGTAAATTCCCTGTGCGCGGGCACCCCGGCCGGGGCATATTCGGATCTTGAGAATTCACGAACGATCCTAATCAATGTTCCCGACCGGCAAGTGCGTGCGATTGTGGCCGAAATGGCACACAGCTTATGTTGGAAACATAAGATTGCGCTGCTGTGCAACTCCGAACTCGACAGTTCTGAACTGGCTCCACTCGAAAGCCGGGGGGCGGCGGTGGGGTCGTTTGACACAATTGCCGGTCTCGAAGGTCAAGGCTACGTAATCGAAGGCAGCCGCGTGGCCATCCGCGAGATGCGGATCCTGCTGCAGTTGGGGCTTCCAAGGGTTATCGAGATCAGCCGCGGAGCCAAGCAGCAATATCTGGTAGGAGTGGACTTTGCCAGCACCCTGCTGACTTCCGCGCTGGTGGCGTCGGTGAAGAATCTGCGCCAGGCTGGAATACCTTTGAGACAGGCTCATAATATAGCGGCGAAGCTGGCGGAGAAGTCGCTGAGAGACTATCTGAAGGCTTCCGTTGAGGGTTCGCCGGCGGCGCCGGGCACTGGGCTGAAAGCTCTCGCCGAAGGGCTTGAAGCGGCAAACCCAGGTCTCATGGAATACCTGCGCGATCCCGAATCAGATTCCTAACGATTTCTTTTGCAGTATACTGACGGCTTCCACGAATTCCGAAGGAGGAGTTTCCACGATGGTTGCCAGACTGATTCTGACCGTGTTGATCCTAGCGGCCCTGAGTGCCTGCGGGGGATCGTCAGGTCCGGGCGTGACTCGCCTTGTCGATCGATTCAAGACGGACATGGTCAAGAATACCCAGGCGAGGAAGAGCCGTCCGAAGCCGGCGGGACTGTGGAATTTCGCCGAAGCCAATGCTACCGCGCCCGATGCCAAGCCTATGCTTGGGTGGACGGCCGGCGTGGGAGTGAGTGGACTGGCGCTGAAGGATGGCCGTCTCAAAGGCCACACCACAACGGATTTCCCGATCATCTACGTGGAACGGCCGGGTAAAGACGAGACCGACTCTGTCCATTCCATCGAAATCCGCCTGAAGGCGAACAAAGGTACGAACCTGATGGTGTCCACGCAAGGGGCGGCCGACCTCAAATTTCCGGAGATCCTGGACCGGGCGAAGGGCCTGAAACAGCCGTGGGCATTTTCCAGCCCGATGGTTGCGGGAGATAACATGCAAACGATTGTTCTCCGCAACGCCGGCAGCACGCGGCTGTCAGGGGTGCGCAAGCTTTTGATCCGGCCCAGCGACGCGGAAGGGGCGGACTTTGAGATCGAATCCGTGCGCATCATTTCGGTGAGTGAGAACCTGGCGAACATTCCGTCCGGCATCGGCTGGCAGGGGATGTCGGAGATCTATCGCGAGTCTCTGATTTCGCGCTCTCCGGAGACGATTGAGATGCAAGTGAAGCTTCCGGCGAAGCCCTGGCTTGACCTCCATGTGGGCACGTTTGACGAGAGCCCGGTTACGTTTCAGGTCTCCGTGGATGGAAAGCCGCTGATGGAGCGGACGCTGACCACGGCTGACCGCTGGGAAGACGCTTCCGTCGATCTGGCGGCTGAGGCGGGGAAAGAAGTAAAACTCACTCTTGCCGTGATCGCGGACAAGGAGGGCGCATTGGGATTGTGGGGCGGTCCGGTGATTCGCGATCGAAGCGGCGCACTGCCTCATGGCAAACAGAAGCCGAAGGTCGACTTATCCGGCGGGCGCGTTCCGCAAGGGATTATCTTCATTGTCAGTGACACAACGCGTAGAGACCATCTGAACTTCAACGGCTATGGGCGTGAGACTGCGCCTACGCTGTCAAAGCTGGCGTCACAGGGTGCGCGTTTCGCCGACAATGTCTCGCAGGCCACTTGGACCAAAGTGTCATTTCCGACTATTATGACGTCGCTGTACTCAAGCACCAATCGTGTGAAGGAGACGCAGGATGCCCTTCCGGTTTCCGCCGTAACGATGGCCGAAGTGTTCCGCGATGCCGGCTATGCGACGGTGGCTTATTCGTCTGTAGCGTTCCACGGAAAGCTTACCAATCTACACAAGGGTTGGGAGGAGTTTCATGAACGCAGTTCGGTTGCGGAGGCAGGGTCGAAGACGGCGCGGACGTATGTGGACCGGCTGAGCGATTGGCTCGGCCAGCATCGTGAGGAACCTTTCTTCGTGGTGCTCCACGTCTTTGACGCCCATCCTCCGTTCGAACCGCGCCACCCTTACGATGCGCTCTGGACAGACCCAAGCAAGCGGGACCAATACATGAAGGATGTGGATAAGCTGAAGACTTTCATCAAGAATCCCGGCGACAGAGACCGGGTAATGCCTTCGCTGGAAGAACTGCGCGCGTCCGGTTTGAATGAGGAAGAAGTGATGGGGCGTTTCATTGGCTGGTATGACGGGTCCATCCGCGGATTGGATTCGGAAGTGGCGCGGTTGATGCTTCGTCTCAAGACGCTCGGGCTGGCGGACAAGACCGTGCTGGCGCTCACCGCCGACCACGGCGAGGAATTTCACGAGCACGGCCACATGTGGCACGGGCAGACTGTGTATGGAGAGCTCACCAATGTGCCGCTGATGTTCTATGGGCCAGGCTTCCTTCCATCCGGCGTGGTGATCGGTCAGACCACGCAGAATGTCGACATCATGCCGACCCTACTGGATATCAGCCACCTGGCGCCGCCCAAAAACATTCAGGGCCAGAGTCTGCTGCCGCTGATGGCCGCGGCCAAAGAAGCCGGGACCGATGATCCCGCAAAGCTGAGACCGATTGCAGAGCGGTATGGATGGACACTGCAGCCGGCCTTTTCCGAAAAAGCGATGACGGAGAAGACGGGCGGCCCGCTGCCGTACGACACCGAAAGCTATTCCATGGTTTACGACGGCTGGAAGCTGATCCATAACAGCAAGCGGCCGGAGGGGACGCCTGAGTACGAACTGTACGATCACAGGAAGGATCCGCTCAATCAAAAGAATGTCGCTGGTGAGAATGCGGAGGTTCTCAAGAAGCTGACGCCGAAACTGGAGGAGCGCCGAAAGTCGGCGATCGCTTCGGCGCTGCCCCCCACCGCTCCAAACAGCAAAATGAACGCCGAAGAACTGCAGCGGTTGCGGAGCCTCGGATACGTGCAGTAAGTCTGTCAATGAAACACCTGGAGTCCGGCAGCGTCTCATGTAGATGTGAGGGACGAAAGGCAAGGTTTACGCGTGGTTCTGACTGGTCCACAGCCTGCGGCGTCTGCTCAGACCGAGTTCCGCCGCATGAAGAGCCTACAGTCCAGTCAACTTTGGTCGCTACTGGGCGGCACATGGGATAGCTTTCTCGCCCACAATGTTCCGCGTCTGGGCGCGGCTCTCGCTTTCTATACGATGCTGTCCCTGGCGCCGTTGCTGGTGGTCGTGATTGCGGTGGCGGGCTGGGCGTTTGGCCGTGAAGCGGCGGTGGGGCAACTGGTCTGGCAGATTCAGGATCTGACGGGCTACGAGGGCGCCCAGGCCGTGAAGAGCCTCCTTACGGCCGCTCACAAGCCGGCAACGGGAAGCATTGCCGCAGTTCTTGGGATTCTCACTTTATTCGTCGGGGCATCTTCCGCCATTGCGGAACTTCGGGATGCTCTTAACATCATCTGGGATGTACCTCCGAAAGAAAGCGGTGGCATGGTGCAGAGCGTTTTGGCCATACTGAAAGACCGGACCTTGGCATTCGCCATGGTTTTGGGCATCGGCTTCCTGCTGCTGGTGTCCTTGGCCATCAATGCCGCCTTAGCGGCCCTAGGGAACTATTTTGAAGCCTACCTGCCCGCCAATGTCTGGATCCTCCAATCAGCGAACTTCGTGATCTCGTTCTTTGTAGTGACATTGCTGTTCACGCTGATCTACAAGGTGCTCCCTGATATTTACATCACCTGGACTGACGTCGCCCTGGGCGCCGCCATTACTTCCCTGTTGTTCACGGTGGGGAAGATGCTGCTTAGCATTTATTTGGGAAAGGCCGCTTTCGTTTCCACGTACGGCGCGGCCGGATCGTTAGTAGTTCTGCTGCTGTGGGTCTACTACTCGGCGCAGATATTCTTTCTCGGCGCCGAATTCACCCATATCTATGCCGAACGCTATGGTTCGCGTCCATCGCGGGCCGCCCTACACAAGGTGGAGGTAATCAGCCGGATTCCGGATGTGCCCGCTACATCCTAGGCGGTGATGTAACGACGATCGCGCGTGCCGGCATCCTGGAGGTGCCGCGGTAGGAATGAGGCTCGGAGGCATCGAAGTAGACGCTGTCGCCGGCCTTGATGTTGTGTTCTTCTTCCTGATAGCGGATAGCGATTGTGCCTTCCAGAAGATGCAGGAATTCCGACCCGTCGTGGAAATGCTCTTCCACTTCGTTGGAGCCGCGCCGGGGAAATTCGGCTAGATACGCCTGCAGGCCCTTGTCCTGAGCCGCAAACGCGAGGCATTCGAAGAAGTAATTCGGTTTCACGGCCCCCGCGCGATCCGGAAATTTCATTCTCTCCTCGCCGCGAACCAGCGCGAAGGGGCGTTTCCGCTTTTTGTCACCGAAGAAATAGTCGAGGCTCACATCGAAAACTACGGCAATGCGGGCTAGCGTAGGCAGCGTGGGTATCAGTTTTCCGTTCTCCAACTGAGACAACATGGACGCGGAAAGGCCTGTGTGTTTGCCCAGATCGGCCAGTGCGATTTTCTTGCGTAGGCGGAGATGGCGAAGTTTAGCGCCCAGGCCGTAGGAAGAGAGCAGCCTGCGGATGGTCGCCTCGCTATTTTCATCCATATCCAAAGTCAGTTTATCATGGCTGAAAACTTCACAATTAATTTGCGCGTCACTTAATCGAGTTTCAGAAGCCTCTGGTAATCCGGTGTTACCGCTGTTAAGGTCATCCATAGGAAGTATTTAGTTAGACTCTTCCGAAGGTTGTGAGATGCAAAACCCCGAGGTCCCTGCAGTCAAAATCTCCGATGAAACATTGGTGAAAATGGCGCAGTCAGGCGACAACGCGGCCTTTGCGGAGCTCATTCTCCGCCACCAAGCCAGTTGCCATAAGTTGGCTCTATCGATTCTGCGCGATAGATCCGACGCCGAAGACGAAGTGCAGAATGCCTGCTGGAAGGCGTTCGAACATATCGGGCAGTTTCAACAGGACTCAAAATTCAGCACCTGGCTGACGCGAATCGTGGTGAATCAATGCCTCATGCGTCTGCGGCAACTGCGGCGGGCGCGGTTCTTGTATGTGGACGATGTTCCGCCGGCCGACCAACAGGCGGCAATGGAACTTCCCGATACGACGATCAGTCCGGAATCCGAACTGGGACAGCGGGAAGTGGCCATCGTACTGAAACACGAAATCAGCCGCATCCCCCCGCTGCTGCGACATGTCTTTCTGCTTCGCGACGTTCAGGAGTTACCCATGCAGGATGTCGCGGACCGGCTGGGCATTTCCGTGGCCGCCGCGAAATCGCGCCTTCTGCGGGCCAGGCACGAACTGCGCCTGAGGCTGGAACGGCATTACGGCCGGCTGGGTCCAGCCACCCTGCTGGCCTGATACAATAAAGCTGGATGTACATATTCCTTCCGCTCCGGCGGATGCACTCCTCTTGCATCTCCCCTAAAATAACTGCGTACTTCCGCCCAATCCCTTCATGGAGGTAAGCCTCTCCTTTGCAAATGAAAGTTAGTGTTCAGATGACGAACGGAATCGAATCCCTTTTTGGAACCAGGGATGAAAACATCCGGCTTTTGGAAGGCGGTTTGAATGTCCGCACCCGGATTGCAAGCGAATCCATCGAGATTGAAGGCGAGGACTCCAGTGTCCTGCGCGCGGAAAGTATTCTGGCCGACTATGCCTCGCTGATACGCGAAGGCCACGTTTTCAATAACGGCGATCTCAACAGTTACCTGCGAGTTGTGGTGAGCGATCCTTCGGTGACGCTTCGCAACCTGGTGGTCAGCGGGCGGCAGCGTGCCTTCGGAAAGAAGACTCTGGCGCCAAAGACGATAAATCAGCGGCGCTACATTGATGCGATCGAGCGTCACGATCTGACTTTCGGCATTGGGCCGGCCGGCACGGGCAAGACCTATCTTGCGGTCGCGATGGCCGTCTCCGCGCTGCTGAACAAGAAAGTGAGCCGGATTGTGCTGACTCGTCCGGCGGTAGAGGCGGGCGAAAAGCTGGGCTTCCTTCCGGGAACGCTGCAGGAGAAGATCGATCCTTACCTGCGCCCGCTCTACGATGCCCTGTTCGAGATGATCGAGACCGAAAAGGTGGAGAAACTCCTGGAGCGGTCCGTGATTGAGGTTGCGCCCATCGCGTTTATGCGCGGACGCACTCTGAACGATTGCTTCATCATCATGGACGAGGCGCAGAACAGCACCGCCGAGCAGATGAAGATGCTCCTTACCCGGCAGGGCTTCAATTCGAAGATGGTGGTCACCGGGGATTTGACGCAGGTGGACTTGCCGCCCGGAAGAACGTGCGGATTGTTGAACGCCAGCGAAGTGCTGCGCGGCGTGGAAGGGATCAGTTTTGTGCAGTTCGAAGAAGTAGACGTGGTGCGGCACAGTCTGGTGCAGAAGATTGTGAACGCCTACGAACGCTATAACAAACAAATTGGGGCGGGCCGCCAGTTCGCCTTGAAACTCGGCGGCGATCCGAAGCCGGAGCCGCTTCCCGAAGCAGCCGTAATTCCACTGGCGGCCGGCAGTGCGCTGGAATTTCCCAGCGCCTGATCACCTTTCATGTCCCCCCAGGAGAACCTTCTTATATTCCGCCGTGCGCCGGCCGCTTTGCCGAGACGGGAACTGAAGGATTTCGCACAGCAGTTGCGGCAGGACGTTGCCGCGGGACGCGCCTTCGTCTGCATGATCACAGATGACCGCGAGTTGAGGCGGCTCAACCGGGAGTTTCTGGAACTCGATTATCCCACGGATGTCCTCTCGTTCCCGGCCGAGTCGAAGGAAGGCGACTTGGGGGAAATCGCGATTTCGAGCGGACGGGCCGCGGCGCAGGCCGCGGAATTCGGCCATTCCATCACGCAGGAAATTCAGATTCTGATGCTGCACGGTGTGCTGCACCTGATGGGGATGGACCACGAATCGGATGCGGGTGAAATGTCGCAAGCCGAGAGGACCTGGCGCAAGCGGTTCCACCTGCCCACTGGCCTGATTGAGCGCGTGCGAGCATGACGGCTGTTATCGCCCTGATTCTTTTCCTTTCCGCGCTGTTGCTTGTTCTGGTAACCCTGGTGCAGATGCTCTACATGGAGAGTGCGCGGCTGCGTTCGCGAGACCTGCCCTCCCTGCAGTTTTTTAAGGACACAATCGAAGAACGGATTGGTCTGAAGGTGGAAGCCGGCGTCTTGACGTTCTCGCTGGTGAAGCACGGCCTGTTGGTCTTTATGGGTGTTCTATTCATGGCAATCTCAACCATGGAGGACTCGTATTCCAAGCAAGGACTGATTGAGGCGATGATGTTCGGATGGATCACCATGCTCATCAGCAGCTACCTGGTCCCGCAGACACTTTACCGCTACACGTCCGGCGGCTGGCTGGCACTGTTTGTCCCGATTCTGACCGGTCTGGCGGTCGTAGTCCGCCCGCTGACCGCGCTGTTAGCCTTTCTTCATTCGCTGGCTCAACTGGGTTCCGAAGAGGCCAAAGCAGAAGAGGCGCCGACGTCCGCCGAAAATATTGAGGCGCTGATTTCGGCCGGCACCGAAGAAGGAATCATCGAAGAAGATGACCGCAGGCTGATTCAATCCGTGGTGGCATTCGGCGACAAGACCGTGCGCGAGGTAATGACGGCTCGTCCCAATATCGTTGCCATCTCGGCCGACAGCACGCTCGACGATCTTCGCCGTCTGGTCATCAACGAACAGTTTTCCCGCATTCCTGTGTACGAAGAAAGCATTGACGACGTAATTGGATTTGTTCATGTTCGCGACATGTTTGAGTTGGAGCACGGTGACCGCAGCCATCGAACGGTGCGTGAACTGGCGCGTCCCGTGCGGCTTGTTCCCGAAACGAAGCCAGTCAACGATCTACTGCGTGAAATGCAGCGCGACGGCGCGCACATGGCAATTGTGGTCGACGAATACGGTAACACCGCTGGCTTGGCCACCATGGAAGACATGGTGGAGGAAATCCTCGGCGAGATCCGCGACGAACACGAACCCACGCTCGATGTGGAACAGGACAGCGAGGGCCGTTTCATCGTATCGGGCAGTTTTAATGTCGACCAGCTGAACGATCTTATCGGCTATCGCACGTCGGAAAGCATCGAGTCCACCACTGTGGGCGGGCTGGTGAGCGAATGGCTTGGCCGCGTGCCGCGCATCGGCGAATCTATTGAGCGGGACGGCGTCCGCATCGAGGTCCTTGCCGGCAACGACCTGCGAGTGGATCAGGTGCGCATTTCGAAACTTCCGCCGGAAAAGATGGAGGCGGAATCCTAGATGCTCGACTCGCAAAACAATTCAGCGGAATTTGTTTCCGGCTTTGTTTCTATCCTCGGACGCCCCAGCGCAGGGAAATCCACGCTGCTGAATGCGCTTGTGGGAACGAAGCTGGCCATTGTCGCCGAGCAGCCGCAGACCACGCGCACCTCGGTGCAAGGCGTTTGGACGGCGGAGGGAAGCCAGGTGGTCTTTCTGGATACGCCCGGTATTCACAGGTCGGATACCATGTTCAACCGGCGCATGATGATGGCGGTGCGGGCCGCGCTGGATGCGCGCGATCTGTTGTTGTATGTAGTGGACGCCACCCGGCGAATGGAAGAAGAGGATTCGCAGGCGCTGGACATGGTTCGCAAGGCCGAGACGCCCACTTTCCTGGTGTTGAACAAGATCGATCGAGTGAAGGAAAAAGCGCAACTGCTGCCGCTGATTGCGCAATACAAAGCGGCGCTGGAGTTTGACGAATATGTTCCCCTTTCCGCGCTGAAGGGACAAGGACTGGACCAACTGCGTGCGGCGATTCTGAAGCGCATGCCGCAGGGGCCGGCGCACTTTCCGGACGACTACATCACCGATCAGCCGGAGCGCTTCATGGCCGCCGAACTGATCCGTGAAAGAATCCTGCGGGAGACCCGCCAGGAAGTCCCGCATTCGGTGGCAGTGGTGGTGGAAGAGTTTGAGGTGAAGAAAACGCTGACGCGGATTGCCGCCATCATTTATGTGGAGCGCGAAGGACAGAAGGCGATTCTGATTGGCGCCAAGGCAGCCATGCTCAAGCGCGTAGGCACGCTGGCACGGCAGGAGATCGAGACTTTACTGGGGCGGAAGGTGTTCTTGGAATTGAATGTGAAGGTACGGTCGAACTGGCGGGACAATCCCGAGTTTTTGAACGGACTAGACTGGCGTACTATGAATATGAACATGGGTGAAACTGAGTAATCATGCGGACTATTTCTGTTTTCCTGACGATGATCCTGATGGCGGCCACTCTATTCGGCGCAGCGAAGGAATTGTCCGACGATGAAATTTATGACCAGGTCCGGCTAAAACTGGCGGGCGACCGCGACGTCGGCGGCGGGGCGATTACCGTGAAGGTAACGCAAGGCGCGGTGGAACTCAGCGGGATGGTGAAAACGGATAGTATCCGCACCAAGGCTGAGAAGTTAACTAAGAAAGTGAAGGGCGTGAAAAGCGTGGTGAATCACTTGAAGGTGGCTACCGCGAACGCCAGTTGAGGGTGTCCGCGGCAGTGAAGTTGTGGAAGATGCCCGGGTCCAGTTGGTTCACCGACAGGGCCTTAGCGATGTTACGGTCGGCATTGCCGTGTTGGGGAACGTCGGTTGATCGGCGGAGCCCATAGCGCGTCGTTGAGAGCTTTCAAGTCTCCGCTTCCCGGAATCTGATCGAAAATCATGGAGTTATTCGATCTCCGATGGTTGATCTGGCCTTCTACCTTCGGGTGAACTTGTCGCCATAAGCGGTGTCTCCACGTCCAAAGGACGCGTTCCCTCCCGGAACTGTGGGGAACCTTGAGTCGAAAACGCTAACATCGTCGAATCGCGCTTACAGAAGCCATTTTTAGGTCCAAAAGTTTGACACAAGCACCTTGCTTTGGTGTAATAAGGAAGTCTCCCATCCTTACTCCTCAGTAGCTCAATGGTAGAGCATTCGGCTGTTAACCGAAGGGTTGTAGGTTCGAATCCTACCTGAGGAGCCAAAAGATCCGTCTCACCTCTTGGCTCTACGCCAAAGCGGTGCAGGATTTCGGACCCCGATCAATCAACCACACAACATCTTGACTCTGAGGAGGCAATTTTCAACGTTGCGATAACCAAAAGCTTGTCTGTGGATGGTCTCCATTTTGTTATGAAAACCTTCCGCGTGGTGCCGTTGTTTTTCGTAAAGCGCCACATAGCCACGATCTGCTCGGACCAGTTTCTGAGAGTAACTGCCCCACTGTGATTTGAGAGCGCTCGCAAGAATCGCGGAATGAGTAATCCGGTGTTGGCCTAAGCGTCTCGCGCAAGGCTTTTAGACTTAATGAAGCTCGGCGGTGGTAGTCTCTTTGAGGAACGACTCCACATTGCCCGGATCGATAAGCGTCGCTCCGGTATCCACAAACATGGGAACAGGTGAGCGCGAATCCTCGGCGAAATTCGCATCGAGCGGTGTTAGCTTGTGATGCACCAGACCGTCCAACACGCGGAGCCCGAAATAGGCCATCGTGAAAGGCTTTTGCGCGATCGTCGCAGAGATAGTGCCCTTCTTAATGCCTTGCAGGGTGCGCTCGTCAGTGTCCATGGCGACCACTATCTTTCCCTTCACGTTCTTGCGGTCCAGCACGTCCGCCACCTCCGGGCAGGCGATGGCTTCCAGGCAAATGAATCCGTCCGGGATACTCTTTGATTTTTCGATCAATTCCATCGTCTTGTCGAAAGCCACTGTGGGATTGCCGTGTATGTCCACCACTTCCACAATCTTGATCTGCGGATAGGCCGTGAAGGCATCCTGATATCCGTGCAGCCGCTCCTTTAGATTGACTTGTTCCGGCATGCTAAAGACAATGACCGAACCCTTCCCGTTTAGCCGTTTGGCGGCCAGTTGTCCGCCCATCATTCCCGCTTTGTAATTGTCGGTGCCGATGAAGAAGAGGCGGCGGCTGCCGGGCGCATCCGAATCGATTGTGATTACCGGCACTCCCTGGGCAATGGCGGCTTGGATGTCCGGCTTAACCAATTCCGGATCGGCCGCGGAGAGAAGTATGCCGGCCGGCTTCTTTGCCAGCACGCGCTGAAATGCCTCGTGTTGCCCCTTGGGATCATATTTGTCGGGACCTGCCATTTCCGCCTGAACCTGCAACGCCCCAGCCGCTTTACTGAGTCCCGCAAATGCGTGCTGCCAGTAGGGCACCTTTATGTTGCTGGCGATCAGATAGAATTTCTCGTTCACGTCATGCTGTGAAGCCCGTCCACAGCCTGCCATCGAAACTAAAATGGCGGCCGCCGGAACCAGAGAAAGCTTCGTGGTACGCGTCATGGCGATCCACCTCCTGCGGATATTGTTATCTCGAATCGGCGGCAGTGTCTATCCCCACCTCCTGCTGCCTGTCCAGAGTTGTATAGTGTCTCTATCTATGGCGCTCCGGATTGTGATTGCCGCATGCCTGCTAGTTGGATTCGAAGTGCGCGCGCTGGCGGAAATGGCGCAAGGCGAAACGCTGCTGCTGCGCTCGAATACCCAATTGGTACAGGTGAACGTCGTCGTTCATAACCGCAAGGGCGAACCTGTGGAAGACCTGAAGAAGGAAGACTTCAGTCTAACGGAGCGCGGCAAGCTGCAGGCCATACGCTTCTTTTCCGTGGAGTCCACCGGGAAGCTGACTGCACCCGCAGTGAAACTTCCGCCGCATGTTTTTTCCAATCGCTTTAACGAACGCGGCGACGCACCGAGCAGCGTTACGGTGATTCTTCTGGACTCTCTCAACACGGAAATGAAAGACCAGATCTATGCCAAGGAACAACTGATCCGCTTTCTTCAGCAGATTCGTGCCGAAGACCGGGTGGCGATCTATACGCTTGGCCGGGGGCTTAAGATTTTGCACGATTACACGTCAGATTCGGCGGAGCTTGTGGCGAAGCTCGCCAAATTCGGAGGCCAAAACCTTCCGGACCTGGCCGCTTCGCAGGCGAATGCCGGAGCTTTGCAGGCGGGCCTTGATTTTCTGGCCGGCAGTAAGGCTGAGGCGGACTTCCATACCAGCAACCGCACTCTGAATACGCTGAAGGCACTGGAAGCGATCGCGCAGCACCTGGCCAGCGTCCCCGGCCGCAAGAATTTGATCTGGCTCTCCGGCGGATTTCCACTGCAAATGGGATTCGATGAGAAGGTCCGCCCCGGCACGATGCCCAGGGAGCAGCGATCGTTCTTCGACGAAACCATGCACACGGTCCGCGCGATGAACAATGCCAATGTTGCCATATATCCGGTGGACGCGCGAGGGCTGCTGTTAGGCCCGGACTTCGCGGGACTCGATAAGCAGGATCCAGCCCGCCGCGGAGTCTTTGAACCGCTCGTTTCCAATGTGGACACGATGAAGGAATTGGCGAACCGTACCGGCGGCCAGGCCTCTTACAACGGAAACGATCTGGACAAGGCGATCCGCAACGCAATCGAAGATGCGAAGGTAACCTACACCCTGGGCTATTATCCGGACACGGGCGACCAGGACGACAGATTCCGCGAAATCAAGATCAAGGTGGAAAGAGCCGGCGTGACCGCGCGCTATCGCAGAGGATACTACGCGCTGCGCGAAGTACAGCAGGACGCAAAGTCGCGCAAGGCCCAGTTGGCCAGCGCTGCGTGGAGTCCGTTGGATGCCACGGCCGTCACATTGAACGCCCGCGTCAACATTGTGAAGGATCCACCGCCCGACACCGTCACGATAGTTGCCCAGGTAGATGTCAGTACGTTACGCCTGGAGCAGAAGGACGAGAAATGGGTTGGGAAAGTGGATCTGATTTTTGTGCAGAAGGATGAGCAGGGACGGCCGATGTCGGGCATTACGGATTCCGTCGATCTCAATCTGCCGCGGGAATCCTATCTGAAGATCCTGAAAACCGGGCTGATTTATCAGCGCAGTTTTCCCAGGAATGCAAAAGCCGAAAGCCTGCGGATTGCCGTCCGCGATGTCGGTTCCGGCTCGGCGGGTTCGGTAACCGTCCCCCTCAGCCGGTTGGTAAATTAACCTGCTCTTCCAGCGCTGCAATTTTTTGGTCCTGATCCGCCAGGGCTTGTTGCAGCATGATCCTGTAGCCTTCGCGCGTCGCATCCGAAATCTGCTGCAGGATGCGGGTACGTGAAAGCTGCAGAACGCGAAGGTCCCTCAGTAACTCCTTTTCGTGGGCTGCCAGTTCGCGGCCAGCGAATGCCTTTCTCCTGTCTTCCGCCTCTTCCATTTGCAATTCAACCGACTTGCTCTCCCAGCCTCTAGCCACGTTGCCCTCCCTTACCAACCAACCGGCTTGCCCTTGTTCTGTTCATCGAGCCAAACTTTTAGCGGTGCAAAATAGTCGACGATTGCCGACGCATCCATCTGGCGCTGGCCCGTCATCGCCTCCAGCGCATCGGGCCAGGGTTTGCTCTGGCCCATGGAAAGCATCGCGTTTAACTTTGAGCCTGCCTCTTTGCTGTTGTAGATGGAGCAGCGATGCAGCGGCTCAGTGCATCCGGCGGTTTTCGCCAACGCACGGTGAAACTGGAATTGCAAAATGTCCGCCAGGAAATATCTCATGTACGGGACGTTGGCGGCTACGTGATACTTCGCGCCTGCATCGAAATCGGCTTCGGTGCGATCCACTGGCGCGGCAATTCCCTGATACTTCTGCCGCAGATGCCACCATGCCTGGTTGTATTGTGCGGGTGTGATCTCTCCGCTGAACACCTTCCAGCGCCATTGATCGATCAACAGCCCGAAAGGCAGGAAGGCGACCTTTTCCAGGGCCTTGTGCAGCATCAGTCCCATGTCCTTTGAAGGATCGGGTGCGGTCTTCAAGAAGCCTAACTTTACCAGGTACTCCGGCGTGACCGACAAGGCAATCGTATCGCCGACGGCCTCGTGGAATCCGTCGTTAGCGCTGTCGCGAAACAGAAACGGCAGCGTATTGTAGGCGCGCTGGTAGAAGTTATGGCCCAACTCGTGGTGAATGACGGAGAAGTCTTCACCGGTAATATCGATGCACATCTTGATGCGCAGATCATTTACATTATCCACGTCCCAGGCGCTGGCGTGACACACCACTTCACGGTCTCTCGGTTTGACGAACAACGACCGTTCCCAGAAAGTTGGGGGCAGCGGAGCGAATCCCAGTGACAGGAAAAAACCTTCGCCGTACTTCACCATACCGATGGCATCGGTCTTGCGCTCCTTCAATATATCGGTGAGATCAAAACCCGGGTCGGCGTCTTTCGGCGCCACCAGTGGATAGATGTTTTCCCATGACTGCGCCCACGGATTTCCCAGCAAATGCGCCGGAATCGGACCTGTAGCGGGCACTACGGAGTCGCCATATTTCTCGCGAAGCTTGTTTCGCACGTAGGCGTGCAGAGACAGGTAGAGCGGCTTCACCTGTTCCCAAAGCCGGTCCAGTTCTTTCGCGAAATCATCCGGCGGCATGTCGTACTTGGATCGCCACATGGCGCCGGTGTCGGCAAAGCCTAATTCCCGCGCGCCTTTGTTCGCCAGTTGTACCAGCCTGGTGTAATCGGTCTTCATGGGCGGCGAGACGGTCCGCCAACCCTTCCACATCCTTTAGTTCCTTCTCGTCACGGCTGTTCGCCATGATCTTGGTAATGTCCTGCAGGTCCAGGCATTTTGACTTGTCGCCACCGGCGCAATATTTTCCTTTCCCGTAGGTTCCTTCCAGGCTGGAAGCGATGCGAGTGACCTCACTCCGTTCCTTGTCGTTAGATGGCGCCGCCAGGGTCAGCGACAACTTCAAAAGCTTCATCTTGCGGGCCATTTCCGGTGGAAGCGTGACCTTGTCGAAACGCGTGGCGGCTTTCGCCAGTTCCACGGCCACTGCGATCTGGCGTTCATTTGCTAATGCAGAAAGCGCTTCGGTGTCGTCCGTGATGAAGTTCGATTGTACCCACGCGGCCCGGCCTGCTTCGTTTGTGAGTGCCAGGAGACGGGCGTCGGCCTCGTCCAGGAATTTTTTCGCATCGGCCACTGAGGGAGTATTCGGTGCAGCAATTGACACCACTGCAAGGAGGAGCATTCCCACGAATTGCTTCATGCTCTGATTATCGCCTGAAAACCGCCATGAGAGTTATACTCAGAATTCATGCGTCTTGCGCCCGGCGGTTTGCCTGAGTGACTTCTGAATTGGAAGGAAAATCGGCGCTTGTCACGGGGGGTACCAGCGGAATCGGCAAAGCGATTGCAGAGGCTCTGTACCGCGCAGGCTGCCGCGTTCGGGTGACGGGTCTGCCTGGTCCCGATTGCGAGGCGAGCGCCTTTCCCGCCGCCCCGGTTGATGTGGGATCGCAAAGTGACGTCGATGGACTGGTGGCGGGCATCGAGACTCTGGACATTCTGGTGAACTGTGCCGGCACCATTCAACGCGATGCGGAATTTGACATTCCAACCTTTGAACGGGTCTTGGATGTGAACCTCACCGGAACCATGCGCCTCTGTGTAGGGTGCCGGCCTCTGTTGGCGAAATCGCGAGGGTGCATCGTCAACACCGCGTCCATGCTGAGCTTCTTCGGCGGTGGACGCGTGCCGGCCTACAGCGCCAGTAAAGGGGGCATCGCGCAGTTGACGAAATCGCTGGCGATTGCCTGGGCGCCCGATCACATTCGTGTCAACGCCGTAGCGCCCGGGTGGATTACTTCGAATCTAACGGCAGCCCTGCAACAGGATCCAGCGGGTTCGGCACAAATTGTCGCCCGCACTCCGATGAACCGCTGGGGCACACCGGAAGATGTGGCAGGTCCAGTGCTATTCTTATGCTCACAAGCCGCTGCATTCGTCACCGGCGTCGTCCTCCCCGTCGATGGCGGATATTCAATTAGGTAGGGAAATGATCATCACGCAAACTTCGCACCCTCTTTCTCCTGAACAAATCGTTGTTAGTGCGGTGCCTGTCGATGAACGGGTCTGGGTTCCCCAGTCCCCCAGCGTGTGGTTCCGGCCACTGATGTTGAACACACTGGTGGGTGGTTGGTGCAACCTGCTGCGAGTCAGAAGGGCGGGTATTCTTAGCAGGCATCGCCATCCTGCGCCGGTCCACGGTTACGTTATCAAAGGCTCCTGGCGCTATCTGGAACACAATTGGACGGCCCGGGCCGGGGATTACGTCTTCGAACCGCCTGGAGAAACACACACGTTGATGGTGGATGCCGATGTGGATGAGATGATCACGTTCTTCAACATCTCCGGCTGCATGTATTACGTGGATGAGCAGGGAAACCACACCGGCTTCGAAGACGTGTTTACCAAGATCGATATGTGCCGCAAGCACTACGCCGACGTCGGCCTCGGCGCGGAATTCGTAGATCAGTTCGTGCGATAGGCCGTTAGGGGATCAGCCGCGTAGCCTGGCGGGCCACCAGCTGCCAGCCTTTGTCGCCCTTGGTCCAGACGTGAAGCACGTTCATGTGAACGATATTCGTGCTGCTGTGCCACAGATCTACATTGCACTTCACCAGCGCGGTGTTGCCGTAGAAGCGGACCGTTGTACCGGTGTAGTCGATGCGCTCGACAATCGATTTCCCGCTGCTGATCGCCTTAATCACATCGCTTTTGGTTTCCAGTTGACCGCCGGAGTGAACGTACGTCAGGTCGCTGCCCAGCAGCTTGTCTAAAGCGGTGCCGTCCTTGTGGATCATGGCCTCTTTCAAGCCATTCATGGCATCGAGAACCTCTTTGTCGGCTTGTCCACCGGTTGCGGCAAACAGGACCAAACTGGAAAACAGAATGCAGATCAGTTTCTTCATAGCTTTCCAGCATACTCCCAATACTTGCGGGCCGTTTGCACTTCTGAGTCGGCATCCGCCGGTAGGAGGAAACCTTTGAGCACTAAGTCTGACGCCGCCTTCCGCACGGCCGCAAGATAAGCGTCAAGGTCAGCGTAACGTTCTTCAATGGAGACGCGAGGGTCGCCTCGCTGCTGGCGGATTTGTTTGGTGAGCGCGAAGGGGATGAACGATCCGGTATTGCTAAGCAATTCCGCTGGAGCGCCTAACGAAGGGCTTCGCAGGTTCCATCCGACAAAGCTGCCGAGGGGGGCGGCGATTTCCGGAGTGCGGATGCCTGCGATGTCGTTCCCATCTTCGTCGCATTGCGGAACCAGCGTTGCATAGGCGGGGCCAGCCACTTCAGGCGGCTCCTTGGCCACCACGCCTCTTGTCTTGTACTGCGCTCCGAAGTCCAGCCTCAGCGGATGGTGCGCGTGATCGGGTTTCTGAACTTCTGGAACCGCCGGGAACGCATAGGCCACAACTGGAACCAAGGTGCGATTGCGGATCATGGGGTATACGGACGGTGGCGGTTCGGCGCCGTCGGTAATCCACGTATTGAGGCGGGTCAATAACGCCCGCATCACCCAGCGGTAGTTATTGAAATTTGGAAGGTTCTGTCCGCGGGTATTCTGCGGCGGAAACGCAGCAGGTCCGTGCTGGCCGCTAGCGAACACATACAACCTCACGTTGGCCGGCAGAGAAATGTCGTCCTTGCCATCGTCCGTAGTGTGCATCAGCGAGCCGCCCGAACCCCAATATTCATAAGACGAATTCGTATAGAAGATCTTCGGAAGCGCGGTAATCGTGTTGACATCCGAAAAAGGCGACTGGTCCGTTGTGGAGTAAGAGGCGTTGCGCATCGGCCCCGCGGTGCGAGAGGGCTGTGTGAAGCGCTGAAACGTGGAACGCCGCGCGCCGGCTACGTTGGAGTAGATTCCGTCGAACACTTTCCGTCCGTCCTCGTCCTGATTGAAACCTTGATAGAGCAGCGCCCGCACTGCCATGGCACTTTGCGACGTGCCGAGCCCAATGGCGCGCTGGATGGATCCTTTTTCTTCAGTAAATTTGAGGTACGAAACCAGATCGCGAATGCCGGCCAGGCCGAGGCCGGCGATCACGGGATTCTTTGCGGGATAGATCACTTCGTAGATGTGGCCGGGAATCGCAGGCTGCTTGAGCCAGATGTTCGTGGCATCTTCCACGCTCCAGTCCGTGTTCGGCAGTGCCCGCCGGGCGCCGTAGATGCCGTCACGCACGGTGACACTCACACGGCGAGGATCGGCAACCGCATAGGGGACATGCCCCGCGTCGCCGAGCGAGAATTGCGTCACCGGGCGATCCGCCGTGAATTCACTCCGCACCAAACCCTCTACGTTGACAGCGACTGGTGCGAACAAACGCATTCGCTGGCCATCGGCGGGAACATCGTGCTGCCAGCCGAGCCAGGCCAGCGTATACCCTTCGTTGAGCAGGAACCCATCGCCGAAAGACGCGACGTCTGCCGGATCTATGTTCGCCTTACCGCGATTGAACGTCGCGAGCAAGCCTTTGCTGCCGCGGTTCGGAGGCTCCAGCAGCAGTGTCCCGTTACCCTTCGTAGCGTCGCGCGGCTTCAGCAGAAACAGGTCGGCTGAGAACTCCACCTGCCCAGCCTCGTTCACGGCCGCGTTGGCAAGATCCACAATGCCGCCGTTCATCGGGCTCCGGGGATCCACGGCGAAATACGCGCGTCCACGAATGCACTCGTACGCACCGGTTTTGCCGAAGGCACGGCCGCCGAGCACGTCTACGCGTTCTTCCACGGCAATGCGCACAAGCTTCGCCTGGGCGCTCGAAAGTCCCGCGAGCACACACAGCAAAGCTGCCCAACGCGTCAGGAGAAGAGCTCCATTAAAGGCTTGCCGTGGTCGGTGACGGGGACCGGCCGGTCGCCCGCGTGCATGACGTTGCCCGGGTCAATGCCCAGCGCGCAGTGAATGGTCGCATGAAAGTCGGGCACACTGACGGGCCTTTCCAGAATCGCCAGGCCGAGATCATCAGTCGCGCCCACCACCCGGCCCGTTTGCAATCCACCGCCGGCCAGCACCATGCTGAAGGCTTCGGATTGATGACCACGGCCACCGCCGCTGTCGAATTCCGCGGGACGTCCAAATTCCGTCGCGATCACCACCAGAGTAGTATCCAGCAGCTTATTCTTCTCCAGATCCTGCAGAAGCGTGGCGAACGCCTTGTCCAGGTCTTGAATCAACAGATGCTGCTTCACCTGCCCGTCGTTGTGCGTATCCCAGCCGCTGCCGTTCAGGAAGTTCAAGTTGAAGGAAACTTCCACGAACCGTACGCCGGACTGCACCAGACGCCGCGCCAGCAGACAGCGCTGCCCAAACTCGCCGCCATAGGATTCGCGCAGTGTGGACGACTCACGCTGCAAATCGAAAACGTTCAGAAACTTCGGACTCGCCAGCTTGAAGCCTTGCCGGCTCACCTCGGCTTGGCCCTGAATCGCCTCGTCTTTCGGGTTGCGCTTCGTAAATCCTTCGCGCATCTTGGAGAGCAGCGTCTCCCTGCGGTCCTCGCGCGCGTTGTCTACGTCGGGCGGCCGCACCAGCCCATTCGGTCCCGTTTCAATCTGCGTCAAATAAATGTAGCCGTGCTTGGCGCCGAGAAATCCCGGATCCCGCGTGATGTTCGGATAGCCCATCACCACATACGCCGGAACTTCCTCCGATTTCGAACCCAGCTGGTGCGAAACGATGGAGCCAATCGAAGGATACTGCAGAGTGCCGCTGGGTGTACGTCCCGTGTGCAGAAGATTGGCCGCTGCCGCGTGCTCGCCCTTGATGGTGTGCGTGACCGAACGCACAATGGCGCAGCGGTCCATCAGCGGCGCACTATGCTTCAAATGCTCACAAACCCGCGCGCCGTGAATTGCCGTGCCAATGGAATCGTAATAGGAGCCGGCCTTCAGCTTCCCGTCTCCATGCCGCTTGGGATCGAACGTGTCGATATGCGCCGCGCCGCCGCCCAGCCACAGGAAAATGCACGCGTCGGCTTTTCCCTTCGGCAGGTGGATGGCTGCGGCATTTGCGCTTAACGCCGAGCCAAGGGCCGCGGCGCCGGTTTTCAGGAGATTTCGTCTGGTCAGGTTCATCAGGGCACCATCACAAATTCTGGAGAGTTGATCATGGCCCACAGAGCGTCCTCGTAACGCTCGCGGAACTCCGTGGTCAAACGTTTCGTTGGTTGGTCGCCCATGCGCAACTTCCGCTCCTCCTCCATTCGGATCAGCGTGGCTTCCGCACTCAGATGGTTAGACCACGAAACACGATTGTCACTTTGACGCTTAGTGATAACGGACTCGGCGCCCTTCACCTTGCGGGATTGATAATACGGCTTCAGCAGACTCACGAAAGTGCTGGACTCGTCTGTGGAGGGAGGTCGCGACATCACTTTCAGGAACGTCTCTTTCACCAGTTCCTCAGCGGGAATTGATCGCAGCGCCAGTTCCGTATATGCGCTGTCGTCGGATAGCCTTACCATTCGCGTGCCCAGCACCCCGTTCGCCAGAATCAACGTCTGCATTGGCGAGGGAGCGTCGTCCCGCGTGGTGGCCGGATTCTGCCGGGACTGCCTCCACCCGAAGGTTGACATGACGTCCACGATGGACTGTGCGATGGGTAAAGCGAGCGCAGGACGGTCCCGTTCATTGGAGAGCGCGGTCATCTGCCATCCGCGGGTGGGCTTGCCCATGTTGAGAAATTGCTTTGCCGGCCGGTCGCCCGCCGGATTCAAGTTCATGTCTTCACACTCGAACTCTTTGCCCGCGGCCAGGTGCATGGAATCCACAAGCTGTTCCGCGGTCATGTTCCTGTGGACGGGTCCGGCGAAAATGCGCGTCTCCGCGCTCATCTGATCGGAGCCATTGCCGACCGGCTTGCGCTGATAAGCGTGAGAGCTGACTATCAAACGCGCCAGCGCTTTGATGTCGTAACCGCTCATCATGAATTCGCGGGAGAGGTAAGCGAGCAACTCAGGATGCGACGGCTTTCCCCGCGTCCAATCGTCGGCAGGTTCCACGATGCCCAGTCCCATGTAGTGCTTCCAGATGCGGTTCACAGCCACCTGTGCGAAGCGTTCGTTCTCAGGCGAGATTACGTAGGCGGCGACTTCATGACGGGACGGCACAGATCCCTTCTCAGGCAAGGCCGCCGTCTCGGAATGTTCCACCAGCGTCTTGAAGGGCCACTCCGGCGCGATGGATTCCCCAGCTTTCAGCGCAATGGTCACCATGGGCCGGCGTCCGCCTTCCACAACCGGAACCGTACTGGTGGAAGGCAGCTTCACCGGCTTGCCCGCCAGCATCGCAGAAAGGCTGAACAGATCTTTCTGCTTAAACGGATGGAACGGCGCATCGTGGCATCGCGCGCACTGCAGCTTCTGTCCTAAAAATGCCTGCGCGATGATGTCAGCTTTCGCCGCGTATGGCGCATCGTTCAGCGTGGCCTGCGAAAATGCAGCTGGAGCGCCCAGCGTCTGGCTGCCTTCCATGTCGATCAGTTCGGCTGCTATGCGGTCAAACGGCAGCTGGTCAGTGAAGGACTGATGCAGCCACCAGCGGAAGGGGCCGGTGTTGTTTAAATCGGGCTTCAAGATACCGGGGTTCTCAGCCAGCACATCCTGCCAGTAGGCAACCCAGTGATCGGCCCACGACGGACTCTCCAGGAGACGGTCCACTGCTTTGGCGCGGCGGGTCTTCGCTGGTGTAGCCAGATATGCGGTGATCTCGGCGGGCGTGGGGATCAGTCCTGTCAAGTCCAGTGAAACACGCCGCAGAAATTCCAGATCCGCGGTCAGAGGGGATGGTGCTGTCTGGGTCTTCTCCAGTTTTTGCCCAAGGAAACGGTCAATGTCGTTGTAGGCGGGGGTACCTGGCTGAACATTAGGAACAGCCAGGCCCGGCGACATTTTCAAGGCTGCCCGAATCTTCTCGTGGCGGGCCTCCCATGCGGCAACCACCTCCGCGCTGGCTTGCCGTCTGCGGACCAAATCGTCCTGGCGGTGGCGCTGGTCAGAGGCGGCGACGTATTTGTCCCAATCGGTATCAGTCAGCGTGGCGGAACCGTCCGGCCCCAGAAGCCGGTCTACTTCACCGGGATGCGCGAAGCTGACGGACAGCTCGCCCGGACTCGGATAGAGCCCTTTGCCGCCGATGACGGCGATCAGCGTGAAATTGTGCTCGGTCCCGTCCAGCTTCACTTTCATTACTGAGTCCTGGTGCGGATACTGCAATGGCCGCACCAGCGGGTCGCTGTGGTCCACTGGAGGCGGAACGGGATCGTCGCCTGTTGTATTCGGCTTCTGTGCCTTGGTGTTCAGAAGATCTTTGCCGTCCAGTTGGAACACGGCGGCGCCGCGCGCTCGCAGGCGAAACTGATATTCGCCCGCCGGCAGCTTGCGTTTGTAACCCGCGCGCAGAATGAAGGGAGCCGAACGGTCCAGCGGAATCGCGTTCGGTGCAAATTTGGTAGGCGTGTGGACGAAAGCGAAGGCAGGCTCGGAATAGGTGGCTACGGGCTTCAGCGCCTGCACCTGGAACTCGGCACCCGCCGGAACATCTTCAAAGAGATCGACCACTACGGTCTTCCCGTCCGGTTTATCCTGCGCCATTAGTAGCGCCATTCCAAGCAGAGCTGAGCAATATCGTGCGCGCATAGACCTCCATTCGGTCTCCCTGCATTATATTGCTGAATGGTCCGGTAATGGGCGACGCGGGCTCAGAATCGGGAGACGATGAGGAACGCGCCGCCGATGGCGATGGCGTCTTCCAGAAGGGCGATCGGCAGATCTTTCCCGCCCGTTGCTTTCACCAGCCGGACCCGGAACTCGTAACCGCCCAGGGTGCCAACTACCGCACCGGCGATTCCGGCCACCATGCCGCCGATCAGCGCTTCGCTTGTCGCGCCGAGTGCCGCTCCGCAAAGGGCACCGCTGCATAGCCGGGCTATGAATCCCGGCGGCGATTTCCGGCTTGGCGTGGCCGGCAGCTGATCCGCAATCAGCTCTCCGACGGCCAGGAGGGTCATGATGTACGGCGTCGCTGAGTAGCCGAGAAAGGCCAGCCAGGTGCCGTCTAGATGAAGCCAGCCCAGCCGTGCCGCCCAACTCACCGCGGCCGGCGCCGTCATGGAGCGAAGACCCGCGATCACACCGATCAGGAACGCAAGCAGGTAGATAGTCATCCGGCCTTTATTCTAGCGAAGCTTTCCGGAATGAAAATTAACACGTTCGAGTTAGGTTTCGATCCACCCACAAGCGTAATCAGGAAAGCCCACAATCTTGTGATGCTTTTATGGGTTCAAAGACGCATAGTCTCTACAGACAGGAGCTACCAGATGACGACTCAGACCGTACCCGAAATGGACCTGCTTCAGATGGCGGAACGTAGGCCCCTTGAATCGCCGGACCAGGATCGGCTGGAAGCGGAACATGCCTTGGCAATGATGCGCTGGCTTCCGGAGGAGGAAGTCAACGACTAGCTCCGCCGCTCGCGTTAAGTTTGAGCCGGCTTGGGCAGTTCGTAGTTAAACATCCAGTTCACGCCGAACCGGTCCGTCAGCATCCCGAAATGAGCGCCCCAGAATACGTCCTGCAGCGGCATGGTGACCTTGCCTCCTTCCGCAATGGCGCCGAACAACTGCTGAATCTCCGGCATGCTTTCGCAGTGAACGCTAACCGAAAAGTTATTTCCTGGAAGGAAGGGACATCCCGGCATCGTGTCCGACGCCATCAGGATGGACGCGCCTCCCCTCGACAGGTTCGCATGCATAGTCCTGTCGGAGGGCGCTTCGAATGGCATCAGGAACAGTTCAGCGTTCAGACACTTGCCGTAAAATGTCATCGCTTCCTTGCAATTACCATCAAAATTCAGATACGTGACCAGTGCTTTCATGACTTTCCCCCTTGCTTAGTTCTGTGAAATAAAAGTACGCAGCCGGCTATCGCGAAGGTAAAGCCCCGCCCACACGATGATGCCGAAATAAACCGGAAATAGAATGTGGCTGAAGAGCGGATTGCCGACCCGCAGTTGAGTCGCCACGGCGCCCCCCAGATAGCCCGTCAGCAGTATCGCGCCGATGGACGAAGTCCGGGGAATCATATACAGCACGGTACAAATTAGCAGCACCGCGCCAATCACGAACACGGCGCTCTCGGGAAATCCGAGTTCCTTTGTTCCTTCCACGGCGACGCGCGCGTTCGCCAGTTTCATCACGCTGTCCATTAACAGAAATAGGACAGCCAGGCCGCTGAGCACACGTCCGGCCCACACCATCTTGGATTGCATAAAACCTCCGTTTGGAATCAACCGCCCGCGATCGCGCCCACCACAAGGAAAGGCTCCGTACCTGCGGCAACAGCATCCGGCAAAGGGGCGTCAGGCGATTCATGAGACAGATCCTCCGCGCAGGCAAAGAACCGGATGAAGGGCCGGCGCTGCTGCGTAACGTGATCGCGCAACGTTCCGCGCAACGCCGGGTAGCGTACCTCAAGCGCGTCGAGCACCGATCGCTGAGTGACGGGCCCTTCGATTTCCAGCGCTACCTCTCCGGGTACCCGCGCCAGGCTCCGCAAATGCGCCGGGAGCACTAGCCGGATCATGTTAACGTCTGAACCTCAACGGAAAGCACCGCCGGAAGATCGCGGACGATGGGCGCCCAGTGATCCCCTGAATCGGCCGAGACGTATACCTGCCCGCCCGTAGTGCCGAAATAGATGCCGCACGAATCGAGCGAATCCACGGCCATGGCATCGCGCAGTACGTTGACGTAACAATCGCTCTGCGGCAGGCCGTTGGTAAGCGCTTCCCACTCATTTCCACCGGACCGGCTGCGGTACACCTGCAGTTTACCGTCCAGTGGAAAGTGCTCTCCGTCGCTCTTGATGGGTAGCACGTAAATCGTCTCAGGTTCGTGCGCGTGAACGTCGATCACAAAGCCGAAGTCGGTGGGCAGGTTCCCGCTCACTTCCTGCCAGGAATTGCCCGCGTTGTCGCTGCGCATCACGTCCCAGTGTTTCTGCATAAACAGCACATCCGGCCGCGACGGATGCATCGCGATGCGATGAACGCAGTGTCCCACTTCGGCGGTCGGGTCGGGAATGTGCTGGGAATGCAGTCCCTGGTTGATAGGCGTCCAGGTCTCCCCCGCATCGTCGCTGCGAAATGCGCCTGCGGCCGAGATAGCGATGAACATCCGCTTCGGATTCACCGGATCGAGCAAGATAGTATGCAGGCACATCCCGCCGGCACCGGGGGCCCAGCGTGGTCCGGAGCCGTGTTTCCGCAGTCCCGAGAGTTCTCCCCAAGATTTGCCGCCATCGGTCGTGCGAAATATCGCGGCGTCCTCCACCCCGGCGTAGACTGCGTCTGGATCTGTGAGAGACGGCTCCAGATGCCAAACTCGTTTGAACTCCCAAGGGTGCGGCGTGCCGTCGTACCACTGGTGCGTGCCCGGCACGCCATCGTAGGTGAACTTGTTATCCACCGGTTCCCAGGTCTTCCCGCCGTCGTTGGATCGCTGGATCAATTGACCAAACCAACCGCTGGATTGCGACGCGTAGATCCGATTCGGGTCGGCCGGCGACCCTTTCACGTGATACAACTCGAATCCCGCAAAATGCGGCCCGCTGACATCCCACTTCTCGCGCTTCCCGTCTGAGGTCAGAACGAACGCGCCTTTGCGCGTCCCAACCAATACTCGCACTCCACTTGATTTTTGTGCCATAAATGTGTCTCCATTTTTAGTCGAACATTGATAGATCGAATGCTGAGTGCCGGGATCGACACTCGAATCAGAATTATTTTTCAGGCTCCGGCATGCCCGGGATTTCCACCACGGGACGGATTTCTACGGTACCAAAACGCGCCGCTGGGATGCGGGAAGCAACACTGATCGCCTCGTCGAGGTCGTTGGCATCAATCAGGAAATAGCCGCCCAGTTGCTCCCGGGTTTCCGCGAAAGGACCATCGGTCACCATCCGACGGTCATCCCTCATCCGGACGCTCGTCGCTGTCGCAACCGGATGAAGCGGAGCTGCAGCCAGGAATTGGCCTTTGGCATGGAGTTCGTGCGTAAGCTGGGTCGAGTCCACGTAGCACTTCTGCCGGTCCGGTTCGCTCAGCATCTGCTCATCGAGATAAATCAACAGCATGTATCGCATACGTACTCCTTCCTCCATAAGTCGAACGGCGGGAATCGAAATCGACACCCTATAGGCAATTATTTACCATTGAGTATGCGCCACTTTGCAGACGAGGCCGTCGAGACGCTCTACCGCACGGACTGGGGCCGGATTGTCGCGGCTCTGATTCGCCTGGTGGGCGACTTCGAGGTCGCCGAAGAAGCAGCGCAGGAAGCCTTTGCGGCGAGTGTCGATCAATGGCGAATCTCCGGCGTTCCTGAGTTTCCCAGGGCCTGGATCATTCAAACGGCGCGGCATAAGGCGATAGACGTAATCCGGCGCCGCGCGCTGTTCAATGAGAAAGTGAGTGTGCAACTGGCGGCCGAGATGAACCAGTCGGTGCAGGTTCCGGACTACGATCCAACCGAGATTCCGGACGATCGTCTTCGCCTCATCTTCACCTGCTGCCATCCGGCCCTTGCGCTGGAATCACAGGTTGCGCTGACACTGCGCACCCTGGGTGGCCTGGAGACGGAAGAGATCGCCCGGGCATTCCTGGTGCCCACGGCGACCATGGCGCAGCGGTTGGTGCGGGCGAAGCGCAAAATCCGCGATGCTCGAATTCCATATACCGTTCCGGGAACGAACGACATGCCGGAGCGAGTGGATGCGGTCCTAACCGCGATCTATCTGATCTTCAACGAAGGCTACGCATCCAGCCGGGAAGCGGGCCCGCTCGTCCGGACCGATCTCTGCGCGGAAGCAATCCGGCTGGGCAGGCTTGTGCGGGTACTGATGGCGCCGAATGTGCCGTCGGAAGCCACCGGCCTGTTGGCGTTGATGCTTCTCCACGATGCGCGCCGGGATGCGCGGCTCGATGATGCCGGCGATATTGTCACACTCGAAGAGCAGGACCGCAG
Organism: Bryobacteraceae bacterium; assembly: GCA_040002435.1. GTDB lineage: Bacteria > Acidobacteriota > Terriglobia > Bryobacterales > Bryobacteraceae > JANXXV01. The sequence goes on from JBDUEM010000009.1 coordinate 34,298, forward strand.
CCGCTGGAACGCGCAGCAGATTGCCGAGGCGCTGCCGCTGGTGGAGGAGGCCTTTCGTGCGGGGCCCGGTCCTCTTTCCATTCAGGCGGCAATCGTCGCTTTGCATTGCCAGGCCGCGCGTGCGGAAGACACGGACTGGCCGCAGATTCTGCGCCTCTACGATCTTCTCGAACGCATGCAGCCAACGCCTGTCGTGTCTCTCAACCGCGCGGTAGCCGTAGCCATGGTGCAAGGTCTCCGGCCCGCGCTCACACTAATTGATAGACTCGCGTCCGATCTCGACAGCTACCACCTGCTGCATTCGGCACGCGCTGATCTGCTACGGCGGGAAGGATCCTCCGCGGAAGCCGCGAAGGCGTATCAACGCGCGCTGGAACTGGTTAGCAACGACAGCGAACGCCGCTACCTGGAGCGGCGGCTGCGCGAAGTGCAAGCGGCGCCGTTCTCCACTCCTTAATCGACAATCGACTGCATCACGGCGTTCTCAAAATCCCGATCCAGTTGACGGTTAGGGTTATCGGTCTGGATCATTAGAAGTCCGACGATCTTCTCTTTCGGGTCCACCCAAAAATGTGTCCCATAGGCGCCATCCCAGCCGAAACTGCCCTTTGAGACACGCATGTCCGCCGCAATCGGATCACTGACGACGCGTACGCTCAGTCCAAACGATCCCCCTGGCTTTAGGCCAGGTGTCGTATCCGGGACGAAGATAGAAGCCATCAACTCCACCGTTTTCGGACTCAATATCCGCTTCCCGTTCAACTGCCCGCCTTCCATCAGCATCTCAGCGAATTTCGCGTAGTCTTCGGTTGTGGAGAAAAGCCCTCCGCCGCCCGAAAAGTAGGACGGCGCGAATAGGTGGTTCATCGCTTCGGTCTTCTTCAGCGCATTTCCGTCGCGATGATACGTGCTGGGTACGCGGCTCAAATGGGCCGCTTCCGGATGAAAGAAAATGTCCTTCATCTCCAGGGGATCGAAGAGGCGGTTACGGAGAAACTTGTCGAAGGTTTGTCCCGATGCTATTTCCACAACACGGCCCAGCGTATCGAAGGCCGCCAAAGGACTATAGGTCCATCGCGAGCCGGGCTGGAAGTCCAGCGGCGTAGTGCCCCAACGGGGAATGTAATCGGCCAGCGTGTCAGTGGGCTTGCGCGCGATCCTGCCCGCTTCGGAACTGCTCGCGGGGCCGCTGCCCAGGCCGGAAACGTGGGTCAAAAGATCCTGAATGGTAATCTCGCGAATGGCCGGGACCGTATAAAACTGCGGCGGGCCTGATGCGGCTGGCGCTCCTGCCGGACGATCCTGCATTACGGCCACCTTCATTCCCTTAAACTCGGGAATGAATTTCGAGACCGGGTCGCTGAGGCGTACCTTTCCTTCCTCCATCAGCATCAGGATGGAAACCCCGGCCACTACTTTTGACATCGACCAGATGCGGAAGATGGAATTCTTTACCATAGGCTTGCCGGATTCCACATCCATTGCCCCATGCGCTTCCAGGTGCGCGATGCGGCCTCTGCGCGCCACCAGCGTGACCGCGCCTGAAATTTGATGAGAATCGATGTGACGCTGGATCGTTTCGTGAATTCGCTGCAGACGCTCCGAGGAAAGGCCGACTCCTTCCGGCTTTGCTTCCTGAAGGGAAGCCGCCATCGAAGGCATTACCGCAAGAAGAATAGATACAAAACAGATTCTGAAACGCATGATGGACCTCGGTTGGAATTCTATCGCATCAAACTGGCGAATGGCCGCCGGACTCGCGTAAGGTGAGTAGATGGGGATACTGTACCGTTACCTGCGGGATTACTGGAAACTGGTGGCCGCGGCGCTGGGGCTGGCGGCAATCAATCAGGTGTTTTCGCTGCTGGACCCGTTGATTTTCCGTCATATCATCGATTCTTACGCCACTCGCTACAAAGAATACTCCAGCGCGCAGTTTGTACGGGGAGTCAGCGTGCTGCTGGGTGCGGCCGTCGGCGTGGCCTTTGTTTCCCGGGTTGCCAAGAATTTTCAGGACTACTTCGTCAACCTCATCACGCAGCAAGTTGGCGCGCGAATTTACGCCGACGGAATCCGTCATTCGCTGGAGTTGCCCTACGCGCAGTTTGAAGACCAGCGCAGCGGCGAGACTCTGGGCAAGCTGCAAAAGGTCCGCACCGATGTGGAGAAGCTGATCAACATCGCCGTAAACCTGCTGTTCACTACGCTGATCGGCGTGATCTTCGTCATGTTCTATGCGTGGAACGTGCACTGGTCCATTGCGCCCGCCTATCTGATGACCATTCCGCTGCTCGGTGCGCTCAGTTCGGTGCTCAGCAAGAAGATCAAGAATGTGCAGAAGATCATTGTGGCTGAGACCACGGCGCTTGCAGGGTCAACCACGGAGTCCCTGCGCAATATCGAATTGGTGAAGAGCCTGGGCTTGGCACAGCAGGAGATCGCCCGGCTGAACGCCACCACGGCGAAGATCCTGAAACTGGAACTGAAAAAAGTACGCTATCTGCGCAGCCTGAGTTTCGTGCAGGGAACGTTTGTCAACCTGTTGCGCACTTCCATTCTTTTTCTGATGCTCTACCTGATCTTCACGCAGCGCATTACTGTGGGCCAGTTCTTCTCCCTGTTCATCTACTCGTTCTTCATCTTCGGACCGCTGCAGGAACTGGGAAACGTGGTGAATACCTATCGTGAAACCGAAGTCTCACTGCAGAGTTTCGAGACGATCCTGGCTATGCCGCCCGAGCCTCGTCCCGAGCATCCAATATCCATCGCGCGGCTGGAGACACTGCGATTCGAAGATGTCGGTTTTCAGCATCAAACAGCCAACAAGCCGGCGCTCAAGGATATCTCCTTCTCGGTGGACCGCGGAGAGACCATTGCTTTCGTGGGTCCGTCCGGGGCGGGGAAGACCACGCTCGTCAAGCTGCTGGTGGGGCTTTACCGCCCACGCGAGGGACACATTCTATACAACGGCACGCGCGAGGACGAGATTGAGATTGACGGCTTCCGCGAACGCATCGGCTTCGTCACGCAGGATGCGCAGCTCTTCTCGGGCTCTATCCGGGAGAATCTGCTCTTCGTCCGCCCGGGCGCCACGGATGAAGAGTGTATGAATGTCCTCCGCCAGGCATCCGTCGAGACACTGCTCGCGCGCGCCGATCGCGGCCTCGATACCGTAATCGGCGAAGGCGGTGTGAAGGTATCCGGCGGCGAGAAACAGCGCCTGGCGATCGCGCGCGCTCTGCTGCGCAGGCCGCAGCTTCTGGTCTTCGACGAAGCAACCTCATCGCTCGACTCGCTGACAGAAGAGGACATCAGCCAGACCATCCGCGAAGTAGCCGTCACCCGGGATGCCATCACCATCCTGATTGCACACCGTCTGTCAACGGTCCTGCACGCCGACCGGATCTACGTGCTGGAGCGGGGCCGGATCGTAGAGTTCGGCCGCCATGAGGCATTGATCGAAAGCAAGGGCCTGTACTACGCCATGTGGCGGCAGCAAGTTGGCGAAGGGCGCGCGGCCATCACGGTTTGATAATTCTTACGCCCGTTTGCTCTCCGCGTTCACTCTATCGCGCAGCGCCTTGATGTAGCCGACGGTGTAGGAATTGTTAGCCATGGGATAACCGCCAGGGACGTGATCGGGAATCACGATGCCGTCGAATTTAACGTCCTGTAAGGCTTTCATCACTTTGTACATATCCATGTAGCCGTTGTCGACAAATGTTTCGCGGAACCGGGGCAGCGGCGAACTCACATTGCGGAAGTGGACCTTGAAGATTTTCTTCTTCGCCCCGAAAGCACGCACCGCCTCCACCGGATCCTTTCCGAAACCTTGCTTGCCGCCTTCGCCCCACGTTCCAATACACAGGCACACGCCGAAGTTGTCGCTCCCGGCGATCTCAAATGCCCGTTCATAGGCGGCGTAGGTGCGGAACGCCCGCGCCACGCATCCAAGGGAAGCCACTGGCGGGTCGTCCGGGTGCAGCCCGATCCGCACGTTGTTCTTCTCCGCCACCGGCATGACCGCGCGAATAAAGGTGGTGAAAGATTTCCAGATTTGCTCTTCCTGATATTCTTTATCGAACGAACACGGCAGCTTCTTGGCTGCGGCGAGATCGAACTCCCGCGTATCAGCCTCACCGCGCGTCTTACCTATCGACGTTTGGTAGAACCCCGGTACAGGCTGGTTCTTGATATTCGACATGTGGGCGTAGGTTGTATAGCGAACTCCGGCGCGCCCCAGATTCGTCAGGTAGGTCTTGTACTGCTCAATTTTCTGTTCCACACCGGGCAGGCTCAGGACGAGCGTAGGATCGCAATGCAGGTCGATGATCCCGAAGTTATAGACCTGCACTCCGTTAGCTTCCATCTTCTTGCGGGTCGCGATCATCCACTCGGCGGAATTGTTCTCAATCGAGGTCCAGATCGAGACGGCTTCCACGCCGGTGTGGCGCAACATCGCCAGATCGTCCTCTTTGGGACGGTCCGTGAAGAATGTGGCGAGCTTGATGCCATCGGGCACCCGGCTCTGTGCGGCCGCGAAGGAGAGCAGACCGGCGCCCGCTGCGGCGGCGCTGGCCCGGATGAAATGACGTCGGTCCAAATTCATAAATAGATCCTATTACACAATTTCCGCCAATCCAACGTCAGCACGCACTGTAATCGGAACTAGTCAACAATCAATCAGCCGTCCGCCAGAAATTCTCCAGGGGAAACCTTCGGAGGTTGACGGCTTCCCTGCATTGTTGCCGGCACAATTCGACGTAATCGTCCACGGCTTCACGAAAGCTCTTCCTTATGCCCGTTACATCTTTGCCTTCGCAGAATGGCGCTAACCCTTCAACACCCGCCGCCCCTCAACCCGATACCGCCCCGACAGCACAACTTGAATTGCCTCCGTATAGATCCGGTGCTCCTCCACAAGGATCCGCGCCGCTAGCGATTCCGCAGTGTCATCGTCCAATACCGGAACAGTAGCCTGCAGCACGATGGGGCCGGCATCGAGGTGCTCGTCTACAAAATGCACTGTACAGCCGCTCACCTTCACGCCGTGAGTCAAAGCCTGATGTTGCGCATCCAAACCCGGAAACGCCGGCAGCAGCGAAGGATGAATATTCAGGATCCGTTGCGGAAAGGCCCGCACAAACTCACCGGTCAGCAGACGGAGGAACCCGGCGAGGCAAACCAGATCCACTTCATGCCTGTTCAATTCCTCAACCAGAGAACGGTCGTAAACGGCACGATCCAGCCCTTTTGAAGGCAGGCAAACCGCGTGCAGTCCACGCGCCCGCGCGGTCTGCAAGCCTCCCGCATCGGCACGATTCGAAATCACCACGGCAATTTCGGCCTCAATCCGTCGGGCGGCCACGCTCTTCGCAATTGCCTCGAAATTGGAGCCCCTGCCCGACAGCAGAATTCCAATCTTCTTCATCGGTAGACAACCCGCGACTTGGCGCCGCGTTTCGCCGCCACCACTTCACCTACTACGAAATGCGGTTCGCGGAGCCGTTTCAAAATCTTCTCCACAGCCGTTAGCCTCGTTTGACTGACTGCAAAAATCATACCGACTCCGAGGTTGAAGCTACGCAGATAATCGTCCTGCGGAATGCGGCCGATGTCGCGCAAATGCTCAAATACCGGTAGCACGGGCCACGAACCCAATTGGATCGACGCGGAAAGCCCCGCGGGCAGCATGCGCGGTGTATTCTCGGTGATGCCGCCGCCGGTAATGTGCGCTGCGCCCTTCAAGAGTTTAGCCCGCATCAACTCACGGATCGGATGCAGATAACTACGGTGGACTTTCAACAGTTCCTCGGCCACTGTCGACTTCCATTGCGGCACATAAGTGTCCGGCGTGTGTTTGGCAATCTCGAACAGCAGCTTCCTCGCCAGGGAATAACCGTTGGTGTGCAGGCCTGTCGAGGGCAACCCAATCAAGACATCGCCGGCCTTGATGTCCTTACCGGTCAGCAAGTTCTTTTTCTCAACCGCACCAACAATGAAGCCGGCCAAATCGTACTCTCCGTCGGCGTACATCCCCGGCATTTCCGCTGTTTCCCCGCCTATCAGCGCACACCCGTTTTTCTTACATCCGCGCGCGATTCCCTCCACCACCTGGGCGGCCACGGTTGCATTCAGCTTGCCAACCGCGAAATAATCGAGGAAAAACAATGGGGCAGCGCCTTGAACGGCGATATCGTTCACACAGTGGTTCACCAGGTCTTCGCCTACAGTCGTGTGGCATCCGGTGAGAAATGCGACCTTCAGCTTGGTTCCTACCCCGTCGGCGGAACTGACCAAAACTGGCTGTTTATAGCCGTGAAGCTGATATCCGGCGCCGAAACTGCCGATCCCTGTTAATACGGCCGGTGTCATGGTCTTGCGGGCCAGCATCTTGATTCGCGAAACGGCCTGGTTGGCCTCGTCAATGTTGACGCCCGCGTCTTTATAGCGCACTTGTGTTTTTTCTTGCATCTCAGTGAGGAGTTTCTATAATAACGATACCGTCATGAAGAAGGCTATTTGCAGTCAAGTAATAGGCGCGATTTGTGCCGTGGCGGTGTACGCGGAAGTTCCCACCGCGATGGCAATCACGAACGCCCGCGTGGTTACGGTCAGCGGACCTGTGTTACCGCGTGCCAATGTGGTCATGCGCAACGGCCTCATTGAAGCGGTGGCTGACAACGCTCCCATCCCAGCCGACGCGTGGGTTGTTGACGGCGAAGGGCTTACCATTTACCCAGGCCTGATTGACGGCCTCAGTACGCTGGGCATCACGGAGCCGTCGGCCATTGGCGGCGGAGGCGGACGGCGGGGTGGCGCAGGCGGAGGAGGCGGAGCGGCAGCAGCCCCCGTTCCGGCTCGCGGTCCCGAAGACCGCCCGTCCAACACCAGTTGGCTGCGCGCGGCCGATCTGGTGAAACCGTCCGATAAACGGCTGGAAACGGCCCGAAGCGCCGGATTCACCACGTCCATCACATTCCCCACGCGGGGCATCTTCGCGGGTCAGGGCGCCGTCGTCAATCTCGCGGGCAGCAAACCCGGCCAGATGCTCATCGCCTCTCCCGCCGGCCAGTACGTCAGCCTGGCGTTTTCCAGTTTTAGCGGATACCCGGGCTCGCTGCTCGGGGTTTTCGCCTACATCCGCCAGATCTACATCGATGCCGATCACTATAAGATGGCCAAGGAGATGTACGCGCGCAATCCTTCGGGCGTCAGCCGCCCGGAGTACGATCGCGCGCTCGAAGGCGTCATGGAGTCGCCGAGAGTCCTGCTTCCGGCATCGCGGACGGTGGATATCGACCGCATGATTCGATTCGCCGCTGAGCTCAAAATTTCTCCTGTCTTGTACGGTGTACCCAGAGGCTATACTGCTGCGGGCCGTATTGCTAAGGCCCATGTCCCGGTTCTCGTTAGTTTGAAATGGCCCGAAGGCCGCCGTGACGCGGATCCCGAAGCGCCGGTGACGCTGGAGACGCTGCAACTGCGGGATGAAGCGCCCTCGACTCCGAAGGCTCTTGCCGCCGCGAAGGTGAAGTTCGGCTTCTACTCGGACGGCATTGAAAAGCCCGCCGAGATCGTGAGGGCGGTCCGCCGGGCGATCGACGCCGGACTTTCCCCCGACGACGCGATTCGCGCGTTCACTCTTAGCACCGCCGAGATCTTCGGCGTCGCCGACCGCCTCGGCAGCGTCGAGAAAGGAAAGATTGCAAACCTCGTGGTTACCAAGGGCAATCTCTTCGAGACCAATACCAGGATTCAATACGTTGTGATTGATGGCGTGAAGTTCCAGCCCGCACCGGAAGCCCCGCCGGCGCCAGCAGAGGAGACAAATTAATGGGTCAACTCCGAACAGGATGGGCGGCAATTGTGCTGGCAAACCTCGCCGTCGTTCCGGCCTGGACGGCCCCTCCGATAGTCATTCAAAACGCCACTATCCTCACCATCACAAAAGGAACGTTCAAAGGCTCCGTGCTGTTGCGCGACGGAAAAATCGCCGAGGTGGGAGAGAAGATTCTTGTTCCCACCGACGCTAAAGTGATCGAAGCCAGCGGTCAGTATCTGATGCCGGGTATCATCGATTGCCATTCGCACGCCGCCGCTGACAGCATTAACGAGTCGAGCGTATCGGTCTCCTCCATGGTGGCCATTGAAGACGTTCTCAACCCCGAAGACATTGCCATTTATCGGGCACTGGCCGGCGGCGTCACCACCATCAACGTCCTTCACGGCAGCGCCAATTCCATCGGAGGCAAATGCTCTGTCATCAAGATGCGTTGGGGCAAGGGCGCTGACGAAATGATCTTCAAGGGCGCCAAACCCGGCATTAAGTTCGCTCTCGGCGAGAACCCCAAGCGGCGCGGAAGTGTGGCGGCGCCCAATGGCTCCGTACCGCTTAGGTACCCTGCTACCCGCATGGGCGTTGAGGATGTCATCCGTGAGGCTTTCACGGAGGCGCAGCAGTATCAGGCGCAGTGGAAAACCTATACCGCGCAGGTTGCCAAGGGCGAATCGCCGCTTCCCCCGCGCCGTGATCTAAAATTGGAGCCGCTGATGGAAGTTCTCGAGGGCAAGCGCCTGGTGCATGCGCATTGCTACCGGGCAGACGAAATTCTCATGCTCCTCCGCGTAGCCGAAGAGTTTCACTTCCGCATCAAGACCCTGCAGCATGTACTGGAAGGCTATAAAGTGGCCAAGGAGATCCAGCAGCATGGCGCTGGGGCTTCTACCTTCTCTGATTGGTGGGCTTACAAAGTGGAAGCTTTTGACGCCACTCCCTACAACGCCGCCATTATGGTGCGTAAAGGCGTACTGGTCTCCATCAACTCCGATTCAGACGAACTCATGCGCCATCTGAATACGGAAGCGGCCAAAACTCAGAAATACGGTGGTCTCTCAGACGATGAAGCTCTGTCGCTGATTACCATTAATCCCGCGAAGCAGCTCGACATCGACGACAAGGTGGGCTCCATCGAAGTTGGTAAAGACGCGGACCTCGCCCTCTTTGACAAGCACCCGCTTTCTAATTTCGCGAAGGTTCAAAAGGTGTTTATCGATGGCGAAATGTACTTCGACCGCGACGCCGACCTGGCCGCCCGCCCGGCGCAGGACGCCGAGAAAAAGAAACTACTGGAACGCCAGAAGCAGCAACGAAAAGAGTCGTCCCGCAGGAGACCGTCATGAAATCTCTCACATTCGTGCTGCTTGCCGCTCTTCCCCTGGCCGCCGGTCCGGACGATAGCTTCCTGATCCGCGGTGTCACTGTACACACGGTATCGGGACAGGACATTCCCAACGGATCCATCCTCGTGCAGGACGGCAAAATTATGGGCGTCGGCGCGAAGCTGTCACCTCCCAAAGGCATCAGGATCATTGAAGGGAAGTCGCTTCACGTCTATCCCGGTATCATCGATTCCGCCTCCGAAGTGGGAATGATTGAGATTGATTCGGTAAAGGAAACCACCGATCTGGCCGAACTGGGCGATTTCAACCCGCAGCTCCGCACGGTGGTTGCGGTTAATCCATCGAGCGAGCACATTCCGGTTACGCGCGCCAATGGCATCACCGCCATGATGAACCTGCCCCGCGGCGGAATGATCTCCGGACAAGGCTCCCTGATGCATCTGGACGGGTGGACGTGGGAGGAGATGGCGATCCTGCGGTCCGGCGCGATGCACATCAATTTCCCTGTGTTGAATGCGCCGCCTTCGCAGTTCGGAGACTCACGCGGCGTCCCTTTCGCCGAAGCCAGGAAAGAATACGAAGCCAGGGTCCGTGCGCTTCATGAATTCTTTGAACAGTGCCGGCGTTACCAGAAGGCCAAATCCGCCGCTATGCCCGGATTTCAGACCGATTTGAAGTATGAGGCGATGATTCCCGTGCTGGAACGTACGCTGCCCGCGCTGGTTACTGCGGTGCGGGAACGGGCCGTTCACGACGCCGTTGAGTTTGCCGGCCAGGAACGTATCCGCATCATTCTGGCCGATGTGCGCGAACCGGGCAAGATGCTGCCGGAGTTGAAGGCGAAAGGAATTCCAGTAGTGTTGGGCAAGACGCTGGAGTTGCCGTTGAACGACGACGACCCGTACGACGCGCCGGCTTCACTTCCCGCGCAATTCTATAAGGCCGGCGTGAAATTTGCCTTCGCCAGCTTCTCAGCTTCGTTTTCGCGCAATCTTCCCTATCAGGCCGCCAACGCCGTAGCTTTTGGGCTGCCGTACAGCGAAGCCCTAAAGGCGGTGACTTTGAACGCGGCTGAGATTTGGGGAGTCAGCGACCGGATGGGATCGATCGACGAAGGGAAGTGGGCGGACCTGATGATCACAGACGGCGATCCGCTGGAAACCAAGACTCAGATCAAGCAATTGTTTATCAAAGGGAAGCCGGTGGACCTGGAGAACCGGCACCACATGCTTTACGAGAAATACATCAACCGGCCGTAGCACTAGTCTACGAACCCGCGCCAGGAGTTGCCGTTCTCGTCTCGCAGGACGATACCTAACGTGTCCGACATCCCACTGATGGTCTTGCCTTTCTCATCCCGGAAGCGGTACCGAACCGAGTTGTCGTCCTGGCGGTGGGCCGCACCGTTCCAGACGTTTCCAAATTCGTCCCGGAGGCGAATATAATCGCCTTCGCCAAATCCAAAAAAGCACTGGCCTTGGCTATTCTGGAAACGGATGAACCCCCCTGGGGCCTTTTGTCGAACTTGCTTCCGGCGATAGATCATACCCAAGTATAGGTACTTTGGTTCTAGTAAAAATTAGCAGTACTCCCTAGTACGGAACAGGAAATGTACTGAGTCGAAAGTTTAGGATATGCGAGCACTGATCCAGAGAGTCACACAAGCGAGCGTGGAGATAGCAGGCGCAACGGTGGGAGAAATCAATCGGGGACTTCTCGTCCTGCTGGGGATTGAACAGTCCGATTCAGCGCGAGACGCGGACTATCTAGTCACTAAAATCATCGACTTGCGTATCTTTGACGATGAGCAAGGCAAGATGAACCTCAGCGTCCGTGACATCGGAGGCCAACTGTTGATAGTGTCCCAATTCACGCTTTATGGAGATTGCCGGAAGGGGAGACGTCCCAGTTTCGACCGGGCGGCACGCCCGGAAGCCGCCAAACTTCTCTACGAGCATTTTCTTACTCAGGCAGCGGCTAGTGGCCTGATGGTTCAGTCGGGTGTTTTCCAGGCCTCGATGCTGGTTTCCCTGGTGAACGATGGTCCGGTCACTCTGCTTTGTGAGTCCGGGAAATAATTTTCAGTCACTCTTCCAATTGAACCGGTGAACAAGCTCGTCCACACTTCCCTGGGCGGCGATTTTGCCCTTTTCGAAAAACACTGCCCGAGTCGCGATGGCCCGTGCAAACTGCATATCGTGCGTCACCAGCAGTTTCGCCTGTGGTAACTCGCGCAAGAGGGCCAGCAGTTCCCGTTGTCCGGGCGGGTCGAGGTAAGTGGTGGGCTCATCCAGAACCAGAATCTCCGGGGTCATGGCAAGAACCCCGGCAATCGCCACGCGCCGCTTCTCGCCGGCGCTCAAATGATACGGCGATTTGTGCAGCGCACTGGCAATACCCGCCTGTTCGAGCGATTTCGTCGCCCGGGCGATGGCCTCATCGGGACTGAGTCCAAGGTTCAAGGGTCCAAAGGCGACATCTTCCAGGACCGTAGGCATGAAGAGCTGCTCATCGGAGTCCTGGAAGACCACGCCTACCTTGCGCCGCACCTCTGGCAGATTGGCGGCAACCACGGGCAGACCGCAAACCGTTACGGAATCGCCGCCGTGCAACAAACCGTTCAGATGTAGGACGAAGGTGGTTTTTCCCGATCCGTTTGCCCCCAGCAGCGCGACGGTTTCGCCGGCGAAAAGGTCGAAGTCGATGCCATTGAGCGCGGCCGTCCCGTCGTCATAGGTGTAACGCAAGCCGCGGACTTGAACGACGGGATCGGCCACTTACTGCCCGGCCCCGACCCGGAATGCCAGCGGCACCACAACCGCTGCCGCGAGGAATGCGACGTCGCCACCAACGATCCGGAGCGAGGTCAACAGCCGCAAGTGCCCGTCGAAACCGCGTGCGAGCATTGCCTGGTGAATCCCCTCGGCCCGCTCGTAAGATCGCCCGAACAGCACCGCCAGTATGCCGGCCGCAGCGGCAAACTTCGACCTGGATCCACCGCCAAAGCCTCCGCGGCACTGCGCGGCCAGTCGCATATGCTGGGCCTGTTCAAAGATCACAAACAGATAGCGGTACAGGAATTGAACCACCAGAAGCACCATCCTGGGCGCACCCAACTTCTCCAGTGCCCTGAGTATGCTCGGAAGTGGTGTGGTCGCCACCACCAGCAGCACCGCCAAAGCTGAGAGAAAGCTCTTGACCGGGATGGCGGCGGCGCGTTCAGCCGGGCCTGACAGAAGAGCAACGCATGCGAATGTTGCCGAGAACGGCAGCACGACGGCCGCCCGCAGCAGGATGGCACGAAGCGGCAGGCGCGCCAAATTCACAGACCCGCAAAGCAGGAAGAAGTAGGCGGCCATGGGAATCCACCGTCCGGCCGGCGTTGTGGTGAGTATGACCAGGAAGGAAAGGAGCGCGAGTATCTTCACGCGCGGATCGCGCCCATGCAATGGGCTTTCGCCGCGGCTCCATCTCTCCACTACCAAATGATGCAATCAAAAACACGGTAGCACGAACTCGCAATCCGTGCCACGCGGCATTTGAAACCGCCGCCGGTGTCGGGTACTCTTGGAATACCAATGAGTGAGCTTAGCCGTATCGGCGTTGCCATCGATTCCGATCTTCTCGAAAAATTCGATGGCCATATCGCCAAGCGGGGTTACACGAACCGGTCTGAGGCCTTCCGCGATCTGATCCGCGATGAACTGGTGCAGAAGAACTGGGAATTGCCGGACAGCCCGGTGGTGGGCACCGTGACGCTGGTGTACGATCACCACGTCCGCCTGCTGAACGAGAAGCTGACAGATCTGCAACATGATTCGTTTCATAACGTTCTGTCGACCCTGCACATCCATCTGGACCACGACAATTGTCTGGAGGTGCTTGTGGTGAAGGGAAAGGCGGCCGCGGTAAAAAAGCTCGCCGACGCCCTCATCAGCACGAAGGGCGTGAAGCACGGGCGGCTGACCATTACCAGCTCAGGAGTGGATCTTTGATCGTCGGAACGGGTATCGACCTCGCGGAAGTGTCGCGCATTAAGGCGTCGATTGAGCGCTACGGATTGAAGTTCGTCAACCGCATTTACACCCCGCTGGAGATTGCATACGTGGAGCGCAAGGCGAACCGTTTCGAGCGCTATGCGGCCCGCTTTGCAGCCAAGGAAGCGGGCATGAAAGCGCTGGGCACGGGTTGGCGTCATGGCGTTCGCTGGGTTGATCTGGAGGTAGTCAACCTACCCTCCGGGCGTCCTACGCTGCAACTTCACGGCGCCGCACACGCGATCGCCGGGAAACTCGGCGTCACGCGAATCAATTTGTCCTTGACCCACACGGCGGAAAACGCCATGGCGCATGTGATCTTCGAAAAGGAATAGTCGGTCGCCCCTCAGCGCGAAAATGCGTGGTGCTCCCACTTGCCGTTGCGTTGGTGAAATGTGTAGCTGACCGTTCGCGGCGGCACCTGTTTCAGCGCCGCGGGGCCGAACCCGGCCGCCGTGAATCTCACATCCAATGCGAAGCTCCTGGCCGCTTCGTCCACTACCACTTTGCCGCGTAGCTCGGTGTCAAAATTTTCCCTATCGCATGGCGCGTCGTTCTCTGCGCACCATTTTTCGGAGACATGCTTGTGAAGCAGCTGCGAGAACTGGCGGCGGTATGGCTCGTTCTTCACCGGGTAGACTTCCTCGACCCGATTGCGCTTCCCGTCGAAAACACCGATGTGCAGGGGGTGGACGGAGAGGAAGTGAACTTCACTGCGCTGCACAATGGCGTAGTCCGATCCCACCAGACCGATTAACCAACCGGAAAGCGCAGTCTGGAAAACCAGTTCCGAGGAAAGCACGATGACGCAGCCTGCCGACGGGTTGTAGTGCGTGTCGATGTAGATGACGCCGTGGTGTTCGCGTATTTCCATCGCAGATCCAAGGCAGTCCATTTCAATACCTTGTGCGAAAATCGCCTTGATGTTGTGGAGGCGGGCACGCTGTAGTCTATTCGTCGTTCTGTTGTAGCGAATAACCTGCAGCGGCTGAGATAGACGTTCCCGTCCCTTGTCTACGTAGTAGGCGAGAAGGAATGGATCGCCCTTGGAGATCGCATAGCTGGTGATGTGTTCTGGCAACTCCGACGGGGAGAACTGCTCCGCCGGTATGTTCGCAGCCTGAAGCGTGTCGCGGAGTGTTTCCTCCGCGAAACCAACCAGAGCGCAGGCGAAGAGTAGAATGATCGGAATCAAATAGCCAACCCTACGTATAGAATTGGCGGATTCTCTCGCAGACATACTCGATGTCATGGTGGGACAACTCAGAATGAATCGGCAACGCCAGCGTCTCGCGCGACAGCCTCTCGCTGACCGGAAAATCTCCCGCCTTGTATCCCAGGGACGAAAAGCAATTCTGCAAGTGAAGGGGCAGCGGGTAGTACACCTCGCTCCCAACACCGTGCTCGCGCAGGTAGGCCTGCAATTCATCGCGGCGCGGACACCGGATTACGAACTGGTTGTAGATGTGCCTCGTCTGGTACTCGGCCGGCACCGGCGGGACTACCGGTGCGCTCTTCAACAATTCACGATAAGTATCGGCGTTTTTCCGCCGGCCTTCGGTCCAGCCATCCAGGTGCGCGAGCTTCACCTGCAGGATCGCTGCCTGCAGTGCGTCAAGGCGCGAATTCCTTCCCACTACTTCGTGAATATACTTGCCTGTGCGGCCATGCATGCGCAGGATTTTCAGCTTGCCCGCCAGCGCTTCGTCATCGGTCGTTAGCATGCCGCCGTCGCCGAACCCGCCCAGATTCTTGCTGGGGAAGAAGCTGAAGCAGCCCAGGGCGCCCATGCTGCCGGCACGCCTGCCCTGATACTCGGAACCGATCGCCTGCGCCGCATCCTCAATCACGGGCACGCCATGCTGGGTGGCAAGCGCCAGGATGGGCTCCATATCCGCGCAACCGCCGAACAGATGTACCGGCATAATCGCACGAATTTTGGGTCGCGTTCGCAGCACCTCTGCCAACTGAGCGACGTCCATGTTGAACGTCCGGTCGTCCACGTCGACAAAGACCGGCACCGCGCCAAGCAGGGCAATCTCACCGGCGGTCGCGAAAAAGGTATACGATACCGTAACCACTTCGTCATCCGGCCGAATGCCCAGCGCCATCATCGCCAGCGTCAAGGCATCGGAACCGGAAGCGCAACCCACGCCGTATCGCGCACGCGAATAGCGCGCCACGGACTCTTCAAACTTCGCTACCTCATCGCCAAGAATGAAGTACTGCGACTCGAAAACGCGGTTTGCCGCCAACTGTACTTCGTCGCGGATCTTATCGTATTGCGCCCGTAAATCGAGCAGTGGAACTTTCACCTATCGAGCTTCAGGCTTGGCGCCGCGCGAAGTTGCGCGTCTTCCAGTCGCTTGGTCTCCTGCCAGGTGAAAAGCATGCGATGAAACACCGTCAAATTCCCAAGCACCGCGATCACCCAGAGCACCGGCGCCATACGGTCGAAGAGAGCCCCGATGATCAACAGCACCACACGCTCCGGACGTTCCATAAACCCGACCTTGCACATTGGAATCGTATTCTCGGCCCGCGCCCTGGTATAGCTAACCATCACCGAGGCCGTCATGACGATTGCCGTCAGCACCACATAGAGCGCCCGGTTGATATTGCCGTAATAGACCAGCAGGCCCATTAGCAGCGCCAGGTCCGAGTAGCGGTCCAGCACCGAATCGAAGAAGCCCCCGAACCGTGTCACCTGGTTCGTCTCGCGCGCCACGCGCCCATCCACCATATCGAAGATGGCCGCGCCCAGGATCACGAATCCAGCCGGGCGGAATTGTCCGGCCGCCAGCAGCACCGCCGCCACAATGTTGATCACCAGTCCGATAAACGTTAAAACGTTCGGGTGGATCTTCGACAATGCCAGCATGCGCACGATCAGAACGATCACCTTGTTGCACGAGGTCCCGATAATGCGCGTGATAGTCATACCGTTACGGAACGATGTCGTGAATCGTGGTGAGCTTCAGGATTTCCATCTCGCGAATCCCGCCCGGACTGGGGAATTTTACCTCGTCCCCCACACGCTTGCCAAGCAGTCCCCGTCCAATAGGCGAACCCGTCGAAATCAGTCCCCTCGCAACGTCGGACTCCTCGCTTGTCACAAGCTTGTAAGTCACCTGTTCGTCTTTGTTAATATCCAGCACCACTACCGTGGAACCCAGACCAACGCGGTCCTTGGGAATCTTGCTGAAATCGATCATGGAGTACTCCGCCAGCCGGCTGATCAATTGACTCAACCGTACATCGACGAAGCGCTGCCGTTCTTTGGCGGCGTGAAATTCGGCGTTCTCTTTGAGATCGCCGTGCGCCCGAGCCTTTAGAATCTCTTTTGGAAGCTCGTTGCGCAGTTCGTACTCGAGCGCCGCAATCTCATCTTGGAGCTTCTTCTTAAGATCGTCCATTACCCGCTACTAATGCCCCTCGCCCTCAATTATAAACGCAAGTGGGGTTATAGCGTACCCCCTTTCATACTGGGGACGTCAGCACTATCTCGCCGTAATAGTGACGGAGGTTACGGTATTGCCCACCCGGATCTCAAATACGTTATCCACTCGGGACGGACCCAGCCTCACTGCTGTTTCGTAAAGTCCGGGAACCTGACTGTCGAGCGAATCGGTGCCGATCACCGTTCCGCCGCCGATCGTGGCTGTGACAACCGGGGAATCGGTGGTCGGAATTCCCGATGCATCCAGAGGCCTGAATTGAAAGGAAAGCTCGGAGAGCCGCCTGCCCTCGGCAGGGGCATCAAAGACGATAATCTGTTCGGCCACTTTGGAGGGAACGCCGTACCAGAAAGGAAGCCGCGTTTCCACATCGGTGAGCGTAGAACGAATCGAGAGAAACCCCTGGTATTGGCCGGGGCTCAGCTGCGTCCCTTCCAGTTTGACGGTGATGGACTTCGCGCCCCCGCCGTCAACCTGCACCGAAGAATCGGAGACGGACGGAATGATGCCGTCGCCAATCCGGGATGCCGAAATGCTGAATGTGTCGGCGCCAGCTCCCAGGTTCATCAAAGTCACCGTCCGGCTGCTGTCAACGGTATTTCCCCCGATTCCAAAGCCTAGGGATGCCGGGAGGGTCGCCACTGTGCTGGTAAGGGCGGCCGACATATTCAGCAGTCCGGCCCCACCGGCGCCCACCGGCACGGGCTTGAGCGAGTCAATGGAGAACGTACTCGTACTGTTGATTAATAGAGATTTGTACTGCCGCGGTGTCAGTCCGGGTCTTGCCGCTTTCAGCAACGCTACCGCGCCCGTAACCATGGGCGCCGAGAGGCTGGTACCGCTGGCGGTGATGTAGCCGCCCGTACCCAAAGACCGAGCCCAGGCGGTGTAGACTGACGAACCTACCGCCAACAGATCTGGTTTGATCGAGTCGTCGGAACTTGGCCCGCGGCTGGAACTGTTGTCGATTCGATTCGAATTCACCAGGAATGGGCTCTTGTCAAAACTCAACGTTCCTTGCAATACGCCAGCCTCGGCCAGCCGCCGCTTGATGTCGACTCCGTCGCCATTGCTCACCAGGGAAGCCGGTAGCCGCGCCGCTCCGACAGACATCGTAAACCCGTCAGGCTGCGCCGCGCTTGTGTAGACCAGCGCGGCGATCGCGCCAGCCGCATCCGCATTATTCAACTTTGTCTCAAAAGTACAAGTGCCTCTCAGAATGAAGGCGATTTTGCCTCGCAGGCTCCCGGAAGGAAAGCTGTCGCAGGCGAGGCTATTATCGCCCAGCGTACTTGTGTCCACCAGCGGCCCTGTGGCGGCGGATAGCTGATTAGGACCCGATCCGGGGAACGATTCATAAGGTAGTCCCACGCCTTCCACTATCGTGGTGGCCGCGAAGATACGTTCGTTCAGCGAATTGCCCACGGTAATCGCGCTCGGCGCGGTGCCGGGAGAGGCGATCGAATGCAACTCCGGCCCCTCATTTCCAGCGGCAATCACTACAATTACGCCAGCCGCGGCGACCCTTTCCACGGCGCGCACCAGGAAGTCGTCCGCCGGACGCTCGGCAGGGTACGATCCGAGGCTTAAATTGACTACGTCCATCCCATCGGACACGGCGTCGTCCAGAGCTTTCAAAATAGTAGAACTTGGTGCGCCGCTTAGACTGTCCGGAAAAACTTTGTAGTTACCCAGATAGGCCCCCGGCGCTACTCCCGTGATGGTCGCCAGCGGCCCCGCGTTGGTCAGGCCCGCGGCGATCATTGCTACACCGGTGCCGTGTCCCTTGCGATCGTCCGCCGGACTTCCCAGCACTGAACTGTCGTCGTAGCTCCGGGCCACGATGATCTTGCTGTTGGTGAACTTCAGATCGGTATCTCTGTTGACCTTTGGGAATCCATCCACCGGGGGAAGACCGGAGTTCTGAAAGGCCGGGTGCCCAGCATCTATCCCTGTATCGATGATGCCGATTCGGATGCCGCGGCCCGCATTCGAAGCTCCGCCGATTTGCCCCCAGGCATCGGTCACACGTTGGAGCCCCAGGGCGTGATCCAGGGTGAGTTTGTACAATCTCTCCTGGTGAACCTCTACTACTCCAGGCAGCCTGGCAACTTCGGCCGCGCGCTTGGCGCTCATCCGGACAAACAGCGCATTCGCAACAGTCTCAACACTGCCGGAAACTGTTGTATCCGCCTGTTCCACCCGCCTGCGCAAGCGGTCCTGCTGGTCGCGAATCGCTGCCCTGCGCGTTAGTGCGGCAGCGGCCGGATTTTCTGCCAGTTCCACGATATAGCGTCCGGGCAGCAGTTGGCCGGAGGCGATGGCCAGACTCAACAGGCCGGCCAGCGGGAGAAAGATGTATTTACGAGTCACTATAATGCCGGCAACTATCTGCTCTAGAATACATCGGCGGTTTCTTCCGGATCGTTACTCACTTCAGAATTTGGAACACGTTGCTGAAGTCGTCAGTCCAGACCCGCAAGGCGCGGGGCGGGGGCGTTACCCACTTGCTGGCATCCGGAAGATGGTCCAGCGTCGATGGGTCCGCTGCCACCACGACCCAAACGGAATGGGACCTGTGATCGGCGGAATCCTCCTGAACGTCGGCTACTCGCATCACCTTGCCCAGGTTTCTGGCCACACCATCCACCACGGGAACCAGATCGAGCAGGGAGTTGGAAACATGAATAGCCAGCAATCCGTCCGCGGTCAGCCGGGAAAGATACAGCTGGAACGCCTCCCGGGACAGTAAGTGCACCGGAATCGAGTCCCCCGAGAAGGCATCGACGGCGAGCAGGTCGAAGCGGCGTCCGGTTTCCCGTTCCAGCGCCAGCCTGCCGTCGCCAGCCACTACTTCCACATTCGCCCTGGAATCGGATAGAAAACTGAATTCACGCCGCGCGACTTCAATGATGAGAGGGTCCAGTTCGTAAAACCGGTACTCGTCCCCGGGCCGGCCGTAGGCAGCCATGGTTCCAGCGCCCAGCCCGATCACTCCTACCTGTAGCGGACGGTAGCCCATTCCACGCAAAGCCATTCCGATTCCACTCCCCCGGGCGTAATAACCGGTGGGTTCGCGCTGTAATCCGGCTGTCAAAAGCTGAGTGCCATGGGAAATGACGCCGTGAATCAGCGAGCGCTGCGGTTGGCCGGTCCCGGATTCGACGCCGTCCGTAACCCGAACGGAACCATAAAAGCTGCGCGCGATCAGTCGGGCGCCTGCCGCCGAAGCCCGCATCTCGGCACCGGCTACTACCAGAAGCCACACAGCCAGCGCGGCCCAGACGATATCCGTTTGCCAGCTCTTGCGGTACTCCAGCATCAGTATGATCATCCCGCAAGCGGCTAAACCGAAAGGAAATTCGTAGACGCCCTTCAAATAAACCGGGGCTGCGACTCCCACCAGCACCGCTCCCACGGCGCCCCCCAGCGCGATCATGAGGTAGAACTGCGTCAAATGTTCCGGTCCCGGTTTACGCAGAACCAGTTCGCCGTGGCAGTACATGCAAACCAGGAACAGGCAGGCCGAATACAGTGCGACGTGCGCGAGCACCAGTTGTCCAGGTACTTCTTTAATGAGCAGATACCCGGTCAAAGCAAGTATGCCGAAGCAGAGGGGCAACATCAGTCCCCGGCGATACCAGCGAGGATGATCAAAGCAGAGGATGAAACTCAGAAGGTAGAGTGTCAGGGGCAGAATCCATAGAAAAGGCACCACCGCGATGTTTTGGCAGAGATGGTTGGTGGTTGCCAGCAGCAGGCAACTGGTGGCGACGGGCAGGACGATCCACGCAGTCCTCTGAGTTCCGGTAGGCGCCGTGGTTTCGATAATGGGCCGCTCCGTGTCGAAACGCGGACTGATCCGCCCGCCGGCTGCAAGATGAGCGCTTTGAAGCGTCAGACCAGTCAGCAGGCAGGCGAAAATCGTATAGGCCCAAGACCACATCACGCCCTGCGAATGCGATGGAATCCAGGGCTCGACTAACAGCGGATAACTGAGCAGCGCCAGCAGCGAGGCCAGATTCGAGAGCGCGAAGAAACGGTACGGCACGCCACCGCCGAACCGTCTCACGTGCCAGACTTGCACCAAAGGACCGGTGCTGGAAAGGAGGAAGTACGGCAAACCGACCGCCATCGCCAGTAATCCGAGGATGCGCGGCAGAGGATTATCGCTTCCCGCCGGCTTCCAGGTCTCCTCGGGAATGAGAGGGAGCAGCGCCAGGCTGGCGGCAAGGAGTCCGACGTGCAGAAACCCGGCGGCGCGCCCGCTATACGTTGATACCAGGTGCGCATAGGAATAGCCGAACAGCAGGGCGATCTGAAAGAACAGCATGCAGGCGGTCCAAACTACGGCAGATCCCCCAAACCACGGCAAGATCATCTTGGCAATGATCGGCTCCACCTGAAAAAGCAGAAACGCACCCAGAAAAATGACGACGCCGGGGAACAATCTTGCTAGGGCCGCCGACGGCAGCTTGGTAGACTCAGCCGGAATCAGAACCGAGGAACTCATCCCCGCATTTTCGGCTTCGGACGCCGGAAACTTTAGCAGGCCCCGGCTGTGATCGCCAAGTCAATGACAGGAAAGCGCCTACTGGATTGGAAGATTGGTCGTCTTCGCCGCGATTCCGTTCGCTGTGATCACGACCGGCTGAATCCCGGAAGGCGCATCCGCCGGCACCACAATATTTAATTGATACAGTCCCACATTGAACGGAGCCAGTCCGCTGAATATCACCTCGGCGGGCCTGCCCCCGACGGTAACCGTTGGGGCAACCTTCGTCCGCGCCAGGGGCTGCGCCGGAGCGATCTCGCCGGAAGCCGGAGTATTATCAACCGGGCCCAGTCCGTTGGCATAGATCTGTACGGGCCTGCCTTTTTTAGCAGGATTCGCACTGGTGAGCAAAACGAAATTCTCATCCAGTGCCGCTGCCAGCAATTTCCCGCTGGATGCCTCCGTGTATTCGAAGGCAGCGGGCGAATAATCCTGCAGCGGAACAGTATAAATCGCACTGGATGAATCGCCGATACTCACCTTTAAGGAAGCGCTCGTCTGGCCTTGCAATTCCCAGGGAATCTGCACATTGACCTGTCCGGGGCTGACAAATTGCAGTCTCGCCGGCAGGCTGATTTTTTTCGACTGGATATCAAAACTCACACTGACGCCGGCGAGCGATAGTGGTAGATACGGCGTGTTGGCAACCCGTGTGGACTCGCTCAGGTTGTTCCCGTAAATAGAGATATAGGATCCCGGCGCAAGCCCTTGCCCGGCCTGCAAACTGGCCGCATTTACAACCGCTCCGGCCTGAATGACCGGCTTCGTCCGCGCCGTCCCGTCGAAATAGACCGTGAGACCTGCGGCCGACGCCGTAAACTCCTGATCCCCAGGTTGCTGTCCCACAATGGCTTGTGCCTGAGCGATGCCCAGGACATCCGTGGTCTCAGTAGCGACCCTTATCGATCCCCCGCCGAGTGTGGATTGAAACCGGACCGGAGTCTGTGAGACGGGCACTCCAAACTGGTCCACTACTTTGAAAGTTAAGCTAACTCCCGCGCCAATATCACGAACGAACCCATCGCCGGTCAGCGTCAGGAAGGAATAAGGAACGCCGTCACCCACTAAATAGAGGTAGGGAATGTGGAGAGGGACCGCGCCGCCGGCCACGGTAACCACTCCTTCATAGGATCCCGCCTGGGGCTTGGCGCCAGCCAGCCGCGCAGTCACCTGGCCCGATTGTCCCGCGGCAATGGAAAGGGTGGAGGCACTTAGGGTCACGCTCGCTTTTGCATCACTGGTCCGGGACTGCACGGCCAGGGTCAGTGTGACCGCCGCGGTACCGGCGTTGCGGAACGTCAATGCCTGGCTCGGCAAAGCGGAGGCAATCACTCCGAAGGACAGCGTGGACGGCTCCACCGTCACATTGGTCTTCACCGCCGCTCCGGCATCCAGTTTTCCGGCGCCCATTGCCGTGATAGGAGCCCCAATCAGGTTGTCGTTAGCGTCGTAATCGTCTACCTTCTCGCTGGCCGTGTTCACAACGGCCGACTTAATCTGGGCGGGCGTGAATCCGGGATTCCGCTGTTTTACCAGGGCCGCCGCGCCGGCGACCATGGGAGCGGCAAAGCTGGTTCCTTGTACTGCTGTATACCCGCTAGGGTCGTACAGGTCGCCATTGGGATCATACTTCTGCGTCGCGACGTATAGGCCTGTTCCAACCGCCACGACCTCTGGCTTAATGGCTGATTCGCCGATTGACGGACCGTGCGAGGAAAACAGCGCAACCACATCGTAGTTCGGGT
This sequence comes from Bryobacteraceae bacterium, assembly GCA_040002435.1. GTDB lineage: Bacteria > Acidobacteriota > Terriglobia > Bryobacterales > Bryobacteraceae > JANXXV01. The sequence continues at coordinate 57,276 of JBDUEM010000009.1, forward strand.
CGTTCACGGCGACCGGCGTGATGTCCAGAGTGATAACTTTATCCGGGCTCGATGCCGCCAGATTTTTCAGCGCCACTCCATCGGTATTGCCAACAAGCACAGCCGTGATACTAGTATTCTCCATGCCCCTCATTTGAAAGAGTGCATTCAGGCCATCGGTCTGATAGATGATCACGCCAACTGCACCGGCTTTCTGAGCATTGTTCACTTTCTGGTCCCGCAAGCACGTTCCTCTAAGAATCAGCGCGATGGTACCGTTCAGCGATCCGGCGGGAAGCGCGGAGCACGCCAACCCGTCGTTGCCTACTTTCGCCACATCGCGCAACGGAGCTGTTAGCTTTCCTCCGGGGGGCTTGGGTCCATTGCCGAACAAAGTGTTGATTCGCTGTAGGGTAGTTGGAGCGCTGACGGTAACGCTCTGGAAGAAATCGTGTGTATTGTCGGTGGCACCGACCGTAATCGCCGCCGGCGCAGTTCCGGGTGAATGAATGCTGTTCAGCGAGGGGCGCTTATATCCCAAATCACCATCGTTCCCGGCGGAAGCCACCACCGTCATCCCCAACCGGACCGCGTTATTGACTGCCGCGTTGTAAAGATCGACATCGTCGCCGCAAAGGGTATTTGTGTCATTGGGTCCGCATAGCGCCGGGCTGCCGAGTGACAGGGTAACAATGTCCATTCCATCGGCTGCGGCATCTTCCATGGCCACCATGGCTGTATCTTCAAACGTTCCGTCATTGACTCCAGGGGATCCAAAAACTTTGTAATTCCCCAGAAACGCCTTCGGCGCGACGCCGGTAATGGTTCCAGCCGGCCCTTTATTGGTGGCGCCGGCCGCTATCATCGCTACTGCTGTACCGTGACCCACACGGTCCCGCGGCGAAAAATCGTCCGGCCGCGTATCCAGCGGATCGTCCCCGTAGAAAAGCGAAAGCTTTTCCACATAGCTTCGGGCGACAATCACCTTCTTATTCGTATAGGCGCAGTCGGACGCCTGACATTTGGGGAATCCGGCTGGAACCGTGAGCGAATCGTCCTGGAAGGCGGCGTGCGTCTGATCGATGCCGCTGTCAATCACGCCGATCTTCACGCCCGCCCCTGCGTTTTGTGCGCCGCCGACTACGTTCCAAGCCGCCGGGACATTCATGAGGTCCAAAGCCGTAAAGAGGTGGCGCTTGAACTTTCTCATCTGGCGAACCGCGGTCACTCCGGGGAGAGTTCTCAGGGCCAAGGCCTCTTCCGGGGAAGCTTTTACAAAGACTACATTCAGCAGAGTCTGCAGGGAGCCGGTCACCGGCAGATGCCGCTCGGCGAGGGCATGGCGAAGCTCAGTTTGCGCGCCCTCAATCTTTCGCTGCCTGTCGATCGATGCCGTGTTCCTCAGTTCTTTGCGGGAACTGACTTCTGCCGCCAGTGGAGCATCGGACAGTACGACGGCATATCGATTCATGCGGGTTTGTGCAGCCAATACTGCTGCCGCGAGGAGAAATAATACCGGGATTCGCACTATCTTGTGGGACGGTAAGTTGGTGGTCATTGTTTCGGCTCCATTATCCTACCGTTTCCGGACGCCGCACTTGCCGGTTTAGCAAAGGGAACACTTGGATGATCGTCGCGATGTCTAGCTTCCGGGTTGCCAACGGAATGGAAGATCAGGTTGTGGACGCATTCCTCAATCGACCGCGCCTGGTAGAGGGCACGGCTGGTTATCTCGGCATGGAGACGTTTACTGACGCCAAGGACACAGCCTTGTTCCACCTGGTGACTCGTTGGACGGACATAGAGTCGTTTCACACCTGGCACAAGAGCGCTGCCCATCAAGAGTCTCATCGATTCATACCCAAAGGACTGAAACTGGACCCTGCGTTCACGAAGCTGATCGAAATGGAGCGCATTGGAGGTCATATTCCTGATCCGGGTCTGCAAACGATAGTGGCTGACCAGAGAGCTTTACTCTCCTCTTTTTTACGCGAGAGCGACAGCGTTTATCTTCTCGTGGCGTCTTTAGACGGCGTGATCGTCGCCTGTAACCGGAAGCTTGCCGATAGCCTGGGATGTCCCGCGGAAGATCTGCGCGGAAGCCGTCTCTGGCCGTTTTTGACAGAGGCCGGCTCCCGGAGCCTCCAGGAGCGTATTGCAGGCGCCCAGCGAAAGACGGACGAGAAATTCCTGCTGAACTTCCTGTTTCCTTCGCAGCTTACCTCTGCGCTCCTCTGTCAACTGGATGTTCACTCCGAGATTTTCGTCCTGGTCGCCGAGGTGTCCAGAAAGCAAGACGACTCGCTTCGTAACGAACTGCTCCAGTTGAACAACGAAATGGCAGTGCTGACGCGCGAGAACATCCGCAAGAAAAGAGAGTTGCAGATGGCTCTCGAAGAGCTGAAACGGACGCAGGGAATGCTGGTTCATCGAGAGAAGATGGCGTCGCTCGGGCAGATGACGGCCGGTGTTGCGCACGAGATCAATAATCCAGTCGCGTTCGTCCTGAGCAATCATTCTACGCTGCAAAAGGATTTCGAGGCATTGTTTTCTCTGATCAATTTGATGGGTGATTCGCTCGACGAAATCGCGAGCTTTTCGCCCGCGCTGCGCCAGCGGATACTGGCAAAGGTGACGGAGATTGAACTTGCCCATCTCGCGGAGGCCGTTCCTCGCAAGATTGCCGACAATCTGGAAGGCCTGGACCGGATCACGAAGATAGTGCTGGAGTTACGAAGCTTTTCGCGCCTGGATGAAGATGTCGCCAAGCCGGTGGCCGTGTCGGAAGGTATCGCCGCCACAATACGCTTCCTTTCGCCGATGATCCTCGATCATGGCGTCTCAATCCAAACCACATTTGCCAAGATGCCGGACCTGGTTTGTTCACCCGGCCCGCTGAACCAGGTATTCAGCAACCTCATCGCCAACGCCGTGCAGGCAAGTTCTGCCGGACAGTACGTGAAAGTGTTTACCGCCCTTGAGCAGAATCTCTGTGTCGTCACGGTAGAGGACCAGGGTACCGGGATATCGGCGGAACATCTGGCTAAGGTGTTCGATCCATTCTTCACTACCAAGCCTGTAGGCGAGGGAACAGGCCTCGGCCTGCACATCGTTCAGCAGATAGTCACAGCGCACGGCGGAGAGATCAAAATCAACAGCAAAATCGGCAAGGGCACCTGCGTCCGTGTGGAACTTCCGCTGCGGCGGGCCGAAGAGGTTAGTAAGCCGGGAATTGCTCCCACTGCCAGCGTATGACCACACTTAGCGCCGGATTTACCTCGCCAGTTCAAAATCCAGGAGCCCCGCCGGATAAGTCTGGGCGCCCGACCCTCCTCGTCGTGGACGACGAACAGGCCATCACTTCCTCGGTCAAGGACCTTTTCCGCAACCGTTACGACGTACTCACCGCGACCAGCGCGGACGAGGCACTGCGCCAGATTGAGTGTTCGGATGTAGCCGTCGTTATTTCGGACCAGCGGATGCCGAAGATGACCGGCTCAGAACTACTCGCCCGGGTGGCATTCTCGAAGCCGGATATCACGCGCATCATGCTCACCGGCTACGCGGACCTCGGATCTGTCATTCGCGCGGTGAACGAAGGGCAGATCTATTCCTATCTGACGAAGCCGTGGCAGGAGGCTGAGGTGGTTGCTGTTGTGGAGAAAGCCGTCGAGCATCACAGTCTTTTGCGGCAAAGGAACAAGTTGATTGAGGATTTGCGCGAGGCAAATGTAAACCTCGAAACTAGAATCGACGAGCGCACGAAGGAGCTGCGGGAGAAGAACCTTGCGCTGGAGGCCGCGAACAAACTGAAGAGCGAATTTCTCGGAGTCGCCGCCCACGACCTGCGGTCTCCGCTGGGCGCCATCCGCAGCATCACAGACTTGCTGCTCGACGAGTGCATGCTTGACCCCGTTGAAAAGACAGAGTTTCTGACCTTGATTCAGAGCACCTCCGAACACATGCTCAGCCTGGTGAGCGATCTACTGGATATTACGCGCATCGAGGCGGGGAAGATCAATCTGCGGCGCCAGCCTGTAGACCTCTACGCGTACGTTGCCGACGTCGAAAGATTAAGTCACGCGCTGGCGAAACAGAAACAAATCCATCTGCGAACCCGGCTTGAACCGGACCTGCCAAAGCTATGGTTTGACCAGGATCGCGTCCGGCAGGTGCTGAACAACCTGCTGGCGAATGCCCTGAAATTTTCCCACTCGGGCACCACGGTGAGTCTCGAAGTCGGACGGGCCGGCGGGGACGTGGAATTCGCCATTAGCGATGAGGGTCAGGGCATCCAAGCCGATGAGATTCCTTTGCTGTTCGGAGCTTTCCAGCGCACCAGTACAAAACCGACCGGTGGCGAACACAGTTCCGGCCTCGGCCTGAGCATTTGTAAGAAGATCGTTGAGGCGCACGGCGGCCGGATTGGCGTCGAAAGCGAAGTCGGGAAAGGCAGCCGTTTCTTCTTTACACTGCCTCTTTCCTGGGTTGAGCCGTCCGACGTTGAGCTGCGTGATGGCGGAATTGAGGCGTAAGATTCAACCCCTGTTATTGAGCGGGCGGACCGCGCTCGCCGAAAAGATCCTTGCGGCCAAACAACAGGTCGCCGAAGCCGTTACTGCGGAGTTCTTCGTGCGTCATCCGGACTGGCTCACTCGCTATGGTGAGCGCGGGCGGGCGAGGGGCGTGGAAGACGCAATCTATCATCAGCGGTATCTCGCCTCCGCAATCGAAGCGGGAGCCGCGGCGCCATTCGCTGACTACGCTCGATGGACCGTCAACATGCTGGGCGCCAGGAACATCGCCGCGGTTTTTGTGGCTGAGAATCTGGAACAGATCCGCCAGGAGGTAGAACCACTCTTATCTCCGGACGAGCATGAGTTGGTGAGCGTCTACATCCGTGGAGCCTGCGATTCCATTGACGGCACAGCCCCGCAGTGTCCAGTCGAAACTCCATCCGAGCCGCAAACAGAATTGCGCTGGCTCGTAGTCTTTATGTGGTGGCTGCCGTCAAGGGCGATCGCCGGGGAGCGGCGAACATAGCTTTCGATACGCTGCGAAAACTTGAGGACGTGGTCGAACTGTATGTCGGCCTTTTCCAGGCC
>JBDUEM010000010.1:0-56220 GCA_040002435.1 Bryobacteraceae bacterium
CAGCAACCCGGCCAGCAGCCGCAGCAGGTGGGATATCCGGCCATCGGGGCTATGCCCTTTGGAAACGGCAACGGATTCGGACAGCAGGCGCAGGCTGGTCTGCCCGGACAGGCAGGGCAGACCGTACAACCTGGTCAGGCCGGACAACCCGGCGCGCCCAGCAACCAGGCAATTGACCTGATCGGCAAGATCCTGATGTCTCCCCGCCAGGGCCCGAATCAGCCTGGCATTACGGCGGCAACGCCGATGGCTTGTCCTTCCGGGACGTGCATCGCCGGCGTCGCCAGTAAGATAGAAACGCCCAGCATCAAGATTTACAACGAACGGCAGAAGTACAACGAGTGGGAATTCGTGTACGAGTTGAAGGCTGACAAGCGTTCGTTGCGCGGCTTAGGCGAGGTGATGGACGGCTCGCAGCCCAAGCAGAATCAGGGCGCCGTGCCGAATCCCGTCACCAGCTTCGGTTCCTCGGGCCAGGGATTCGGGCAGGCACAGGGCCAAGGCCAGGGACAGGTTGCCGGGCAGAGACAGGGACAGGGTCAGACGCCCGCCCAAACGAACTCCTCGAGTTCCAGCAGCGGATCGGGCGGCTTCATCACGGCGGGCCCGTCTATCGGTTCGGCTCCCCCTCCACCGCCCACTCCCACAACACCTGCTACAAACACGAATCAAAACCCGAATACGAATCAGAACCCGAACACGAATCAGAATCCCAATGGGACACCGGGCCAACAGCCGCAGCCCAGGCGCGGGCCCTTTTAACGATCCGTGGAGGGCGCGGTACAATCACTGCCTTCCACAGCCGCATACACTTCGCGCTTTGAGAGTCCGCGCTCCCTGGCGATCGCCTTCATCGCGTCCATACGAGGCATGCCGCCATCTATCAGCGCATTCACCGCGTCTGCAATCGGCACGCCGGATGCTTCCACCGCTACGGGCTTGCCAATCACCAGCGTCATCTCGCCCTTGATGGAGGGCCGCTCCCGCAACTTCGCCAGGACCTCAGCCGCAGTCCCCCGCAGGAATTCCTCATGCATTTTCGTCAATTCGCGCGTCAGCACGACGGGCCGCGCCCCCAGCACCGCTGTCACGTCTTCCAGGGCTTCCAGAATCCGGTGCGGGGTTTCGTAGAACACCAGCGAGCAGGTCATCCCGCGAACCGCCTCCAACGCCTTCCGCCGCTGTGAGGTCTTGGCGGGCAAAAAGCCGCCGAAATGAAACGCGTCCGTCGGCAGGCCGGATGCCGTCAAAGCCGCCAGAATAGCAGAAGGTCCCGGAATGGGAACGACCGGAATGCCTTCGGCCAGCGCCTGATGGACCAGCCGGTAGCCGGGATCGGAAATCAGCGGCGTGCCCGCGTCAGAAACGATGGCGATGCTCTGGCCGTTCTTCAGGCGGTCGATCAGCTCCGGAGTCCTTCCGGCTTCGTTGTGATCGTGGTAGCTGATGGTAGGCCTGTCAATTCCATGGTGGTCCAGAAGTCCCCGCGTATGGCGCGTGTCCTCGCAGGCAATGAGATCGGCTTCTTTCAATACCCTGACTGCGCGGAAGGTGATGTCCTCCAGATTGCCGATCGGAGTCGCCACCAGATAGAGTTTGCCGGTCACCAATGCCTAAGTATCGTACAGTTGAGTTTATCCAACGCGGCAGTCTACGATGGAAGATACAGTGCAAGAAGAGTCGCCGCGGGAGTACTATGTATGGCAGCCTCCCGATAAACCGTTCACTATTCAGCTTGCGTTCGATGTCATCGATCGCATGAATGTCGAGATCATGCGTGGCTTCGGCGCCGTCAGGCGGCGCGGAACCGAAGTCGGCGGGGTGCTGCTCGGCCGGATCGAACCGGTGGGAGATCACACTTACGTCACCATCGACGATTACGAACCTGTTCCCTGCGAGTATGCCTTCGGACCTTCCTATATCCTCTCGACTGACGATTTACAGGTCCTCAGAAAAGCGCTGGCTTCATTTGACCCTTCCGCCGGCCGCGATCTTTACACCGTAGGTTTTTATCGCAGCCACACGCGCGACGGATTATTCCTGGATAATTCCGATTTGAAATTCTTTCGCGAATATTTCCCTGACCCGCTGCATGTCGCCCTTCTTATTAAGCCGTTCGCCACCAGAGCCGGACTTGCCGGGTTTTTTGTGGAGGAAGCCGACAGCGACCTGAGTGGTGCGGCGAGCAGCCTGGAATTTCCCTTCCGCCGGAAAGACCTGCAGCCCCGGCCGGAAGAGAGCATTGAGGCCCCCCCGGAACCGGAGCGCCCCGCTTCCAGGCGCCCCCACCCGGTTCCCATGGCGTTCGAAGAGGTGGCGCGCGAAACGGAACAGGAACAGGAGCCGGAACCCGTGGCAGTGGCGGCCGCCGCAGCGCCCATCTACCAAACGAAGCCAATTTTTGCGGACTACGGACCGGAGCCCGGCCAAAGCCGGTCCAAGGTTGGATGGTGGATCTTCGCGCTGATGCTGGTGGTCTTTGGCGGCGTCTTCGGTTACCAATACTCGGGCGCCCTGATGCAGACCAGTGCTGTTTCCTCGTCAAGCGATCCTTATTCCCTCAATCTCTCCGCCTCCCGGGTAGATGACAATATTCTGGTCAAATGGGACCGCCAATCCCTCGCCGTGAAGGGCGGCTGGCGCGGACTCCTGACCATCACCGAAGGTACCGACAGCAAGTCCGTTCAGATGGATGTTCCCCAACTGCAAAACGGAACCGTGCTCTACCGGCATATCGCCGCGGAGATTCATTTCCGTTTGGAAGTCTTCCTGAAGGAGCAGCGCAGCGTGGTGGAAACCTACACGTGGCGCATGGATTAGCGCGGGCGTCCTCACGCCGCCCGCAGCACCAGTCCATCTCCTTCGCTGGAGAGTGTGGCATGCACCGAAGCTCCCGGTTCCACGCGGCCGTCGGAAATCATGGCAGCCAGGGGCTGCATCAAATGCCGGTGAATGGTGCGCTTGATTTCCCGCGCGCCGTACTCCACGCTGGTCCCCTGGCGCAGTAGAAAGAGGCGGCTCTCCTTGGGCACCGTAAGCTGGAACGCGCGCGCGCCCAACCGCTCCAGGATGTGCGTTTGCAGATCCGCCAGATGCTGGTCGAGAATGGTCTGCAGGCATTCCTGGTCCAGCGGTTCGTAGGTGAGCGAGACGTCGATCCGGTTCATGAATTCCGGTGTGAACTGACGCCGCGCGGCGGCTTGCGCAATCCTGCCAAGCCGGTCACTGGTGTTCCTGGAATCATCCACACGAGGCGGTTCGAACCCGAAGCCACGGCCTAATTGTTTCATCATGGCCCTGGCGCCCAGGTTGCTGGTGAGGAAGATCAGCGACTTCTCAAAGTTGACCGTATTGTTGTCGCCGAGGCGCAGCGTTGCCTTGTCCAGAATCCCCAGCAGCAGCCGCGTCATGGAGGGAGCGGCCTTCTCAATCTCATCGAACAGCACAATGGAGATACTGCTTTTTTCGCTGGCAACCGACGCCAGTTTCGCCTGGCTCAGCATGGGGTGCGTTTCCCGATGCCCGAGGTATCCCGGAGGCGCACCCACCAGTTTCGCCACTTCGTGCTCCATCTGAAATTCGCCGCAATCCACTTTGAGCAGGTTCTTGGCGCTGCCATGCAGCACTTCCGCAAGGGCCTCCACGGTGCGGGTCTTTCCGGTGCCGGTTGGCCCCAAGAGGAGAAATATTCCAATCGGCCGTCCCTCAGGCGCAAGGCCGGCCTGGAACATCTGAATATAGGGAATGATCTTGGAGACCGCGGACGGCTGGCCCACCACTTTTCGTGCGAGAAGACCCGCCAGATCGTCTGGACGCGGCTCCGCGGAGGATTCCGCCTTCCGCCGCGTTCGTCTCACCGGCACTTCATCAAAGTCCATTCGCGAACCTCCCTTTCTGCAGAAATCATAAAAGGGGCATGTTGCGGGCTGCGAAGAAAGTGGCATAAAATGGCCACTTTTGGCAATTATTTCTAAAGTTTATTTATTGAAGAATGAACGCGTTGCGTCCAAAATGCGCCGGCTGGCCTGTCCATCCCCGTATGGGTTGTGAACGCGCGCCATGGCCTGGTACGCATCCCTATCTTCGATCAGCCGGACTGTCTCGGAAACAATCCGGTCGCGATCGGTCCCCACCAGCTTCACCGTGCCTGCTTCCACGGCTTCCGGGCGCTCGGTTTTGTCGCGCATCACGAGGATCGGTTTGCCCAGGGAGGGACCTTCCTCCTGCACGCCGCCGGAATCGGTGATGAGAATGTGAGCGCGCCGCATCAGGTCGACAAACGGAATGTAGCTTTGCGGTTCGATCAGGTGAACATTTTTCAAGTGACGCAGGTGACGGTTCACCGGGCCCAGGACATTTGGATTCGGATGGACGGGATAGACAATCTGGACATCCGGCCGCTGTGCGAGCGCAGCCAGCGCGAGGCAAATCTGTTCAAAGCCTTCCCCGAAGCTTTCGCGGCGGTGCGCCGTGACCAGCAGCAGTTTCCTCGCGGCATCCAGCTGCGGCCATTCCGGCGCTGTCATGGTGCCGCTCTCCAGGCCATCCCGGACGTGCAGCACAGCGTCGATACAGGTGTTGCCGGTGATGGAAATGGTGGCCCGGTCGATTCCTTCGGAAATGAGATTCTGCGCCGCCCCGCCGGTTGCCGCAAAGTGCAGGGCCGTTAATCGCGTAGTCAGCACGCGGTTCATTTCTTCGGGAAACGGCTCCCGCAGATCGCCCGTGCGCAGACCCGCTTCCACGTGACCCACAGGAACCTGCCGATAGAACGCTGCGAGCGCTCCGCAGAACGTCGTGGTGGTATCGCCCTGGACGAAGACCATCCCAGGCTGCTGGTCGGTCAGCACCGGTTCGAGTCCGGCGAGAATTCTGGAGGTCGACTGGAAGAGTGTCTGTCCGGGCAGCATGACATCCAGATCGATGTCGGGGCGAACGTCAAACGCCTCCAGCACCTGGTCAAGCAGCCCGCGATGCTGCGCCGTGACGCAAACGCGGACATCGAACTCGGGCGCATGCTTGCGCATGTAGAGAACAACGGGGCAAAGTTTGATTGCTTCCGGCCTGGTGCCGAAAATAAAAAGGAGGCGCCGCATGTTTTGTTGAAGGGCGCCGGGGCTATTTGTGGCGGTAGGTAATTCGGCCTTTCGTCAGGTCGTACGGGGAGAGTTCCATGGTGACGCGATCACCGGCAAGGACGCGGATTCGATTCCGTCGTAACTTGCCCGCCAAGTGCGCCAGTACAGTGCGGTCTACATCAAGCTGCACGCTGAACAGGCCGCTTGGAAATTTTTCAACTACGGTTCCGGTGACTTCTATGCAATCTTCTTTACTCATTCGCCTCTTCTATTAGGGATTAGAATACACAACTCCGCGACTATAAGTATAACGCACTGCGGCTGCGAAACTTCTCACCGGACGGGCGCCTAAATTCACACAACCACAGGCCAGGCAGCGGCAGACAATCTTGAGTGAGAGGGTGGATGATGCCGTCAGGATTGCATTCGCAGCAGGGAACGCATTTCGCGCGCACAGACTGGTGCATTACTGCGAGAGCAAGTGCTCTATTGTGCCGGACTACGTAATGTGCCACTATAAGGCGCTACCACTCTTCCAGGGCCTCGGCGCACAGTCTTCGCGCACACCGTCCCCCTTCAACCTTGGTGCAAGGGAGCGGATAAAATGGGTCTCAATGAGACGTACCTTCTTCACAAAGCTATCCTTTCAATCCACTCGCACGACGGACTACGCACCCCAATCATGGTCCCATCTGGCGCGACAATTATAACCACCGAAGGCCCACTTGACGGACTGCGCATGATTGACGTCAGCTGGGAAGGCAAGACCGTGATGATGTTTACCGTCGACGTTCAGGAAAGGGCAACGCTGGTTCCGGTCCGAAGAAGTTCGCAATACTTTTCAGCACACGATTAGGACACGAGCCTTAAGTGCGCTTGCCTGGACGTTCTCCGCTCCTCGGCGCCTTCCGCCAGGACCGGCATGCCGTCTGCCGCCTGAGCTTGCAGTGGGCGGACTGATTTGGCATAGCCGCCGAAGACCGACGAAGGGTTCACAACCAATATCATGGTAGGCATAGGTAGTGATCTCAACCTGACCTGTAAGGCCGTGCTGTTCGATATGGACGGTACTTTAGTCGACTCTACAGCTGTCGTGGAACGAGCCTGGGGCTGGTGGGCTGCGCGGCATGGGATTCCGCTGGAGGCCGTGCTCTTGTTTGCGCACGGACGCCCGACAATCGCCACCATGGAGCACTTCTTGCCAGCGCGAGACCATAACCTGGAACTGGAAGAAATGGATCGTTACGAGGAGGCACAGTTTGAAAGTATTCTGGCTGTGCCAGGAGCCACGCACGTGGTGCAGGCGCTTCAAAACCACCCGTGGGCGATAGTGACGTCCGCGTGGAGGACGCTTGCAGAGGCGCGCGTGTTAGCTGCAGGTTTGCCGCTGCCGAAGGTAATTGTGCCCTTCGACGAGATCCGTAACGGCAAGCCGCATCCAGAGGGCTTTCTGCAGGCCGCCGAGCGGTTGGGCGTAGCACCTGGAGAATGCCTTGTTTTCGAGGACACACGTCCCGGCATTGAGGCCGGAGTGAGTGCTGGGATGCAGGTCGTCGGCCTTCTCACAACTACTCCGGCACATCATCTGAAGCATCGTCCGCTCATCCGGGATTTTCGCGATGTGAGAATCCGGCCTGACGCCGAATGTATAAACGTGGAGCTAAAAAGCGTACCCGGAGCTGGGTAGATCCTTTGTGACGGAGTAGCGTTTTGCCGGAGAGGGAAAACGGGTTCGACAGGCGGAAGCAGCGCGATCCCGCCGCCATTGGAGCGTTCTGCGTGCATTCCGGCGGTGGCTTGGGCCAGCAGCCGGGTATAGTTCCAGGACCGCATTCCGGTAACGTATCCTGAGATTGCCATGGCCACTGACATCGACCCCTTCGCCTACGGCAAAGCGTGGAAAAACCGTTACGAACAGACCGGCTGGTGGCACAGTTTTGACCTTCCGAACGGGGAGTGCATTGAAGGGGTCAACACAACCGATGGATTGAAGAAGCGCCTTTCTCAATTCCCTATTTCAGAGGATCTTACCGGAAAGCGCGTTCTCGACATCGGCGCTTGGGATGGGTGGTTCACCTTTGAGATGGAGCGCCGGGGCGCCGATGTAGTGGCCGTGGATTGCTGGGATAACCCGCGCTTCCGGTCCATGCAGAAGCTGCTGCAATCCAGGGCCGACTACCGCATTCTCGACATGTACGAACTGACGCCGGACCGCATCGGGTATTTCGACATCGTTCTGTTCATGGGAGTGCTTTATCATCTGAAGCATCCTCTTCTGGCGCTGGAACGCGTTTGCGCGCTCACCAGGGACTTGGCCGTGGTGGACTCTTTCGTGCTCCGCGAACAGGATCTGCCGGGCGTAGATCTAGGCCGGGTGCCGGTCATGGCGTTTTACGAAAATGAAGAATTTGGCGGCAATACAGACAACTGGGTGGCGCCCAGCGTCGCCTGCCTGATGGCTTTTTGCCGCACCGCCGGCTTTGCCCGTGTGGAACTCCGCGGTGTGCTCGACTACGGCGCCTGCGTTGCCTGTCATCGCACGTGGAGCGGCCCGCCGGATGCTCCCACGCCTGCGCCGGAGATGATCACTGTTCTAAACACAAACTTCGGAATCAACTTCGACTCCGGCCGCGACGAATACGTTGCCTGCTACTTCCGGACGGCGGAAAGTGAGCTGCGTCTGGACGAGATCGAGCCGGAAGTAGCAGGCTACGGAGTGCGCCCCGTGCACGTGAGCGAGACAACCGCCGGGGTCTGGCAGGCGAACTTCAAGCTGCCTCCGGGACTGCAGGCGGGTTGGCACAAGGTGCGCATCCGTCTGCGAAACAGCGCGCCCAGCGAGGCGGCTGACATCGCGTTGGATATTCCTATCGGCGATGCTGAGATTAGTATCTGCGGCGTGCGCGACGCTGTGACGTGGAGCGCTAACAGCCTGGATCTGAGCGCGGGCCGATTTCTTTGTCTGTGGCTTACCGGCCTGCCGCCGAATGCCGATCGCAATAACCTGGAGGTGTCCGTAAATGGCAACGCCGCCATCATTTCGTATTTCGCCCCGCACACAGGGGATCTGCGGCAGGTGAACATAGAGGTTCCTCCGCTTGTCACGGCCGGCGCAGCATTGATGACGGTACGCCTGGCGCACAACTCCGTGAGCCCAGTCTCCGTCAAGGTAACCGATTAGCGAAACCGCAAGACCAACCCGCCGCCGGCGACCACGTTGTGCTGGCCGCCGCGAAACGCTGCCGAGTTGTACGCTGGGCTGCCAGTATAGAAATCCCGGATCTCCGCCCGCAGGCCTATGAATCGCCAGAACCTGAAGTCTACGCCTCCACCGTAATCGAAGGCGCCCCGGCTCAATTCCCTGGATGCCCCGTTGGGTTTTCCATCGAGCCGGGTGGTGCTTTGCTCAAAGGCCGCGTAGCCAGCGCCGACGACAACGTACGGCGCTATTGCCTTACGGGGAAAAAGTTTGAACCGGACGCCTGGAGTAACGAAAATGGTGGCCACGTCCCGGGTTAGCGTCCCATCCTGAGAGCTCACCTGGCGCTGCGGATTCGCCAGAAAGTGAACCTCCCCGTAGACGGCGTATTGAGCCCGTTCCAACAACCGGTATCCATAGTTTGCCTGCAATGCGGTTCCGGAACCGAGTTCCAGTTTCGTAGGGGGACCCGACCTTTGCGCGTTCCACAGTCCGCCCAGAGTCAGCCCCACTTCGTGCTTCGCGGCGCCTTCCGGATCCTGACCGTAAACAAGAGCGCCGGACACGGCGAGCAGCACGGCAATATTTCGAATCTTCATGCTTGCTTTATCCCCAGGCGGGCTTGCTCTATTCCCGTTGCACAATCTAGGTAGGAGAAAGAAAGAATGCCGAGATTGCAGGGAAAGAATGTGCTCATTACGGGTGCGTCTTCGGGTATTGGCCGGGCCATCGCTATCCGCTTCGCCAGGGAAGGCGCGAACGTGGCTGTCAATCATTACAATGACGCGGCGCAGGCGGAGATCACCGCGCGGATGGCGCAGGACGCGCGCACGGGCGGCCAGCAGATGATTGTCGGCGCGGACGTTTCGGTTGAGGAGCAAGTGCAGTCGATGTTTGCGGACGTGATCAAGATGTTCGGATCGCTGGACGTGCTGGTCAACAACGCCGGAATTCAGAAGCCGTGTCCCAGCCACGAACTGCCGGTAGCCGATTTTGACCGCGTGCTCGCCGTGAATCTGCGCGGATCGTTTCTCTGCGCCCGTGAAGCAATCCGCCACTTTCTCCCCCGGCGCAGCGGTGTGATTGTGAACAACTCCAGCGTTCACGAAATTATTCCGAAACCGAAGTATCTCAGCTATTCCATCAGTAAGGGCGGCCTGGAGAATCTGACCAAGACGTTGGCACTGGAGTACGCCGGCAGCGGAATCCGGGTGAACGCCGTCGGACCCGGCGCCGTGGTGACGCCGATCAATAAGGCTTGGATCGACGATCCCAAAGCCCGCGGAGAAGTGGAGAGCCACATACCGATGGCGCGCCCGGCGGAGGCCGATGAGATTGCCGCGGTGTTCGCTTTCCTTGCTTCCGACGAAGCCTCCTACATCACCGGACAGACCCTGTTTGCCTGCGGAGGGTTGTCTCTGTATCCGGAATTCCGAACCGCCTGGGCCTCCGGAGAATAGCCGGAATATTCCATCTCTATCTGGGATATGCTTTTGACGCGGTGAAAAATGTTTACTAACTCCCCCATCCGATTTGAACAAGACGACTGTACCAGGCTGAGCCGCGCGACGAAGCTCGAGTGGCTGGAAACGAACGGGATCGGAGGCTTTGCCTCGTCCACGATTACGGGACTGAACACGCGCCGCTATCACGGGCTTCTGGTTGCGGCGACCAAGCCGCCAGTGGGCCGGATGATGCTGCTGTCGAAGGTGGATGAGGCCATCGTCACCGGAGACCGCCGTTATGAGCTTTCCGCTAATCAATACCCCGGCGCCGTACATCCGCAAGGACACCAGAACCTGGCTGAGTTCCGGCTCGATCCATTTCCGGTAGTCACTTATCAGTGCGATGGCCTGGTTCTGGAAAAACGCACCTTCATGGTGCACGGCGAGAACACCACCGTGCTCGAATACGAGTTGAAGTCTAAGGCCGGTGAATACACGCTGGAACTTCGCCCGTTGATTGCCTTCCGCGACTACCACAGCACCACGCGTGAAAACAGCGCGCTTGACGGCACGGTTATCTCTAGCGGGGGGCTGGCACAAGTGACGCCGTACGCAGGGATGCCGACGCTTTACTTTGGCTACGGCGACGCGGAGTTGGAACGAACTGGAGAATGGTATCGCAACTTCGAATATGCGTTGGAACTGGAGCGTGGGCTTGATTTCCGCGAGGATCTGTTCAATCCGTTTGTTCTGCGCTTTGACTTAAAGCCGGGAATGGTGCTTGTGCTCATCGCCTCTACGGAGCCCAGAACGGCAGGCGAGGCGCACGAGCTGAAGCAACTGGAACTGGAACGTAGGGACGCCCTGCTGGACCTGGCTCCTTCGCAGGAGCCTGTTGTCAGAAAGTTGGCGGCCGCGGCCGATCAGTTCATCGTGCAGCGCGCGGAATTCGAGACCGTGATCGCTGGCTACCCCTGGTTCAGCGATTGGGGCCGCGACACGATGATTGCCCTTCCGGGATTGACGCTGGCCGCGGGCCGGCCTGAGACGGCTCGGGACATCCTGCTTGCGTTCGTGGCATCTGTGGATCAGGGCATGCTGCCCAACCGGTTCCCGGATGGCGGCGAGGCTCCGGAATTCAATACGGTGGATGCGACGCTATGGTTCTTTGAAGCCATCCGCGCCTACACCCAATACACGGGTGACTTCGGATTCGTGCGCGAACACCTTTACGATATTCTCAACGACATTATTGACTGGCATATCCGCGGCACACGCTACGGGATCGCCGTGCAATCCGATGGTCTCCTCGCGTGCGGTGAGCCAGGCGTTCAGCTGACCTGGATGGACGCGAAGATCGGTGACTGGGTGGTCACGCCGCGGACGGGGAAACCGGTGGAGATTCAGGCTCTCTGGTACAACGCTCTGCGCATCATGGAAGACTTCGCGGGTCGCTTCAGCGATCCCATCCGCCAGGAGCTAGTCAGCGAACTGGCGGGCCGCGCCCGTGAGAGTTTCAATGCGCAGTTCTGGAATCAGCCTTATTTTTGCCTCTACGATGTGGTGGATGGCGATTATCACGACGGGTCCGTTCGTCCCAACCAGATCTATGCCGTAAGCCTGGGCCATTCCATGCTGCCCGCCGAGCGCGCCCGCGACGTGGTGGAGACGGTCCGGCGCGAACTGCTGACGCCCTATGGCCTGCGCACTCTGTCTCCGCACGACCCGCGTTACCGGGGCCGCTATGAAGGTGGTGTCCGCGAGCGGGACAGCGCCTATCACATGGGCACCGTCTGGCCATTCCTGATGGGCGCCTACATCACCGCCTATCTGAAGGTCAATCACCAATTTCCCGATGCGCGGAAGAACGCGGCGGCGCTGCTGGAGGAATGCTGCGCGCAGATGTATTGCGGCGGCCTGGGACAGATCTCGGAGATTGCCGATGGCGACGCTCCTCACGAACTGCGCGGCTGTTTTGCCCAGGCATGGAGCGTGGGCGAGCTGCTGCGGGTTGCCGTGGAAGATGTCTATCAACCGGAGCCCAAACGCAGCGCAATAGGCCGATAAAGGCGGAATAAACATTCTCCTGCGCGGATGTTCTGAGCGTAAACGCTGCAGCGTACAGGAGAAGAAGATGAAAAAATTCAATAGAAACGCCGCGATGTTCGCCATCGCGGTAATGACAGCGCAAGCGCAGACAATGGACAAGAAGGTTCTCACCGCGGATGGAGCGAACCTCGTCATTAATGCATCGGTAGCCCAGGCCCGCAAGAACAACACCACGGGCGTGATTGCCGTGGTCGACGATGGCGGCAACCTGATGGCCCTGGAACGGATCGACGGCACCTTCGCCGCCGGAGCCAACATTTCCATCGGCAAGGCGCGCACCGCGGCCTTGTTCAAACATCCGACGAAAACCTTCGAAGACATCATCGGAAAAGGCCGCACGTCCATGGTTGCGTTGAACGACTTCACGCCCCTGCAGGGCGGTGTACCCATCCTGGTGGACGGCCAGATTGTCGGCGCCGTCGGAGTAAGCGGAGCAGCCAGTGCGCAGCAGGATGAGGAACTGGCAATGGCCGGAGCCAACGCGTTCCATGCGGCGCAGCCCCCTGTAAGCTACTTTGAGAGCGGCGCGGTGAAGGCTGCCTTCGACAAAGGTTCGGTTCTGTTCGATCACAGCGAAAAGTACATGGTGCACGCCAGCCGCCGCGAGAAGCCGGGGATGGCGGAGATTCATACCAAAGACGCCGACATCGTTTACGTTTTGGACGGCACGGCAACCCTTGTGACCGGAGGCGCCGCGGTGGAACAGAAGACCGTTGCGCCGGATGAGATTCGCGGCTCGCACATCGAGGGCGGTGCCACGCGCCAGTTGGCCAAAGGCGACGTAGTGATTATTCCTTCCGGTGTTCCGCACTGGTTCAAGGAAGTGACCAACCCGTTCCTCTACTACGTGGTCAAGGCGCGATAGGAGCACTGCCATGAAGCTGAAATTGATGCTCCTCGCCGCGGCCTGCCTTGTTGCCGCCTTTGCCGCGAACCGCAGCCTGCCGGATGCAGCGGACTCCGAGCCAGCCGCAACCATCGACTTGGCCACCGACGCCGGGGTGCGCCTGGTGCAGGGGCAGTGGAAGTATAGCGACACCAAAATCATCGAGGCCGATTTCCGCGGCCCCGGACCTGACGGGCAGCCTACCGGCGAGCCCGTCAAAACATACGACTACGCACCCCATGCCGGCGTCGCTGATTTCGACGACTCCGCCTGGGAAGCGATCGCTGCTACCACGCTGGAGCAGCGGCGTTCCACCGGACGCATCTGCTTCAACTGGTACCGCATCAACATCACCGTTCCCGCGCGCATCGATAGCTTCGATCCCACCGGATCGACGGCCGTCTTTGAAACTTCACTGGACGATTACGCCGAGATCTGGGTCGATGGCGAGCTTACCCGCAGCCTCGGCCAGCGGGGCGGGTCGGTAATCAGCGGCTGGAACTCGCCGAACCGGCTGATTATTGGGCGCGGCGTGAAGCCGGGACAGAGGATCCAGGTGGCCGTGTTCGGCATCAACGGGCCCATCTCCAATCCACCCACCAACTTCATCTTCATGCGATCCGCACGGCTTTCGTTCCACCGCGCCGACCCCGGCCCTGTAGCTATCGTCCCCACGGAAGTGAATGTCGAAGTGCTGCGGCTGGATCCGGCGATAGACGCCATCGTTCCGCCAAATCCAAAACTCTTCAAGCTCGCCGAGGGATTTCAATTCACTGAAGGCCCCGTGTGGTTACGCGAACAACAGCAGTTGTTGTTCAGTGATCCGAACGCCAACACCATCTACAAGTATTCGCCTGGCGCGGCTGACAAACCGGGTGATCTCTCGGTTTTCCGCCGTCCCAGTGGATACTCCGGGGCCGACATCGCAGAATATGGACAGCCTGGATCCAATGGGCTGACGCTTGATCACCAGGGCAGGCTGACTATTAACCAGCATGGCAATCGCCGCGTTATCCGCATTGAGATGGATGGCAGCGAAACGGTTCTCGCGGACCGCTACGAGGGAGAACGCCTCAACAGTCCGAACGATCTGGTATATAAATCAGACGGGACGCTGTTCTTCACCGATCCTCCATTTGGTCTCCCGAAAGCCTTCAATGACCGCCGCAAGGAATTGCCGTTCAGTGGTGTCTTCTCAGTTCACAAAGGGAAGCTGCAACTGGCCGCAAAGGACCTGACCGGCCCCAATGGTATCGCCTTTTCTCCTGATGAAAAGTACCTCTACGTCACCAACTGGGACGAAAAGAAGAAGGTCGTCATGCGTTACGAGGCGCAGCCTGACGGAACTCTGACGAATGGCGTGATCTTCTTCGACATGACCAATGCGAAAGGCGAAGACGCGCTGGACGGGATGAAGGTGGACCAGCGCGGCAACCTCTACGTCTCGGGCCCGGGCGGCCTCTGGATTCTGTCGCCGGAGGGCAAGCATCTGGGGACCATCTTCGCGCCGAAGCATCCGCACAACTTCGCGTGGGGTGGCGCCGACGGCAAGACGCTGTTACTCTGCGCCCGAAGCGGTCTTTATAGCATGCAGCTCAACATCGCGGGCATCCGGCCCTAGTGCTTCATGGCTTCGGCAATCTCTTCCGGGGAGAGGTAATCTTTCTTCTTCCCGGCAAGAGACTTCAGCGGCACCACACTGTACAACCATTCCCGGTATTGTTTCAACCCCTCGCCGTAACCTCGCCGGATCGCTTCCAGGTCCGTACCCCTTTCAAATCTGCTGCGGTAGCTTCCGGAGACCAGACGCACCAGGCCAAGAAGCCTTACCCGCTTCCCTCGCGCGTAGTAAACAACGTGAGATAGCTCGTGCGCCAGCACGGCGCGCAGCGCTTCATCAGAAGCACCAGCCGCCTTCGGATTGGCGCGAATCACATAGCGCATGCGAGCGCCAAACAGAAAGGGGACCACCCGAAACTGAGCGGCAAAGAAAACAGAATTGCCACGCAAAGGACGAACGGTAATTTTGCTGTGAGCCAGTTCTGGGAACGAGGCTGTACGAACCTCGGTCAGCAATTGTTCCACCGGCGCCGCAGCCAGCAAGGGGGCAGCGGTCAGGAGGAACCACCAGCACCACGACACTGGACTACTGCTGCCAGCCGCCGCCGAGCGAGCGATAGAGCTGCACCACGGACAGCAGTTCTTCCCGCTGCAATTGGGCTAGCGCCAATTGGCCCTGGAACAAATTCCGATCAGCGTCGAGTACTTGCAAATAGCTGTCCAGGCCGCCGCGATAGCGCAGGGTGGACAGGCGTTCGGTTTCGCGAAGCGCGGTAACAAGCAACTCCTGTTGTTTGCGCTGTTCCCCCGTCTTCTGATAAGCGGCAAGAGAATCGGCTACCTCGCGGAACGAGGTCTGAATCGCCTTTTGATATCCGATCACCGATTCTTCCTTTAGCGCCTCAGTGAGCCGCACATTATTACGGAGACGGCCGGCGTTGAAGATGGGCACCGCTGCCGCAGGGGCAAAATTCCAAGACCGCGCGGGACCCGTAAACAGATCCGACAGCGCCCTGCTCTGAGCACCCAGTAGTCCCGTCAAGGTGATCTGCGGAAAATACTGCGCTTTCGCCGCGCCTATCTCGGCGTTGGCTGCGATCAGGTTCTGTTCGGCCGCGCGAATGTCCGGCCGGCGCTCCAGCAGCGCCGATGGCAGACCCGGCGGCACCTGCGAGGGAACCGCGAAATCGTTTAGCGCCTTTCCGCGAGCAACATCGGCCGGAGACTTTCCCAGCAGCAAATTGATCGCATTTTCCGTCTGCGCAATCGCGCGCTCGGTTGCAGCAATTTGCGCCGACGCCGTGTATAGGAACTGCTCGGCCTGGTGCACGTCCAAACCCGTCGCCGCGCCGTTGTTGCGCCGCACCGTGGTTAAGCGCAACCCGTTCTGCGCGATCTCGAGCGTCTGCTTGGCGATTGTCAACTCCAGGTCCAACTCCCGCAACTCGAAGTAGGCTGTGGTTACGTCAGCGACCAGCGTGATCACTACTCCACGGCGAGCTTCTTCTGTAGCAAAGAACTGGGCTCGCGCTGCCTCTGTCAATCGCCGGATGCGTCCCCAGACATCCAGTTCCCAGCCGAGATTGAACCCAGCCGTGGTGTAGCTGGCGTCCGGAATGTTGAACCGGGTGGCGGCCAGAGACGATGTGCGTACGCCGACGAATGAACCCGAGGCACTCACCGTGGGAAACAGTTGAGACCGCGTGATTCCCAACTGCGCGCGGGCTTCCAAAATCCGCTGCGAGGCGATGCGCAGATCGAAGTTGTCCTGCAGCGCCGTTGTCACCAGTTGCTTCAGCACGTCATCTTGAAACAAGTCCGGCCACTTGGTATCCGCCAGAGAGACGGAACCTCCCGCTGGATCAGCGCCGCGGAAAGTGGCTGGGGTTGCTACGCTGGGCCGCTTGTAGTTCGGCCCCACCGCGCAGCCGGCCAGGAAACCGGCGATACCCAGAACCACGGCAACGCGCAGCTTCACAGCGCACCGCCTTCGGTCACGGGCTGCGTCGCTGGTTGAGCGCGCTTGCCCCGTCGCTCCGCGAAGCCTTCCACCACAACGTACAGCACCGGGACAATAAACACCGCAAGTAAGGTTGCCGCGTTCATACCTCCGAATACCGTTGTTCCGAGTGCCCGTCTGGATGCGGCGCCGGCGCCGGTGGCCACCAGCAGTGGAACCACGCCGAGAATGAACGCGAAAGAAGTCATCAAAATGGGCCGCAGCCGCAGATGCGCCGCCTCAATGGCCGCATCGTAAACCGACATTCCTTCTTCCCGCCTGAGCTTCGCGAACTCCACAATCAGAATGGCGTTCTTTGCCGCCAGGCCAATCAGCGTAACAATTCCGATCTGCGTGTATACGTCATAGGCGTAGGAACGCATGTAAATCGCGGTCAGCGCGCCGAACAATCCCAGCGGAACGGCCAGGATGACCGCAAACGGAATCGCCCAGCTTTCATAGAGCGCTGCCAGGAACAGAAACACAAGGATGCCGGCGAAGCCGAAGATGAAGCCCTCTTTCCCTTCCGCCAGCCGCTGCTGGAAAACCGTTCCAGTCCACTCATAGCCGTACCCCTGCGGCAGGTTCTGCTTGCCTATCTGTTCCATAGCCGATGCGGCCTGACCGGACGAATATCCGGGCGCGTTCTGCCCAATGATCTTTGCCGTGCGGAAACGGTTATAGCGATAGATCACTTCGGGGCCAGTCACGGGCTTTGCTTGGACCAATGTGCTCAGTGGCACCATCTCGCCGCTGGAAGTGCGCACATAAAAGCGGTCGATGTCCTTCGGCCTGTCGCGATATTCCGGCTCCGCCTGCATCAGTACTCTCCATGTCCGGCCGAAGCGGTTGAAGTCGTTCACATAGAGGCCGCCCAGAAATGTCTGCAGCGCGTTATACACGTCTGTAATCGGAATACTCAAGGTTTGTACCTTGTCCGTATCCACATCCACTTTGTACTGCGGAACGCTGTTACGAAAGCCGCTGACCACGTTCATCAGCTCTGGTCGCGTGTGAGTAGCATCCACTACCGCCTGGGCTGCCTCGGCAAGCTGGTTCACGTCGCCGCCGGCGCGATCTTCCAACATGAATTCGAAGCCGCCGGCGTTACTCAAACCCAGGATGGGCGGCAGTCCGAAGCCGAATACGAACGCTTCCTCCACCTGGCTGAACCGCCGCTGCGCGAGTCCAAGGATGGACGTCAGCTGCAGTTCTTTTGTCTTC
Source organism: Bryobacteraceae bacterium (assembly GCA_040002435.1). Classification (GTDB taxonomy): domain Bacteria; phylum Acidobacteriota; class Terriglobia; order Bryobacterales; family Bryobacteraceae; genus JANXXV01. The sequence continues at coordinate 17,501 of JBDUEM010000010.1, forward strand.
CTTTCATCCCACGGCTTCAATGTGGCGATCAGCGTGGAGACGTTGGAATTATTAGTGGACGTGGTGATGTCAAGCCCGCCCAGTGTGGTGCAAGCCTCCACGCCCGGTAGCGCCAGAATGATCTTTTCCACTTCCGCCACGGCACGCCGGTTGCGCTCCAGCGAAGCGCCGTCCGGCAGGCGAACGGCCACGAAGAACACGCCCTGATCTTCATCAGGAAGGAAGCCCGCCGGCAGCACCTTGAAGAGTCCGCCGACCACCAGGAAGAAGCCAGCCAGAGCGATCAGGGCGAACGCCGATTTTCGAATCAGCCCCTTCACACCTGAGAGATAACGATTCGTGGTCCAATCGAACGCGCGATTGAAGCCGGCGAAAAATCGTGCCAGCCAGCCCTTCGATTCCGTACGCGGCTTAAGAATCAGAACGCTCAGCGCCGGGCTCAACGAAAGGGCGCTGAAGGCCGAAATCAGTACCGACGCCGCAATGGTCAGTGCGAACTGGCGATAGATCTGTCCGCTGATTCCACCCAGGAACGCAACCGGAATGAACACCGCGCCGAGGATGCAGGCTATGGCAATAACGGGTCCCGACACTTCATCCATGGCGTGGATGGTGGCATCCCGTGCCGTCATGCCCTTATCCATGTTCAACTGCACTGCTTCCACTACCACGATGGCGTCGTCCACCACGATGCCGATAGCCAGCACCAGGCCGAACATGCTCGTCATGTTGATGGAGAACCCGAGCAGCGGGAACAGGGCGAACGTGCCCACGATGGCGACAGGCACAGTTAGCAGCGGAATCATGGTGGCACGCCAGTTTTGCAGGAAAATGAAGACCACCACGATCACCAGCGCAATGGCTTCCAGCAGCGTCTGCAGCACGTCTTCAATAGCGGCGGTTACGAACTTGGTGGCGTCGTAGGAGACGCGGTACTTGATACCCGCTGGAAACGTGGGCGCGATTTCCTCCATGTAGGCACGAACCCGCTTGCCTGTGTCCACTGCATTGGCGCCCGGAGACAGATACACAATCAGCACGGCCGCAGGCTTCCCGTTCAGATTGCTGAAGCTCTTGTAGTCCTGCGCGCCCAATTCCACGCGGCCCACATCGTGAACCCGCAAGAGGGAGCCATCCGGTTCCGCACGAAGTACGATATCGCCGAACTGCTGCGGATCTACCAAACGCCCGCTGGCATTTACCGGATACTGAAAGTCGGTTCCATTGGGAACGGGCGGCTGCCCGATGGCGCCCGCCGGATTCTGCCGGTTCTGCGCCTGGATGGCATTGTTCAAATCGGTGGCAGTGAGGCCAAGCTTCGCCATCTTATCCGGGTTGATCCAGATGCGCATTCCGTAATCCTGACGGGAGGCCAGGCGCGAATCGCCAACACCGGCAATGCTGCCCACTTTGTCCAGCAGATTGATAGTGGCGTAATTATTCAAAAAGAGGGAATCGTAGCGGCCATCGTCCGATGCCAGCGTGATCGCCATCAGAAACGCCGACGATACCTTCTTAACCGTCACTCCTTCGCGCTGCACCTCAGGAGGTAGCGACGGCAACGCCAGGTTGACTTTGTTCTGCGTCTTAACTGTCGCCAGATCGATGTCTGTGCCCAATTCAAACGTCACATCCAGCGTCAGTGTTCCATCGTTGGAGCTGCGCGAAAAGAAATACAACATTCCGTCCAACCCAACCAGTTGCTGCTCAATCGGCTGGGCCACGGTTTTTTCAAGATCCTGCGAGTTTCCGCCGCGATAATTGGCAATTACCTGGACTACGGGCGGCACTACTTCCGGATACGTCGCAACGGGGAGGGTGGGGATAGCGACGGCGCCTACGATGACGATAATGATCGCCAGCACCATCGCAAATACAGGACGGTCGATGAAAAATCTCGCCATGACTAGTTACCCGACCTCTCCGGCGGCGCCGGCCGCTCATGGTAAGGCTGCGGATTCACTACAGACCCCGGCCTCGCTTTTTGCAGGCCTTCGACAATCACGCGGTCCCCAGGTTTCAGGCCCTGGGTAATGATCCAGCGCTCGCCTACGCGCTCGCCGGTGATGACGGTACGCGCCAGAACCTTGTTATCCGGGCCGACGGTCATAATGGATTGAGTACCCTGCAGATCCTGCACGGAGCGCTGCGGGACCAGCAGCACACCCTTCCGTTCATTGATGCGCAGGCGAATGCGTCCGAACTGGCCGGGTAGAATATTGTGCTGCGGATTCGCGAAGGTAGCCTGTAATTCCAGCGTTCCCGTCTTGGGGTCAACCTGGTTCACAGTATTCTCGATGTGGCCCGGATAAGGGTGCACGCTTCCATCGGCCAGGACCATTTGCAAGGGCAGCAGCCTTGTCTGGGTCCGATCGTCACGGCGCTGATAGGTGAGGTACTCACTCTCACTGACTTTGAAGCGCACCCAAATCGGATCGAGTGGGACAATCGTGGTCAGCGGCTGCGCGGCGTTATGGCTAACCAGGCCGCCCACTTGAATCAGGCTGTCCCCAATCCGGCCGCTGATAGGTGCAGTGATGGTTGCGTATTCCAGGTTTAGTTCGGAGGTACGCAGCAGGGCCTTCTTCGATTCCACCTGCGCCTGGGCCGTATCGATCTGTGCCCGCGTGGACAAACGATTCTGTTCCACGTTCGCCTTCTTGGCGTTCACGTTCGCCTGGTTGGCGTCCTGCGCCGCAATGGCGTTGTCTAAGTCCTGCTGGGCAGCGGCATCCTCTTTCACCAGGGGCTTCAGCCGGTTCACGTCCTGAGTGGCCTTCACGTAGTTGGCCTGTGCCTGGGCCAGGTCGGCTTCGGCTTGCGCCAGGCTCACCTGACGCTTGGCAAACTCCAGGTTGGCCTCGCTCTGCCCCAGTTCGCCCTTGGCGCGTGCCACGTCGGCTTCGTAGGGCCGGACGTCCAGAACGTAGAGAACTTGCCCGGCCTTTACGTCGGAACCAACCTGAAAGAGCCGCTTCTCAATATATCCGTCCACTCGTCCCCGCACTTCCACCAGGTCGCGGGCGTAGGTTTGCGCCGCATATTCGTTGTAGATGGGTACGTCCTCAAGATTTACTGTCTGGACTGCAACGAGGGGCGGCGGGGGACCTGCGTTGACTTTCTGTGCCTCTGAGTTGCTTTGGCAGGCTACTGTAACAAAATTTACAACAATAAGGAGAAGCAAAGCCATACGGCTCATGTGCATAGTTGAAACACCTCCCTAGTGGATGCGAGCCGCCCGGATTTTGATTCGGGCTATTGTAGCGGGCGATACCAAATATTTCGAAAACGCATGAACGTCTCCTTTACATTCGGGCTGTAATGATCCTGCAATCGGAGCGGTCCCGGTTCACAGACGCTGCCCTTTTGAGCACCGCCGGAGACCCCCTTAATCGTTACGTGATCCTGTACCAGTACGCCGTTATGAAGTATGGTCAGGGTGCCCGGCACTGTCACCGTGCCGCCCGCGTCACACGCCGGGGCATGGAAAATGATGTCGTAGGTTTGCCACTGTTCGGGTGGCCGGCAAGCGTTCACCAGCGGCGCCGATTGTCCGTACAACGCCGCGCAAGATCCGTTCGGATAGGTGGGATTGTTGAACGAATCCAGTACCTGGATTTCATAGCGTCCTTGTAAATAGACGCCGCTGTTACCCCGCGCCTGGCTCTTGGCATTCGGCATCAGCGGCGTGGAAAACTCCACGTGGAGTTGCGCGCTGCCGAATTTCTGTTTGCTGTAGATGTCGCCGGTTCCGCTCTTGCACGTCATCACCCCGTCGCTCACCGGCCATGCCGCCGGCTTTCCGTCCACCGACGTCCAGTTGCTCACGTCCTTGCCGTCAAAGAGGATGGTTGCGTCTGATGGAGGGCCGCCGGTCTTACCCGGATCGACCACCCGTGGCTGAGGCTCCTGCTGCGCCGCGCAAAGACCGGCAAATATAATGGGGATGAAAAGTTTCATGGCAGAAGGCTCCGGATCAGCACCGCCGGATGAACTCCGCGGTGTCCATTTAATTCAGCTACCTGATGACGGCAGGAAGTGCCCGCGGCCACCAGAACATCACCGGACTTCATCGCCTTGACTGCCGGCAACAGCTTCCGGTTCGCTATCGTTTCAGAAACCTCGTAGTGCTTTTTCGAATACCCGAACGATCCTGCCATTCCGCAGCATCCGGCATCCAGATCTACCACGGTAGCCGAGGGAATGCGCGACAGCAATGCCATCGCCGCCGGCAGAAGTCCCATCGACTTTTGATGACAATGTCCATGCAGCAGGATCTTTTCCGGACCCGCTTGAAGAGGCAGTTCCAGTTGGCCCGCAAATTCTTCGAACGACATACACGCCCCGGCTACTGTCTGCGCGCGATTCTTCAGAGCGCCTCGCAAAAGCGACGGCGCGTCTTCCTTTACCGCCGAGAGGCAGCTCGGCTCGCAAAATAGAATCTTCTCACCCCGGTCGGCGATTGGAAAGAGCCCTTCCACTACTTTCTCCGCGTGTTCCCGAGCCTCGGCCAATAATCCTTGAGAAATCAGGGGACGGCCGCAGCAGCCTGGTCTTGCAACCTGCACGCGGCAATTGCCGCGTTCCAGAACCTCAACCGCGGCGATCCCAATCTCCGGATCGTAATGGTTTGTGAAGGTGTCATTAAATAACGTAACCGCTTTGCCGGGCGAATTCTTCCGCGGATTCCCCGCCAGCCACATCGCAAATGTTTCCCGCTTCCATTCCGGCAGGGTCCGACGCCGGTCTACGCCAAGCAGCATTTCGTTCATCCAGCGGGCTGGAGCAATGGTGGAAATCCAGTTAGAGAGCGGCGCGAACCGGCTGCCCCACACCGAGAGTTTGTGAATATTACCCAGCGCGCGCGCCTTGAGTGGCGTTCCGTGGCGCTTCCAATAGTCGGCCAGAAATTCGCTCTTGTATCGCGCCATGTCGACGCCCACCGGACATTCCGCCTTACAAGCCCTGCATTCCAGGCACAGGTCCATCACCTGGAACACGCCTTTGTCGCCCAGTCCTGCTTCTTCCAGCCGCCCGGCCATGGCCAGGCGTAAAACATTTGCCCGGCCTCGTGTAGTATCGCGTTCGTCTCGCGTCGCCATGTAGGAAGGACACATATTCCCGGACAATTTCTTTCGGCAGGCCCCTACTCCGCTGCACATTTCCACCGCGCCGCCCATTCCGCCGTACTCGGAATAATCGAAAAAAGTAGCAGGCTTCGCCGTCACGTAACTCGCGCCGAAACGAAGGTTCGACGAGATTGGCGGGGCATCCACAATTTTACCGGGATTTAAGATTCCCAGGGGATCGAAAGTATTCTTGATCTCCCGGAATGCCTCGTACAAGGTGTCGCCAAACATCATTCGCATGAAGGGACTGCGCACCAGCCCGTCACCGTGCTCGCCGGATAGCGCGCCGCCAAATTCCAGCACCAGCTCGGCGACATCCTGAGCTATCGCCTCGAACTGCAAGATCCCTGCGGCGGTTTTCAGATTGATGACGGGCCGCACATGCAGACATCCCACTGAAGCGTGCGCGTAGATTCCGGCAGTGGTGCCATGTCTTTGGATGATGGCGAGAAACCGTTCGATGTAATCGCGCAGCTTTTCAGGAGGCACCGCCGTGTCTTCCACGAACGAGATAGACTTGGCGTCTTCTTTCATCGCCATTGAAAGGCCCAGCGCCGCCTCGCGCAGACTCCAGATCTTCGCCTGCGCTGCAAGGTCGGTCTCGGAGTGATAGGCGTAGCCGTAATTCTTCGAGCGTAGATCCTGTTCCAATGCGGCCAGGCGCGGCGGCAGATCCTCCTTGCGGTCGGCATAAAACTCGACACATAAAGTGGCTCCCGGGTCCCCGGGTATGAATAGGTTCCGGATCCTGTCCAGTCCCACGTTCTGCCGTGTGTTGTCGAGAATCGCTTTGTCCATCACTTCGATTGCCGAAGGTTTGTGGGTGAGAATCACCGGTGTGGCCGCGAGCGATTCCAGCAGATCCGCGAAGGCAATCACCATCACGGCTTTCGCTTTCGGCAGGGGCACCAGCCGCAGCTTAGCCTCCAGAACAATGCCCAGTGTTCCTTCCGACCCGACCAGAATCTTCGCCAGATTAACCGGCTTCGACTGGTCTGTGAACTCGTCCAGGTTGTAGCCACCGACGCGTCGCAGCACTTTTGGGTACCGGCGGTCAATTTCCTGGGCATGGTCTTTTGCCAGCCGCAGGACCGTGCGATAACAGGCGGCCTCCAGGGTGTCGCCTAGAGGCACTTCTGCGCGCGGGAGTTCGCGAAAATGGACAACGCTTCCGTCGGACAGCGCCACCACTTGTTCCAGCACGTGATCGATAGTCTTGCCGTAGAGCACGCTACGCGCTCCGCTGGAGTTGTTGGCCATCATTCCGCCAACAGCAGCGCGGCTTGCCGTGGAGATATCCGGCGCGAATCGCAGCCCGTGCGGAGCCAGTTGCGCGTTTAATTCGTCCAGTACGATTCCGGGCTCCACGCGGACCCATCGTTCCTGCGCATTCAATTCAAGGATGCGGTTGTAGTATTTTGACGTGTCAATTTGAATGCCCGCGCCGATGGCCTGTCCGCCTTGGGAGGTGCCGCCTCCGCGCATGGTGACGGCGACGCGATGCTTGCGGCAGATTGCCAGCGTGGACAAAATGTCCTCGCGGCTCTTGGCGATCACAACGCCGAGCGGCTGTATCTGGTAAACGCTGGCATCGGTGGAATACAGCGCTCGCGAGATGGTATCGAACCGGACTTCTCCGCCGATGCGGCTTTCCAGCTCGCTTTGCAGGCTGCTGTCTATCTGAACGAGGCTCACGAAGGAAGAATATCAGAGGCGTTGACTATCGCTCCGCCGCAAGGTTCTAATAATCCTTGCTCACCATAAACCAGATTCCCACGCCGGCACTGCGTCTGGATATCGACGGCTTCGAGGCGAACCTCGCGCAAATGGCGGCCCACGCGCAGGCTTCCGGCAAGGCCCTGCGTCCGCACGCCAAAGCGCACAAGTGTGTGGAAATCTCGAAGCGGCAGCTCGCGGCCGGATCTACCGGTATCTGCGTCGCCACTGTAGCCGAGGCCGAACTGATGGCCGCCGCCGGTATCACTGACCTGCTGCTCACCTCTCCCCTCGCAGATCCAATCAAGATGGCGCGGGCCGCAAAGACTGGTGCTATGGTCGTAGTCGATCACATCCAGCAGGTCGACTGGTACAACGAAGTTGCCCGTAGTTCCGACCGGCGGGTCGATGTTTTGGTTGACCTCGACCCAGGTGATCACCGCACCGGAGCCCGGCCCGACGGGCAGGCTCTCGCTGTCGCCGAGGCAGTGGACCAGGCCTCGAATCTCACGCTGCGCGGCAATCAAGCCTACTCTGTACTGGGGTCGCATGCGAACACGCGCGAAGAGCGCCGTCGCGCCTCGGAAGCCGGCTTTCAACTGGCTTCTGAAACCCGCCGCGCCATGGATCGCAAAGGCCTCTGCACTACCATCCTTACGGGCGGCAGCACTGGCTCATGGGACATAGACAGCGACATTCCGGAAGTGACTGAGATGCAGGCCGGTTCGTACGCGTTGATGGATCTGGCGTACAGCCGCCTGAACATGCCCTTTCTCCGCGCCCTGACTGTTCTCACCACGGTGATCAGCGCGAACCATGACGCCTTCGTCACGGTAGACGCCGGCTTCAAGGCTTTTTCCACTGATCGGGCGTATGGCCCGGAGGCCGTGAATCTCGAAGGCGCGAAATACCGCTGGGGTGGGGATGAGTTCGGCTACGTTGATGTGGAGGCCTGCGCGGGCAAACCGCGCCTCGGAGATCGCATCGAATTTCTGCACCCCCACTGCGACCCCACAGTGAACCTGTACGACCGTATCTACGCGTGCCGCGGCGAAAACGTGGAGGACGTTTGGTCCGTCATGGATCGCCTGCGATGAATCTCGCCTACCTGTCATTGGGCGCGCTGCTGGTCACCATCGCCATCAGTTGCTTCACTGAAATCAACGTCGGCGTACTGGCCATCGCTCTGGCCTGGATTGTCGGAGTCGTCATCGGCGGCATGAAGGTCGATCAGCTTACCGCGGGTTTCCCCGTCTCGCTGTTTCTCACCTTGACGGGTGTCGCTCTCTTCTTCACGCAGGCGCAGGTCAACGGTACGCTAGACCGAATCGCGCATCACGCCGTGCGCCTTTGCCGGGGCAACACCGGTGTGATTCCCGTAATGTTCTTCGTGGTCGCGGCTGCGCTGGCGACCATCGGCCCCGGCAATATCGCCACCGCCGCGCTGCTTGCGCCAATCGCCATGAGCGTGGCGTCACAGGCTCGTATCCCGGCATTCCTCATGGCCATCATGGTCGGCAACGGCGCAAACGCAGGAGCGCTTTCGCCGCTTGCGCCCACAGGGATCATCGCCACTAACCTGATGGCGCGGATTGGGATGTCGGGTGTCGAGTGGGTCACCTACCGTAACAATCTTCTCGCGCACGTTGTTGTGGCGTTCGGCGGATATTTCCTTCTGGGCGGCTGGAAGCTGTTCCGCTTCACTTACACAAGCGAAGACTCCGTCGGCGCCCGGTTTGAGCGGACCCACTGGATCACCATCGCACTGGTAGCGTTGCTTGTGATCGCAGTAATCGCCCTGAAGGTAAACGTCGGCATGGGCGCATTCGCTTGCGGTGTAATCCTCTGTGCGTTGCAGGCGGCCGATCACAAAGAGTCCATCCGGCGCATGCCTTGGGGCGTAATTCTGATGGTCTGCGGTGTGACGGTGCTGATCGCCTTGCTCGAAAAAACCAGCGGCATGGAATTGTTCACCGCGATGCTCGCCAGATTCTCCACGCGGCACACGGTTACGGCCGTGGTCGCGTTCGTCACAGGTCTCGTGTCGGTCTATGCCAGCACATCCGGCGTGGTACTGCCCGCGTTTCTCCCAACTGTTCCTGGTCTTGTCGAGCGCTTGGGCGGAGCGGATGCCATGGCCATCGCGTCGTCCATCAATGTAGGAGGCCACCTGGTTGACGTTTCGCCGCTCTCGACCATCGGCGCGTTGTGTCTCGCCGCCGCTCCGGCCAGTGTAGACTGCCGGAAGCTCTTCAACCAGTTACTGGCCTGGGGACTCTCCATGTCTGTAGTCGGCGCCGCCGCATGCTACATGATGTTTTGATATGAACCTCAACCACCTCTTCGATCTGTCGCTGGTCGGACGCCGCGAAAAGCCGGCCCTCGAATTCCGCGGAGCCACCTATTCATTCGGAGAGATCGACGCCCGCAGCAACCGCCTCGCACAACTATTCCTCCAGCGCGGGCTGTGCAAAGGTGACCGGCTGTGTGTCTATCTGGCCAACTGCATTGAACTGATTGACATCTTCCTCGCCTGCGTCAAGACCGGAATCGTCTTCGTTCCAGTAAACATTCTCTACCGGGACCGCGAGATCGCGCACATCCTCACAGACGCCGGGCCCTCGGTGTTGGTCACCGATGCGGACATCGCCGCGGAAGTGTCAATCTGGCGGCCGGCCGAGCTGACCGAGGCCGCCTTCGCACTGGAGCCCGGCCGGCCCGCTATCGCACTGGACGGTGACGATCCCGCAGGCATCATCTACACCTCCGGCACCACGGGGACCTCGAAGGGCGCGATCCTGACGCACAACAACTTCGCGTCGAATGCCATTAACCTCGTCACTTGCTGGCAGATTTCCGAAACGGATCGATTCCTTCTCGGCCTTCCGCTGTTCCATGTACACGCGCTGGGGAATGGACTACACTGCTGGCTTGCAAGCGGCTGCTTCATGCGCTTACTGGAACGTTTTGAACACCAGAAGGCGGCGGCCACCATGTTGGAATTTCAACCGACCTTGTTCTTCGGAGTGCCTACGATATACGTACGCCTCCTGGACATTCCGGGAGCAACGGCTCGCGAGATCGGCAGCACGATGCGGCTTTTCGTATCCGGCTCTGCACCTCTTCCGGCCCACGTTATGGAAGAGTTTGCAGAACGCTTCGGCCACACCATCCTGGAACGCTACGGCATGAGCGAAACTCTCATGAACATCGGCAATCCCTACACAGGCGAGCGGCGGCCAGGCAGTGTTGGCCTGCCGTTTCCAGGCATTTCCGTCCGGCTGATGGATCCTGAGGGCAATCCCGTCCCCGATGGCGAAACCGGCGAAGTGTGCCTGAAAGGTCCAAACATTTTTGCCGGTTACTGGCGCCGTCCCGAAGCCACACAAGCTGCTTTTCGCGACGGATACTTCCGTTCCGGAGACCTGGCGACACGAGCGGCGGACGGCTACTATACGCTTTGCGGCCGTAAGAGCGATCTCATCATCTCCGGCGGCTTCAACATCTATCCCCGCGAGATTGAGGAGTTCCTTCAGGAACAGACAGGCGTCAAAGAAGTGGCAGTAGTCGGGGTACCGGACCGCGTCCGCGGCGAAGTGCCTGTGGCTTTCATCGTCGCCGATGGAGTCTTCGATGCGGCGGCTCTCGAAGCGGAATGCCGTCAAAAGCTCGCCTCCTTCAAGGTGCCGAGAGCCTTCCAGGCGGTGGATCAGCTTCCGCGCAACGCCATGGGGAAAATCCAAAAGCATCTGCTGCCCATGTGCTAACGTTCCGGAAAGACCGCAATGGCGGCCTTCAGTCGCGTAAAGGTTCGAACCCACCAGCAGGAATTTTCAATAGACAGTCAGAGGCCCCGAATTCCAGCCCGAGAGACGCTAAGCCGAAGTCCATGGCGCTAAGATAAGGGCTGTCAACGTGAGGATTTCCCGGAACCGCATATTTTCATCGTCGCATAGCACTGTGCGGGCAAACCAAAGGCGGTTCGATGCGGTTGGTCAAGCTTGTTGCCCTATTCGGATTCTGGCAAGGAGCGGGCGTTTCCTTTAGCTGCGGTCCGTATTTCCCTTGCTGGAATATATCCGATGTTGGCGTGGTGTTTGTCGGAACTCCGATTCGTTATAAAGCGGCTGGTCCCTCATCCATCGCAGTCGACTTTGCCGTTTCTGAAACCCTGGGAACGCCTTTGGGTCAAAAATGGGTCACCGTGAACAAAAGTAGAGGGACTGACTCCGGCTATCCGTTTCGAATGGGTGTCGAATACCTCGTGTTTGCGAACAAAATCAAATCTGAACTATGGACCAGTAGTTGTCTCGGGACACGGCCAGTGATTGTGGCGACTGCGTTGGTCCGCCAACTCCGCGCAATCAAGGAACGAAGACCAGCGGCCCAGATCTTCGGATTCATCGGAACCGAACCATACCCTGGTGTCTCTCCCGCAAGCCGCCTCGAAGCCAAGCCCATTGGATCGATTTCGATTACAGCAAAGACCGGTTCCGCTGAATTCCGAACCTCCTCGAACCCGGATGGTTCCTTCGAGTTCTCAGGGCTTCCAGCGGGACTGTATCACGTAAGTCCAACGTTGCCGGAGGGAATATTTATTTGGTTCATGAAATTCGTTTTAGCGCACGAATTTAGCGTGCAGCCAGGTGTCGCTTGCGAAGCGGACCTACCGCTGTATCCCAAAGACGACCCGTTTGGAGCGAATCAGCCGCGCTAAGGCAATCCCGGCTCATCTGATCGCCTGGTCCAACCAATGCCATGATAGTAGTAACCGCTCGATGAATCTTTCGTACAACATCTCCACGGCCCTGTCCCTGGCCACAGATTCCATCCGTGCGCACAAGCTCCGCAGCTTCCTCACGCTCCTCGGCATCATCATCGGCGTGGCCAGCGTCATCCTCGTCGGCGCGGCCATAGACGGCCTCGGCGTCTATGCGGAAGGAATCACGGCAAAGGCATTCGGCACTGACAGCTACCTCATCGCACAGATCGCCTCCGTCGGGCGCCTTACGCGCAAGCAGTTCGCCGACAAGCAGCGCCGCAACAAACGTATCCGGCCGGAAGACGTGGCTTACCTGCGCGCGGTCACGGGCGACAGTATTCTCTACAGCCCCTACGCGCAGCGTACGGAAGACGTCAAGGGCGACAATCAGACCTTTGAAGGCGCGGCCATTATCGGCGCATCTTCTACTCTGCCTGACATTCGTGATGTTCCCATCTCCGACGGCCGCTTTTTCGTCGAGCCAGAGGAGCGCATGCGCCAGCACGTCGCCCTCATCGGCGACGATATCCGCACCGCGCTCTTTCCGGGCACATCTCCCATGGGTCGAAAGATCCGCATTTCCGGGAACGACTTCACCATTATTGGATTGCTGGAACGCCAGGGTTCGTCTTTCGGACGCAGCCTCGACAACCCGGTTTACATCCCCATCACCGTTTATCAGCAGTTGTTCGGCGCCCGCAACGGTACGTCCGTGTTCGGCAAGAGCCGTGCCGGTACCGGGCTTGGTCTCGACGCCTCGCTCGACATTACCCGATCCGCTCTGCGCACGCATTTCCACACACCGCCAGGCCAGGATGACAACTTCGATACGCTCACGCCGGATTCAGTGCGATCTTTTGTCGATTCGATCCTCGGTATCATCGCTGCCATCGTTGTTCCTGTCACCAGCATCTCGCTGATCGTCGGCGGCATTGTCATCATGAACATCATGCTCGTCAGCGTCACGGAGCGTACCCGTGAAATCGGAATCCGCAAGAGCCTGGGGGCGCGCCAGAACGACATTATGATGCAGTTTCTCACCGAGTCCGTTATTCTGTCTCTCGCCGGCGGCCTCGTCGGGTTGGCCCTGGGCGCGCTGGTGTCGTATATCCTCAGTGCGGCCTTCGGCGCTACGCTGAAGGTCACGCTGCCGTACGTCTTTCTCTCGATTTTTGTCTCTACCGTCGTCGGCGTCGTGTCCGGCTGGTATCCCGCAAGGAGGGCAGCGCGGCTCGACCCGGTCGAAGCGCTGCGTGCCGATTGACTCCGGTTAACGTCAGCGTTCGAGAAACCATTTCCATTGCGCTCGATGCGGTGTGGTCGCACCGGTTCCGTTCCGCTCTTACGATTCTGGGCATTGTCATCGGAATCACCACCGTGGTTACGGTCAGCTCTCTACTTACCGGCCTGCGCAAGGGGATCGTCGATTTCTTTCAGGAGTTCGGTCCCGACAATGTCTTCATCGCCAAGGCGAGCGGCGACCCCAGCGGTGGCGGCGCAAGGCCGAAGGAGCTGAAGCGCAAGCCGATGCGTCCGGAATACGCCGAGTACTTGAAGTCGGTGTGCCGGTCCATTGATGACGTCGGCATCAGCCTGTTCATCAATCCTCAGCCCGGCAAATTCTTCAGTGCCAAGGTGCCAGGCTTTGAGTCGGATAACATGGCGCTGGCCGGTACCACTCCGAATCTATACACCATCTCGCCGCGTGAAGTCAGCTCAGGAAGGATCTTTACGCAGGACGAGGCGCAGCGCGCGCAGCGTGTCGCCGTTCTTGGTTCCAGCATTGCCGAAGCGCTCTTCCCGGCGGGGAAGTCTATCGGGCAGACCATATTTATTGATGGAGCCGACTATTCGGTCGTTGGGGTTTTTGCACCCGCCAAGGGCGGCTTTTTTGGCGAAAACGGCCTGGACAAACAGATTATCATTCCATTCCAGACAGCGCATCTGCGCTATCCGCAATCGGAAAATTATTTCCTCACGGCGAAAGCGCGCACCGGTTACCGCGCCGATGCGATTGAGGAGATCCGTTCCGCGCTGCGCAAGCTGCGCCGGACACCTGCCAAGGACGAGGATGACTTCGCCATCTCGACGGCCGATTCCATCATTCAGAATTTCGACAAAATCACGGGCATGATCGTGCTGGTCTCCATTGCGATTTCCGGCCTCGGCCTGCTGGTTGGCGGTATCGGAGTAATGAACATCATGCTGGTAAGCGTTACGGAACGCACGCGTGAAATTGGCATACGTAAGGCAGTGGGCGCGCGTTCCGGGGATATTGTTCTGCAATTCCTCGGCGAGGCGGTCACGCTCACCGGTGCAGGTGGAATTATCGGGGTCGTCTTTTCCATCTGCGTCACGCTCATCGTCGGCGCCGTCTTCCCCAGCCTCCGCGCGGAGGTTCCTATGTGGGCGGTGGTCACCGGCTTCACTGTCTCGGTGGCCATTGGACTCTTCTTCGGAGTCTGGCCGGCAATCAAGGCATCACAGCTCGACCCGGTGGAAGCACTGCGCTACGAATAAGGCTTACAGGGGCAGCGACGCGTCCAGCACAAGCTTCTTGCCGGATTTGTGATCTTCCACGGTCAGCTTTCCGTTCTCCAACTGCACATCATCCACCTGCACCATTCCCTCGGGTGCGTGTGCATAGAACATCAGAAAGTGGCTGCCAATCTTTGACTTCGCCGGCAGCCAGCGGTACGTGGGCACGCCGAACATGGTCCCTGTAGTCACCGCTTCTCTGCGTGAGACGTCGAAGGGCTGCGAAGAGAACTCCAGCCCGCGCGCGAGCTTTCCCGTTGGCGGATAGTTCTCCCAGCTCTGCGTCCAGGCGTATTCATCGGGCCGGAACACGTAGCCCAAAATCAACTTCTTTCCCGGATGCAGCGCCGTCACATAGACATACTTGCGGCTCGGATCCATCAGCGTGGTTGTGTGCCCGCCGGAATTCGGAGGAGACGGCGCGCGCCGCACATCCGCCGTTCCGCCACTTACCAGCGGCGCATCGGGCCAAGTGAACTCTTTGCCGGACGCCATGCGGTGCGGCAGGCCCCGCTCGCTCGGCTCATAGGGCCGCACCATGGCCCGCTTTCCTGACATGTCCACGACTGTTACACCCGGTTCGAGAAACGGGGAGCCGATGGTGGCGTGCTCGGCCCAATTGACCGGCCTGTCGAAACCCAACAGGTTCTCCAGCTCGCTGGTCACGTAGATCACGTTCTCGCCATCCACCATGCGGATGGTGCGCGTGAACAGCTCTTCCAGAATCGGCAGCTTGGCGGCGAGTACCAAGGTTGATGTCTTTCCCTCTTTGTTTGATGACTTCACTTCAAACTTTTGAATGTGTGCCTCTCCATGCCCGGTGAGCCCGGCCGCAGTCTCTTCCTTCGAAGCAGGCCCGAAGCCATCCACGCAGATGAAATGCCCGAAGCTGGAGCCAAACTGCGATGGTTTCCCGGTCTCCCGCGCCATTCGCGCCGGATTCCAAAGGGGACTTAACTTCTCCGCATCGTTGCCCAGCACCAGGTTTGCGAACGTGGCCCCTTTCTCAAAAATGGTGAGCTCCAGCTTGCCATTGGCCATCACCATGCTCGGCTCGCTTTCAAAGGTGATCTTCTTCAGATCCTCTGCCGCGGCCAGCGCGAGAGCGCACACCATTGACAGTAAAAGTTTTCGCATGGGAGTCATCATACACCGGCACGCTGTTGTAAACTGCTAGTTCCGGGAGAAAACATGGTTCAACTCAAAGTAAACGGGACTGCCAGGCAATTTGACGGCGATCCGGAGATGCCGCTCCTCTGGTACCTCCGAGATCTGCTGGAACTCACCGGCACCAAGTTCGGCTGCGGTCAGGGACTGTGCGGAGCTTGCACGGTTCACGTGGATGGCGTAGCCACCCGCAGCTGCCTCACGTCGTTGCAGAGTGCGGCGGGCAAGTCGGTGCTGACTATCGAAGGGCTCAGTCCCGCCGGCACGCACCCTCTGCAGACCGCCTGGAAAGCATGCGCCGTCCCGCAGTGCGGCTACTGCCAGAGCGGACAGATCATGCAGGCGGCTGCGCTGCTGAAGGAAAAACCCAAGCCCACCGACGGGGATATCGACCAGGCCATGCAAGGGAACATCTGCCGCTGCGGTACGTATCAGCGCATCCGTCAGGCCATCAAGCAGGCTGCGGGGGTAAAAGCATGAGCCAAAGCATGAGTCCCGAAAGCATCCAGGTCGTCAGCCGACGCGGCTTCCTCGGCACCATCTTCTCCGCCGGAGCCTTCGTGTTAGGCGCGCAACTTCTTCCGTCCGAAGCGCAGGCGGCGAAACTGGCCGCGGACACTGCCTGGCATCCGGGCATCTGGCTGGGCCTCGAACCCGACGGTACCTTGATCATCCTCGCGCACCGGTCCGAAATGGGCACCGGCATCCGCACCGTTCTGCCTATGGTTCTGGCGGACGAAATGGAAGCCGATTGGAAACGCGTCAAGATTGAACAGGCCATCGGCGATCCGAAATACGGATCGCAGAACACGGACGGCTCCTGCTCCATTCGGGACTTCATCGTCACCATCCGCGAAGCCGGCGCCAGCGCGCGTCTGATGTTGGAACGAGCCGCTGCTGAAAAGTGGAAAGTGCCGGCGTCGGAATGCAAAGCCGTCAATCACCAGATCGTCCATAAGAGCGGGAAGAAGCTGGGATACGGCGAACTGGCGGCGCTCGCCGCGTTGCAGCCTGTCCCAAAATCGACCGAGCTGAGGCTGAAATCGCCCTCCGAATTCCGTTACATGGGGAAGGGCGTTCCTTCTACCGACCTCAGCGACATCGTGGTCGGCAAGGGCACCTTCGGAATGGATGCACGGGTACCGGGTATGGTCTATGCATCCATCGAGCGCTCTCCGGTTTACGGTGGAAGGCTCAAGGGGCATGACGATAAGGCCGCGCTCGCGGTCAAGGGCGTTCAGCAAACGGTGGTCATCGACGGGTTCAAACCGCCGCACGCTTTTCAAGCGTTGGGCGGGGTGGCCGTCATCGCCGACAATACCTGGAGCGCCATGCAAGGGCGCAAGAAGCTGAAGGTCGATTGGGACCTTGGCGCTAACACCTCCTTCGATTCGGAAGCCTACAAGAAATCGCTGTTCGAGACGGCCCGCAAGCCGCAGAAGCAGGTGCGCAACATCGGGGACGTGGACGCGGCTTTCGCCAAGGCGGACAAGATTCACGAAGCCGAATACTATGTGCCGATGCTGGCTCACGCGGCGATGGAACCGCCGGCGGCCATTGCGGAAGTGAAAGACGGCAAGGCTACGGTTTGGACGGCGACGCAGAATCCGCAGGCTGTTCAAGAGACCGTTGGCGCAGCGCTCGGCATCCCCAAGGAAAACGTCATCTGCCACGTGACACTGCTGGGCGGAGGCTTCGGACGCAAATCGAAGCCCGACTACGCAGCTGAGGCTGCCATCCTTTCGCAGAAGCTCAACAAGCCCGTGAAGGTAGTCTGGAGCAGGGAAGAGGACATCAAGTTCGACTTCTATCACGCGGTCGCGGCGATGCATATGAAAGCCGCCACCGACGCCAAGGGCCGCCCGACGGCCTGGCTGCAGCGGAGCGTCTTCCCGACCATCGGCTCTACGTTCGATGCCTCCGCCGAATATGGGCAGGAGTTTGAAATGGGAATGGGATGGGTGGACCTTCCCTACGACATTCCCAATCACCGCGCGGAGAACGGCCCGGCGAAGAATCACATCCGCCAGGGCTGGATGCGCGCCGTGGCGAACATTTATCACGCCTTCGCCATTCATTCGTTCATCGATGAACTGGCCGCATCGGCTGGCCGCGACCGCGTCGAGTATCTGCTCGACGTCATCGGTACGCCGAAACACCTGGACCTTGAAGCCCAGGGAGTGAAGTATTGGAACAACGGCAAGCCGATCAAGGAGTATCCGCTCGACACGGGCCGCCTGCGCAACGTGATCCAGGTGGCAGCCGATAAATCGGGCTGGGCGAAGAAGAAGCCAACGAAAGGCCGCGCTCTGGGCATCGCCGCCCACCGCAGTTTTCTCGCCTACGTCTGCGCAGTGGTGGAAGTGGAAGTGGACGACAAGGGGCAAGTGAAAATCCCGCGGGTCGACATTGCTATTGACGCCGGTCAGATCATCGATCCCGACCGTGTCAAAGCGCAACTGGAAGGCGCCGCGGTCTTCGGCACCAGCATCGCCATGCTAGGTGAAATCACCGCTGCCAACGGGCAAATCCAGCAATCGAACTTCAACAACTATCGCGTGGCCCGTATCAACGAAGCGCCCTACGTCACGCACGTGCACCTGATTCCCAGCACGGCGATTCCGGTGGGCGTGGGCGAACCCGGAGTTCCGCCCATCGCACCGGCCATCGCCAACGCCATCTTCGCCGCCACCGGCAAGAGGGTTCGCGATCTGCCGATCCGCAAGACGAAGCTGGTTTAAGCGAACGGATTCTCATCCGCGCTCGGTCCATAGATTGACGGCATCCTGATCCCCAGGATCCGCAAATAGACGCTGAGCTGACCGCGGTGATGGTACAGGTGGTTGAGTAGAATGCTGCGGAAGAGGCCCATTCGGGGAACTGTCAGAATGGCATTGCCGCCCTTCGTCAGCGACCAGTTTGCCATCAGCGCTTCGTCTCCCATGGCGTCAATGGTGGCCTTGGCTTTTGCCACGCCCTCATCAAAAGCTGCGAGAACAGCGGCAGTGGATTCAGGCGGCGCGGGAGGATTGAGGTTACTCAGATCAAGGCCATCCATCGCTCCCACGGTGGCAATTCCACCCGGGAGCGTAGCGATATGATTCGCCAGGACCCCAAGACTCATAGAAGTCCCGCACGGTTTCCAGGTGAGTTGATCGGTGGGGACAAGTGCCAGAAGGTTTCGAGTGGTGACTGCTTCACGTTCCAGTTCAGAGGTAATCGTCTCTGCTATGCGCATTAAAAAAAGGCTCCCTGCAACAAGTCTAGTCGCAGGGAGCCTGCCGGTTAGAAAGTCATCCGCACACCCAGTTGGATGTAGCGCGGGAAATTCCCCTGCTGCGTAATCTTGCCGAAGTTTGCATTGCCGAAGCTGCTGTTCGGACCATTGAACTGCGGCGTGTTCATGGCGTTGATCGCCTCCGCGCGGAACTGCCCCTTGAACCGCTCGTAGATGGAGAAGGATTTAATCAACGACAGATCCCAGTTGATGGTGCCCGGGCTGCGCAGGCCGATCGTGCGGCTCAAGTTACCGAACGTGAACTGCGGCGCGGTGGAGAAGGCAGCCGGATTGATATAGCTGTCGATCCGCGTGCTCAGTCCGCCGCTGGTGGACGGGGAAACGCCAGTTGCGTTGGGACGCTGCACACCAGCGCCGATCACTGAGTTCAGGTTCTGATCCTGAACGATGGTCAGCGGGAATCCGGTTTGGATCACGTTCACAAGGTTGATCTGCCAGCCGCCTACCAGTTCATCCATCAGCCGGTTGCTGTTCCCGAGGAAGGATTTGCCTTTGCCGAACGGCAGCTCATAGGTAGCGCCATTCTTGAAGCTGCTGGGAGTATTCACAATCGCCAAACCGTATTCAGCGCCCAGGTCGTAGGCGTTCTGTGGCGACGTGCTGCTGGACAGGAAGAAGTTTCCGGTGCCGAAGGAGTTGTCCATGTTCTTCGAATAGGTCCACGAAGACACGAACGTCATTCCTTTGCTGAACCGTTTCTGCGCCTTCAAAACGAACGAATCGTACTTGGCGTGATTGTCGTCGCCCAACGTCGCCGAGACCGAACTGAACTGCGGGAAAGGCCGCAGAAGCTGTTGCCGCTGTACCTTCGCCGGAGCGATCACGCCGATGCCGCCTTTGCCGAAGAACGGATTGTCCACCGATTGCAACAGCGCGCTACCCTGCGAGAAGTTCGACGGCAGCAGTTGGTTGTAGTTCACGGTTCCGGTCCCGATGATGAGGTTCGATGTGCGCGATCCGACATATCCCGCCGCAAAGGTAATGCTGCCCACCTGCCGCTGGATGTCGAAGGAGAACTGCTGTACCCGTGTCGATCCGGAATTCTGATTCGGATAGGTGACGCTGGATCCAACGCCCGCGAGCAACCCGAGCGAGTTGCCGACTGGCTGCAGCAGGCCGTTGGGAAACGGGTTGCTGAGGCTTCCCGAGGAAGTCAGGCCACCATCGAAGGTTCCGATATAGTCGGTGGTCTGCGTGTAACCGATGGTGCTCAAACCGCTGAAGGAGATGGGGGCCCAGAAGATGCCGTATCCGCCGCGGATGGTGGTCTTGTCGTTCAAAGCGTAAGCGGCTCCGATGCGCGGGGCGAACTTCTTGTTGCTCGGACTGCAGCAGGTGCTGCCATTCCCATTCACGCCCGCGTACATCACGCCACCTTTCGCGGGAGCGCCGAGGGGACTCACCGCATTCGGGTCGAAGCCGACCAGGAAGTGATTGTTTGCGTCCTGCGGCCCTGTCTCATATTCGTAGCGCAGGCCCATGTTGACGGTCAGCTTGGAAGATACACGGAAGTCGTCTTGCACGTAGCCCGCGTAGTAGCGGATGAACTGGAAGAACTTGGTAGCCTGTGTGGCGGAACCGCTGGCGGGAATTCCCAGCAGCAGGCTGGCCACGTCACTGCCTGTTCCGTCGGAACCCTTGTTTGGGTCCTTCCGGGTGAATTGATCGTTGAAGGAAAATGACCCGGCCGCGCCGAAGCTGACGAAGTCGATGTGCAGCAGGCGGTAGTCGAAGCCCGCCTTTAAGCTGTGCCGGCCCATGAATTTCGAGACGCTGGCAAGGGCATTCTTTGAATGGTACACGGACCACGAAGCGCCGCCCGAACCGAGTGCCGTCATCGTCTGCATGGTGATGGAGGGGAACTGCAGATATTGCAGCTGTTGGACGAAGCTGCCAGGGAAGCCCAGTTTCGCGGGATCGAATCCGGAGCTCTCATAGATGGTGAAGTTGGGGAAACGGTTGAAGCCGTAGCGGACACTGATGACGGTGGTGGGGTTTGGAGTGAAGACACTGTTCACCTGCGTGGCGTCCACCTTTCTATAGAGCAGTGAGGCGCCTGGCGCAGCTACGGTGCCGAAGAGATTCCCACCTGGCTCCCGGCTCTTGTAATGCAGATAAGACATGTTGGCGTGCCACCAACTGGTGACCTCATGATCGATCTTCCCTGTCAACTGATCCGCACGATCTCCCAGCACTCCGTTACCCAGGTAGTTGTTGGCGCCGAGGTAAGTCGTGGCCCGTTGTGGCGCAGGGAAGTAGGAAGCGATCGCCTGTCCCGCGGGATTGATGCGGCTCGCCGGGATGATGTTACCGGGGAATGGATCGCGGATGGCGGAACCGTCGGCCGCGGTTCGGGTTGTCGTGGGGTCGTAGATGGTTTGCAGCGCACCCGCCTTGGTGACGCTCTTCGAAAAGTCTCCACTGCGCTCCGCTACTGTCGGCACGGCGGTGTCCTTCGAAAGCCCTGACTTCTGCCGGTAGGCTTCCCATCCGAACCACAGGAACGTCTTGTTCTTCCCGTTGTAAACCTTCGGGACCACGACGGGTCCGCCGAGCGAAGCGCCGAAGTTGTAGAAGGGTTGATCGGGTCGCGCCACGCCGCTGCGGTTGTTGAAGAAGTTGTTGGCCAGCCATTCCGACTGCCGCGTGTATCCGAAGAGGCTGCCATGAAAATCGTTGGACCCCGACTTGAGATAGGTATTGAACATACCGCCGCCGGTGCGCCCCATCTCCGCGTCGTACGTGTTCGCCTGTACTTTCACTTCCTGCACGGATTCGATGGTGGGAATAATCACCGCGCGATTGGTGCTGTCCGTGATCGGCACGCCGTCGAGCAGGTAGTTGTTGCCGCGGACCGGCCCTCCGGCAATGCTGATGGCGGACGATCCGCTCTGGTCCTGCATGCGATTGAAGCGTGGATCGCCCGCCTGCACTACGTTGGCGGCAATCTTCGCCATCATGAACGGATTGCGTCCCAGGTTCGGCAGGTCCACCAGCTTCTGCCGGTCGATCACCTGGCCGGTGGAAGCATTAGCGGTCTCCATCAAGGGTACTTCTTCGGTTACGTTTACGCTCTCGGTGACGTCTCCGATCTCCAGCTTGAGATCGAGCGTGATGAAGGCCTGTGTCGCAACAATCACACCCAGCCGGTCAAACTTCTTAAACCCGGGCGACTCCACCTTCACGGTGTAGGTCGCCGGGTCTACGGAGTTGAAAACGAACTCGCCTGCTTCGTTGCTGATAGTGGCTCGCTGGACAGCGGTTGCCTCATCAATGATGGTCACTTTTGCTACAGCGAGCGCTCCGCCGCCAGGGTCGACAACGCGTCCCCGGATTCCACCCTGATACGACTGGGCCTGGAGCAACGAAGCAGCAAGGAGAAAGAGTGTACTGCGTGTGAGTTTGTTCATAATGGCTTCGATCCTTAAGAAACTCAGCAGACTATGCTGTGTATGCTCAGGACGAAGAGCCAGGGAACGATCACTATGGGCTGCGAGGCTTTGGGCTAGTTTAGTACGGTTCAGTCCAGCATCCCAGATAGTTCTTTGAATAGGGCTGATAAGTATTTTAAATCCGTGCTAGAGGCCGGCGAGGTTGGGGAGTGCTGTAAAGCGGTCCGCGATGAGGTCTGGATTGCAGTCTGTTTGGTGACGGCCATAGCCTGTGAGAACCAGAACGGTTCGGGTTCCGGCGGCGCGGCCCGCCTCGACGTCAATGGCCTTGTCTCCGATGGTCCAGGACGCCGGCAGATCGATGCCGTATTCGGCGGCGGCCTCCAGCAACATGCCAGGGGCCGGCTTGCGGCGTGTGGACGGTACGCCCGGCATGTCGGGGGCGAAGTAGACTGCGTCGATCAGGTCCGGATCGCCGAGCTGGCGGACGAATTCGGCCTGAACCGCATGGAAGTCTTCGGTGGTCAAAATTCCGCGGCCGATGCCGCCCTGATTGGTAATCAGGATCAGGAGGTAGCCCGCCTCTTTCAGTTGCCTCAACGCCGCCGGAACCCCTTCGAATACTTTGACTTGCTCAGGGTAGCGGCAATGATCCACTTCTTCCATCAAAGTGCCGTCACGGTCGAGAAACACTGCCGGGCGTTGCATTGGTTGATGACTCAGGTTAACATCGGGAACCTATGTCTGAAACCCTTGACGGCGGTATGGCGCCGGTGGCCGCCGGCGAACGGATCGATGTCATCGATATCCTTCGAGGGATGACGCTGTTCGGCATCCTGATGGCCAACATGCGAGGGTTCAATGCGCCATCCCTGGTCTACTTCAACATCGGCCGGATGTTCTCCGGAAGGGCTGATTCGATTGTTACCGGGCTCATGGAGGGTTTCGTCCAGGGCAAGTGCGTGACGTTGTTTGCCTTACTGTTTGGACTGGGCTTTGCGGTCCAGATGGACCGGGCGGCGGAGCGTGGCAGGTCTGTCTCGTTTTATCCGCGGCGGCTGGCGATCCTGCTGGTGATCGGCCTGATTCACGGGTTGGCAATCTGGTGGGGAGACATTCTGGTGCCGTACGCGCTGATGGGGTTCGTGCTGCTGCTGTTCCGAAATAAGTCGCAGAAGGCGGTGGCCTTTTGGGCTCTGCTGCTGTTCTCCAGCGAGTATCTGATCACCATCGGGTTTGGGATCTGGGGGCATTTCCACCCTTCAGCGCCAGCCCCTCCGGGGCCAGCCGGGATGACGCGGGAGATCGTCCATGCGATCTCGGTTTACCGGGATGGCAGCCTTTGGGGAATCGCTCAGTATAAGGTGCTCGATTGGTTCCAAATCAATTGGCCTGCCTGGTGGGTGATCACGTTTGTACTACCGAGGTTCCTGGCCGGGCTTTGGCTTTGGCGCACGGGACTGCTGAAGAACGTGGAGGCATATCTGCCGCTGATCCGGAAGGTCTGCGGCTGGTCGCTGGCGATTGGGCTGACGTGTGACGCGGCGATGGCTTATTTTGCCTTCGTGGCCAAGCCGCCGCGCGGTGTGTTCACGCTGCCCGGATTGCTGAACCAGGTTGCTCATGGCGTGTCTATTCCCGCCCTTTCCTGCTTCTATGCCTGTGCGGTCCTGCTGCTGGTGCAGAAGGTGGAATGGAAGCGGCGGCTGGCTCCGTTCGGCGCCGTCGGACGGATGGCCCTTACGAACTACCTGCTGCAATCGGTGATTCTGACTTCGTTCTTTCACTGGACGAAGCTCTACGGAAAGGTGGGGCCGGCGATGGGATTGATTCCCACTGTGGTGCTGTTTGCCCTTCAGATCCCGTTTAGCGTGTGGTGGCTGCAGCACCATGAATTTGGTCCAATGGAATGGTTATGGAGATCCCTGACATACAGCCGGGTCCAACCGAACCGCAAGCGGCTGCCGCAGTTGTCGGCAGTAGCCGGCTGACTCCGGTCTCCGCGGCTGAGCGGATTGGCGTAATCGATATCCTGCGCGGCCTCGCGCTGTTCGGGATTCTTGCCGCGAACATGCGGGCGTTCAACGCGCCCTTCGAGGTCTACGGGAACATCTGGAAGCTGTTCCCGGGGACGGCGGATCAGATCGCGCAAGGCGCGATCGACGTTCTGATTACGGTGAAGGCCATGACGCTGTTCTCGTTCCTGTTCGGCCTGGGATTCGCAGTCCAGATGTCGCGTGCCGAAGAGCGGGGCAGGCCGGTGTCGTTCTATCCGCGGCGGCTGGGTATTCTGCTGGCCATCGGGTTGATTCATGCGTGGCTGATCTGGGTGGGCGACATCCTGGTCCTCTACGCACTGACGGGCTTCATCCTGTTCCTCTTCCGCAAGCGGACGCAGAAGACGGTTGCGATCTGGGCCATCTCTCTGGGATGTCTTCCTTTGGTGATCGTCACCGGCGGGATGATCGCTGCGCGCTTTGGTCTTCTGCCGCCGAGCAAACCGGACGATGCGGCGAAGATCGCCGCCGATATTCAATCCTCCATCCAAGTCTTTCGAGACGGCAGCTACTGGGCGATGGCAGTGCGGCGTTTTCACGATTGGGTGGACGCCAACAGGGCCCTGCCGTTCGAGATTCCGCTACTGGCCCTGCCGCGCTTCCTGGCGGGGCTTTGGATCTGGCGCTCCGGACTGCTGAAGGATTCCGCACGCTATATGCCCGTGGTAAAGCGCGTGATGGCTTGGGGCCTCTGCATCGGACTGGCGGGGTCTATCATCACGCTCGCCCTGCGCATCCTCTATCGTGGCGCACCGATCCGGTTTGGGACGGCCCAGTTCGCGGTGGGGGCGCTCGCGTTCGTAGTTGGGCCCATATCGCAGGCCGCATTCTACGCGGGCGCCGTACTGATGCTGGCACAGATTCCGAAGTGGCGGGCCTGGCTAACGCCGTTCGGAGCCGTGGGACAAATGGCGTTGACCAATTACCTGACGCAGTCTATCTTCTTCGTGGCCTTCTACCGGCTCACTCACACGTTTGGGAGCGTAGGGCCCGCACTGGGTCTGGTGCCTACGGTGATCTTCTTCGCGATCCAGATCTGGTTCAGCGTGTGGTGGCTGCAGCGCTTTCAGTTCGGCCCGGCGGAATGGGCCTGGCGATCGCTCACCTACGGAGTCAGGCAGCCGATGCGGCGATCAGACGAGCATCTTCTTTACAACGTTGCCGGCAACGTCGGTTAACCGGAAGTCGCGCCCCATGTGGCGGTAGGTCAGCTTGGTGTGATCAAAGCCGAGGCAGTGCAGTGCCGTGGCCTGCAGGTCATGAACGTGGACCTTGTCTTCGGTGATGTTGAAGCCAAGGTCGTCCGTCGCGCCGACTACCTGTCCGCCCTTGATGCCGCCGCCCGCCAGCCACATGCTGTAGGCGATCGGGTGATGGTCGCGGCCCGCGTTGTCCGGGTCTGATGTATTGCGGATCTCCACCATGGGCGTGCGGCCGAATTCGCCGCCCCAGATGACGAGGGTGCTGTCGAGCAGGCCGCGCTGTTTCAAGTCCTTCAATAGAGCGGCGGCCGGCTGATCGGTAATGTCGCAGTTTTTCTTGAGGCCCTTGTTGAGGTTGGTGTGCTGATCCCAACTGGCATGCATCAATTGCACGAAGCGTACACCGCGCTCTACCATGCGGCGAGCGAGCAAACAGTTGGTGGCGTACGGACGGGTTACCTCGTTGTTCATCCCGTACATCTCCAGCGTTTCTTTGGACTCCTTCGAAAAATCGGTCAGCTCGGGTCCTGCGGTCTGCATGCGGAATGCGAGTTCATAGGATGCAATGCGCGAGGCAATCTCCATGTCTCCGGAACTGGCGAGGTGCTCTTCGTTCAGATCCTTGAGAGCGTCGAGGCCGGCCCGCTGTGTTTCGGGGGTGATTCCGTCCGGGTTATTGAGGTAGAGAATCGGCTCGCCGCCGCTGCGGAATTGAACACCTTGATACGTGGAGGGCAGGAACCCGCTGGAGAAGTTGGAAGCACCGCCGCTGGTGCCGACACCGGAACTGAGGACGGCGAATCCGGGCAGGTTTTTCGACTCGCTGCCTAAGCCGTAGGTTGCCCAGGCGCCGAAGGTCGGGCGGCCGAACTGCACCGAGCCCGTCATCAGCAAAAGCTGGCCGGGGTGGTGATTGAAGGCGTCCGTGTACATGGAGCGAACCAGGCACATGTCGTCCGCGCGCTCGGCTGTGTGAGGCAGATAGTCAGAGAAAGTGGTGCCGCATTTTCCGTAAGGCTTAAACGTACGCGGGCTGGCGAGCACGGCCGCGGTCGGCTTGATGAAGGCCAGTTTCATGTCTTTGGTCATCGATGGCGGCAGTGATTTGCCGTGCCATTTTTGCAGTTCGGGCTTGGGATCGAAGAGGTCCACCTGACTGGGACCACCTTCCATGAACATGAAGATGACGTTTTTGGCTGTGGCGGGAAAAGGCGGTTTCTTCGGAGCGAGCGGATTGGTGTCAGTGGAGGCTTGCAGCAGTTCAGCGAGGGCTATGGTGCCCAGCCCGCCGGCGCAGTTGCGCAGGAAATTACGGCGGCTCTGAATCATGCGGAATTGTTGATAGGTCATTGTTATTCCCTGGTAATGAACTCGTCTAGGTTGAGAAGCACCCGGCTGACTCCGACCCAGGCGGCTGCCTCGGCGGGGTTCGCGCCATCGGGCGCTACAGGGGAGAGAGACTCGATTGCCTTGGGATCTTTTTTCAAGATGCCCATTTGCTGATCGAAGTATTTGCTGAGGCGTTCCTTTTCCTGCTGGCTCGGCTTTCGCCCGAGGCAGGTTTCGAAGGTGTATTGCAGCCGGTCGGAAAACGTGCCGGAGGCCTCGGTCATACTGCGCAGCGCCAGACCTTGCGCCGCTTCAAGGAAGACCGGGTCGTTGAGGAGATTCAGCGCCTGCAGCGGAGTGTTGGAGCGCATGCGGCGAGTGCACGAGACGTTGGAATCCGGCGCATCGAAGTTCATCAACTGCGGGTAGGGCGTGGTGCGCTGGAAATGGATATAGAGACCGCGGCGGTAACGCTCGGGCCCGGTGGTTTCCTTCCACTTCACGCTGTTGGCGTAGCCAAGCTCCGCTACACCTTTGGGGAGCGGCGGCCGGACGCTCTTGCCGCCGATTTCCATATCGAGCAAGCCGCCGGCTTCGAGCGCCACATCACGGACAAGTTCCGCGGGGAGGCGGAGGCGCGATTGGCGGGCGAGCAGCGTGTTGTCAGGATCGCGAGTTTCCAGATCCTTGCGGCTGTGCGAATCCTGGCGGTAGGCGGCGGAGGTGACGATGGTCCTGGTGAGCTGTTTCATGCTCCAGCCGTTTTGCTGCAACTCGGCGGCGAGCCAATCGAGGAGTTGCGGGTGCGAGGGACGGTCGCCCTGCGTGCCGAAGTCTTCCGAAGTGCGGACGATGCCTTTGCCGAATAACTCCTGCCAGATGCGGTTCGCTTCGACACGCGCCGTGAGCGGATTCTCGCGGGAGGTCATCCACCGGGCCAGGTCCAACCGTGTGGGCGCTCCGTTTGATTTCATGGGCGGGAGAACGGCTAGCGTGCCCGGTTCGACTTCGACTCCGGGTGCGCGATGATCGCCACCGAGCGCGATGTGGGTCTTTGTTGGAGCGGGATCTTCGATCACGGTCTGCGCCTGGGTGAGGCGAGTGAAGCCGGCTTCGAGCGCGACGAGTTTTTCCTTGGCATCCTTGAGGCAAGTTGCGTGAGACGGCCGCTTGTTGAAATCCGGACCTATGTTGCGCACGAAGTAATTGGTCAACTGTTCCTGTTGACGGGTGGAGCGTTGGGCCGGGTCCATCAACATCAACTTGCGCGCGTTGTCTTCCATGGCCACGAAGGCGGTGACAGCGAAATCCCATTCGAGATTCGTACCGGGTTTCAGCATTGCTTCGCGCATGTGCGTCTCCCACTCGGCTTGGAGAGGGGCTATGCCGTACTGTTCGAGGATCTCCTTGCGTTCCCGGTAGTAGACGGGGCGGGCGCGGAGATAGGGGCCGACTTCACCGGGGAGGGGCGCATCGATGTCGCGCTCTTCGAGGTTATTTTCGAACGCGAAGAACTGGTAATACTCCTTCTGGCTGATAGCGTCGAATTTGTGATTGTGGCACTGGGCGCAGCCGACGGTGAGGCCGAGGAAGACCGTACCGAGCGTGTTGGTGCGGTTGATGGTTTGCTCGAAGCGGGCTTCGGCGCGGTCCACTCCGCCTTCGCGGTTGGTGAGAGCGTTGCGGTGGAAGCCAGTGGCTACGCGCTGCTCGGTGGTGGCGTTCGGGATGAGATCGCCGGCCACTTGCTCGGTGACGAATTCGTCATACGGCATGTCCGCATTGAGAGAGTCGATGACCCAGTTGCGATAGCGCCAGGCGTACGGCCGGGCCAGATCTTTTTCGTAACCGTCACTGTCGGCGTAGCGGGCGAGGTCGAGCCAGGGGCGGGCCCATTTTTCGCCGTAGTGCGGAGAGGCCAGCAAACGATCGACGAGGCGCTCATAGGCATCGGGCCGGTTGTCGGCGAGGTAGTCGTCGACTTCGGCGGCAGTGGGGAGGAGGCCCGTGAGATCGAGACTGAGGCGGCGGATCTGCGTGGTTCGATTGGCTTCGGGCGACGGCTCAATGTTCTCCGATTCGAGGCGGGCGAGGACAAAAGCATCGATCGGATTGCGGGGCCAAGTGCGTTTACGGACGTCCGGGGTAGCCGGGCGGCGGATGGGCTGATAGGCCCAATGTGTGTTTTTCGCGGGCGCTGCTTTCGTTTGCTGGACGGGCCATTTAGCGCCGTCGTCGATCCAGGATTTGAGAGTGGCGACCTCGGCTTCGGTCAGCGGCGAGCCGACCGGCGGCATGGAAAAGCCCTTCTTCGTGCTGGTGACGCGGGCGATCAGTTTGCTGTCGGCGCTTTTGCCGGGAATGATCACCGGGCCGGAGTATCCACCTTTGAGCGCGGCTTCGGACTGGTCGAGACGGAGACCGCTGAGCTGTTGGGCGGAGCCGTGGCAGCCTTGACAGCGCTTGGCGAAAATTGGTTCGACGTCGCGGGTGAAGTCCGGGGCTTGCGCGAGGAGGGGAACGGCGGTAATGAGGATGGCGGCGAGGCGGAGCCGGGGCATATCTCTTATGATATGCCTTTCCCATGACTTAGGCGGAGTTTGTTCGTGCAAATTCCGGTTGGCTGGATGGGGATGGGGCGTGATTTTGTGGTTTGCGAAACGCAGCGAATCCCATTTCCGGACAGTTTGGGATTGGCTTCGTTGGTGCGAAACGGTCGGTGATTTGGGTTGATCATGATCTTGGGGCGAAGCTTCGCCCGGTGCTTCGAGAGTAGGGGACGGGTGGCGGGGACTGTGGTTTGGAATCTTGTATGTTGTTGGCGGCGGGGGAGAAATAATTTTGGATCGGCGGTGATGAGAGAAACGGCCCAACCACGAGAGGCGGCAATCCGGTACCATGGAAAAGATAATCGTGGCGAATCCGGAGTGGTCACAGTGTTCTGCCCTGGAGAGCGTCCCGGGCAAGCGTAGCGGCGCACGGGTATGTCGCGATACGCGGACGCCCGCCCCGTTATGTTTGACAATCCGGGAGCAGGCGCTTCGATCAGCGAAATCATGGACGGCGTCCACTCGTCGCATGAGCAGGTGGTGGCCGTGATCGAGTTCGCCGCACGGTAACGCAGGATGGTCTACGTTCCAAGCGACGCGGAGTGGTTTCTGGCCGAGATCGTTGAGAGATTTAAGGTCGAGGATGAGCCCTTAAGTACCCTGCACGTAAATTTCGTGCTGGTCCGGGCGTCCACGCCAGAGCAGGCGTTCGAGAAGGCAACCGCACGTGGCAAGATTGGTAGGGAGCCATACGAAAATTCGTGAAAATGGTCAAACAGAAGATGGAACTCAACGTTTTCCTCGGGGCAACACTTCGGGTCGATTGAAATTCCTTTCTTGCCCACTTACCCTCGCATGCATTCCGGAGAGGAGTCGAGTTCATTGTTCAGGTGCGCTGCTGCCACTGGCGCGGATCGCGACTCCCGTGGAAACATGCGATTACCAGAAGAGTGGCGCCTTCGATGGTGAAAAATAGCATATAGGGGAAACGTGGCAGAACAAGGCGGCGCACTGTCTTCTTGTACACCACGGGGAATTGTAGCGGCTTTGCAATCATCCGGTTGATGCCGGCGTCAACCTCAGCGCGGAAGTGGCTTCCTAGCCCGGAAGCTTCCCCTTCATACCAATCTTGGGCGTGGATTAATTCTGCCCGTGCAGCCTGAGTGAAGACTACTTGGAACACTACGGACAGCGCTGCTTAAGTTCGGCCTTCAAAGCGGCCCACGTTACGCCTTGGCGCCGGTCCTCGTCAAGCGAAGCAAGGCGGCGTTCCAGTTCGACTTCCTGCGCGTGACTCAACGGCAGTTGATGTTGTTCGAGACTATCCCAAAGCTGGGTGATCAGGGCAAGGCGCTCCGATGGTGACAGGCGCACAATGTCGTCGTCGGTAAGCAGAGCCATGACTTGAGCATACGCAATGATTCCTGGCAAGGCAATGGCTCTGATTTCGCCAAGCCGTGTCTGCGCTGGTCCATTTCCCGGTTATCTGCCTGTTACGTGTTGGAGACAATTGAGGCGCGACTGACACGGTCTTGACTGATCGTCATGGTACTGTACGATTTGCAGCAGCCCTCAACGTCATAAAGTGGAGGCTTGCTCTTCAGGAAAACATGACAAATCTAAGATTGGCGGGAGCCGCGCTGCTTTTCATGCTGGTTCCGGGGGTGGCCGGGGCGCAGGTCAACGTGGGCGAGAAACAGTCCGAAGACAGCCTTCCTTTCACCATGACCACGGTGACCACCTTCAAGCTGCCTTGGCGCCTGGCCTTCCTGCCGGATGGCCGCATGCTGATCACGGAGAAGATCGGTCCCGTCTGGGTTGTTTCCCAAAAGGGCGAGAAGATCCAAGTGGCGAATACTCCCAAGGTGTTTTTTCAGGGACAGAACGGCATGATGGGCATCTTCCTCTCGCCGCATTACGCGACCGACCACAGCATTTATCTCACCTACGTCGAGCCGGGTGAGTATGGGGGCGGTTTCGCAATGGCCCGCGCCAAGCTGAACGTCACCAATACTTCGGCTGCCCTGGAAAACTTCGAGGTGCTCTGGCGCCAGCTGCCGACCGGCAAGGGTGGGCAGGCCGGCGGACCGATCGCCTTCTCGGCGGATGGCAAGTATCTGTTCCTCGCCGTCGGCGACCGCCAGCGCTTCACCCCCGCCCAGGATCCGAACCAGCCGGAAGGCAAGATCCTGCGCCTGACACTGGACGGCAAGCCTGCACCCGGCAATCCCAATTTCGGGAAGACCGGCGCTGCCACGATTCCCCTGATCGATCCGCCCCGCGATACCGAAGCCGCCAAGTCCGCAAGGGTAGTGAGCACCTACACTTTTCCCGGACCCAACCTGACGCCGGCGGAAACCTGGGCGAGCGGCGTGCGCACGCCCTACGGAATGGCGTTTTCGCCTAGCGGCGAATTGTGGGAGGTGGAGCACGGCCCGGCCGGCGGCGACGAACTGAACCTGATCGAGCGCGGCAAGAACTATGGCTGGCCGTTCGTCTCCTACGGAGATAACTATAACGGTGTTCCTATTCCCAAGCCCGACTCGCGGCCCGACCTCGCGAAACCGGTCCTCTATTGGGTACCGGTGATTGCGCCGGGCAATTTGATTTTCTACCGCGGCACCCAGTCCTTTCCACAGTGGAATGGCAACGGATTCGTCAGCGGGCTGGGGACTCAGACTCTGAATCGCATCGTCTTCGACGGCCATGGCGGCGCCAAGGCCGCGGAACGCTGGAATGTGGGCCATCGTATTCGGGATGTCGAAGAAGGTCCCGATGGGTCGTTGTGGATGCTGGAAGACTCGAGTGCCGGGGCCCTGATCCATGTGACGCCGAAGGCGCCTGAGGTGAAGCGGTAAAGGGGGAGTTGCTCAGCTCACATCCGACGCTTTGCCATTCACTTTCCACTGAATCCCGCTTCCCGCGGGAACCAGCCCGAGACGAAGGTTGCCGGCTTCCCGCAGGTCCAGCCGGCCGATGGTTGGTTCGAGCGCCAGCGCCTCCGTTTCTCCGCTGAATGGCATGGATGCGTAACAGAACAATTCAGCGGGAAAGACGAATTGCTCGTGCCCGTTGACTGGGACCTCTCGCTGCAGGAGCGGTGCGTAATCCCGGTATAGTGTCACGGCAAGAGCAGAGGCTTGGGGCCCCGTTGTCCCATTGACTACGTCGAGCCCCTCACCGTCCGTTTGGCTGCGGGAAAGAACGGGTATTCCATCCGCGAACTCGACGCGAAAGGCGTCCCCAAAACCGGCCTCGGAGAAGACGGTCCGGTAGTCCACGCCGTGGACGATGCTGGAAACGTGGACGCTAAGCTGAAAATCGCCGTCAACGGTGCCGATGCCGGCGCCGGGGCCGAGGTCGAAATACTTCCAGGCTGTGAGCGCCAGGGGAATCGGTTCCCTGGCCGTCACTCGGGACGCATGGAGAAATATGCGGCGGCGGAATGTCGTGCTGTTCTCGATTTCGATTTGGATCATTGGATTCCTCACGGCCGGGGTTCCATGGCCCATTGAATTGTCGTGCCATCGGCCGTAGGGGTCAGCTTCAACCGGACCGCGCCACCTGGTAACGAAAACTTGCCGGCAGCCGGTTCCATGACGAGCGCGGAACCGCCGCCGGCGATCGGAGTGGATGCATAAGCAAACAGCTGATTGGTGAAAGAATAGACGGTCTGGTAGCCGGGGGAAACCTCGAAACTGAACCAGGGTGCATAGTCCCAGTAAAGGGTCACGAGGATTACCGCTGCCTCGGATCCGTCGAGCCCGTTTTGCACCTGAATCCCGTTAGGTGGCGCACCCGCTCCGCTGGAGAGCGCCGGTATCCCATTCGTCATGCCGACGGTCCATTTCTCGCCGAATTGGGCGTCGGCGACCACAGTGCGATGGTCGCGCATGGAACCCTGCGCGATGCGGGCGCCTATTCGAAGACCGCCGAGGGCAGTACCGATGCTCTCACCGGGGCCGAGATCGAAATGCTTCCAGGCCGTGAGGAGCAAGGGAACGGGTTCCTGCAACGACAGGCCCGACGGGTGTAAAAACACGCGACGCCGGTATGGCGTGTTGTTCTCGACTTCAATTTGCGTCATTCGATCTCCTCCTTATGCGCAGGTGTCGCCAGGCGTGCTGTCCTAGCTTATGCGGAACATTTGGTGCGGCGTCAGGGAACGTACTTCACCGGCTGCCCCGTGCTCCAGGGGTCGTATTCCGCGGCGAACCGGACGCGGTCGCTGACGGATGGGTGGTTGTAGAGCCAGAATTTGATGAACGGGCTGGGGTTGGGATCCGACAGCGAGACTTCGCCCAGAATCTGGAACGCCTCGGCGGCAACTTGAGACGAATTGGGCACAACGCCGTGTATTACTTCGAGACCGTAGATGTCGGCATTGTGCTCGAGCGCGCGGCTGAAGGAGTTTTGCAGCGGCTCCGACAGGAAGCCGAAGATGCTGAGAACCAACAGGAAGACGGGCAGGGAAGCCCAGTCGTCGATAGCCCGGATGGACCAGCGCTGCCCCCAGCGTGCGAGTGCCCAGTGAATTGTGTGATAGCCGAGGAAGAGGAAGACGAGCAGCATGACGAAGTTTGCCGCGATCAGGAACCAGATATGATGCAGGACGTAGTGTCCCATTTCGTGACCGAAGACGAAGAGGGTTTGGCCGGGGGTCATTTTGCGGATGGTTGTGTCCCATACGACCACTCGTTTGGAGGCGCCGATGCCGGTCACATAGGCGTTCAGCGAGTTCAGTTTCTCACTGGCCTTCATTTCGTACATGCGGTCCGGTGGGATTTCGAGTCCACCGCGGTGCACAACTTTCTCGATCTCGGCGACCAGGGCCGGCTGTTTGGCGGCCAGCGGATCGAACTGATAGAAGAGGGGAGTGATCAGCACCGGGGTGACGAACATGAGCAAAACGAGGATGGGCATGGCGACCAGCGCGCCGTAGAACCACCAGCGGCGCGGGCTGCGGCGGATGACTCCGTAGAGGATCCAGACCAATAGTCCGGAAATCACGATGCCGATCAGTTCGCCCTTTGTCCAGTCCCACCACCAGGATCCCCAGCCCTGAATCGACTGTTCGAACTTGCGGGACAGGTATTGTTCATAGAGGGAAGTGGGGAGGCTGAGTATGTCGACGGTGAGAATCAGGGAGGCGATGAAGACATACGCCTGGATGATTCTGCGGCGGGAGAGGGATTCCGCCCAAGTGCGAAAGCGGGAAGACAGCCTGCCCAGCAGAACCGCCAGCAGAACAAGCACGCCGTAGCCGAAGCCGACGAAGTGCAACTGGTTGCGGGCGTGCGCGAACTCCTCCGCCTTTCGTAATTTGTCCGGCGGGAGGGAGTAGTTCTTTACTTCCTGCGGAGGTTTTGGTGGTGGCGTTTGTGCTGCCGCCGAAAGTGCCGCTAAGAGAAAGAGGAGCCGGAGCACGCGCATTCACGTGTCAGCGTATCAGGAATCCGGCTTAACTGTCTTCGATGTGCGCCTTCAGGCGGCCGAGAGCGTCGTCCCAACCGCGGGCGATGACATCGAGGCAGCGCTGGGCCTCGGCGAGGCGGGCCGGATTGAGCGCCCAGACGTGCTGCCGGCCGGCACGGGTTCCGTCGATGACGCCTGCCACCGCCAGGAGCTGCAGGTGCTTGGTGACGGCCTGGCGGGAGACCTGAAAATTCCCGGCGAGCACCGAGATGGAAGCGGGCCCCGCCGCGGACAGTTGGCGCAGCACGGCGAGGCGGGTCTCGTCGCCGAGCGCCGCAAAGAGCAGGGCAGCCTCGGCGAGGCCCAGTTCAAGCAGCTGCTTCGACATATTTCTGCAGCCAGACCAGCACTTCCGTCCAGCCTCCGGAATTGTCCTGGTAAACCTTGGCGCGGCGCTCGAGGGAGACCTCGTCGAAGCCGGTTTCCGCCACGGTGAGACGGGTTCCGCCTGCGGTGGGCTCGAGCGTGAAGGTCACCGTGGTTCGGGGTTCGAGCGAGTAGTCGACCTTTGGGTCCACGGCGCCAGGGTGCCACTTCCAGACGAAGCGCCGGGGCGGCGTCATCTCGACAAACTGGACGCGGAAGCGCTGCGAGGCGTGCTGCATCCAGACCTCGCTGCCGGGGGCGACTTCGCCGTCGATGGTGACGCGAAACCAGGCGGAGAGTTCCGCGGCATCGGTCAGCGCGCGCCAGACACGTTCGGGTGGGGCTTTGATTTCAATAGTGCGGTCGATGCGGATCAGTTCTGCGATTGTCATTATGCAACCTCCAGGTTGCATAGTAGCCTAAGCGGACCGAATATGCAACCTTTTAGTTGCGTTATAGGGGAATGGCAGGATAGCGTTTCTGGAGCCACTTGATTACCTTAGGCGGAACGGGCATGGTCGAGAGCCGGCTCTGGCGGACGAGGGCCCAATCATCGAAAAGGTGGCTGGTTTTGATCTCGCCTAACGTAGTGGGCGGATCCAGTCGATAGAGAAAACGGAGATCGACGACGGCGGATTTCGGGTCGTTGGGGTCGGCCTTTGGTTCGTTGGCGACCTCGGCGAGCCCGACGATTCGGGATTCGCCGCCGCTATGGTAGATAAAGACCCGATCCTTGGGGCGCATGGCGCGGACGGACTGTAAGGCTTGCGGGCTTTTGATGCCGTCCCAGGTTGTGGTGTGGTCACGCTCCAGATCGGAGATGGAATAGGTGAGGGGCTCGGATTTCGCAAGGAAGTAGTTCACAAGTTAAATCTTAAATGAGTTGTAAGCCGGGATCCAATCCCTAGGGGTAAAATGACTGCGGTACACTGTAGATTGATAGTTTCGCCCGTAATTGTTGTTACCGGCGTGGCCCACGTTGGTCTAACTGGGGTGTGAGGAGTGTTGATGCGAATAGGAACGCCACGAATCGCGATGGCAACGTTTCTGATGCTAGTGGCTGTTTTCGGGCTGATGGCTCAGGACCAAAAAGACAAGAATACCAAAGAGGCACCCGAATTAGGTGGCGCGACCAAACCGAACCTGGCGGATAAGGACTCCAAAGGGGCCGCGGATGCGGTGACTGCTACGCAGGGACTAACGGCGCCTGTGGATCCGAACACGTACCGGATCGGTCCAGAGGACGTACTCTACATTCGTGTTTGGAAAGAACCTGAATTTTCGGGTCCGGTGCAGGTGCGGCCGGATGGGAAGTTTACGCTCCCAATCGTTGGTGATATCGCTGCGTCGGGTTTGACTCCGGTGGAGTTGGCGTCTCGGGTGACGGATGCCCTGAAATCGCAGATTAAGGAACCGGAAGTGATGGTGGCGCTGCAGTCGGTGCAGAGTAAGAAATATTACATCACGGGCGAAGTGAATCGCAGCGGAATTTTCCCCCTGGTGGTTCCGGTGACCGTGCTGGAAGCTTTGACCAATGCCGGAGGATTCCGGGAATTCGCGAGGAAGAACAAGATTACGATCGTTCGCGGGTCAGAACGGATCAAGTTCAATTTCAATGAAGTGATTAAGGGTAAGAAGCTGGAGCAGAACATCATGGTTAAGGACGGCGACTACATCGTTGTTCCCTAAGCAGAGAACTAGTTAAATATGCAGCCAAACAACACCGAATCTTATGGAAGCGCTTCCAGGCGCCCGTTGGACCTGGAAGATTATATCGACATTATCAGGCGGCACAAGGCATGGATTCTGGGCCCGGCGTTCTGTTCGCTGGTCATTGCCGTAGTGGTAGCCTTCCTGTGGCCGGACACTTTCGTATCGCAGGCCGTGATTCGTGTGGTGCCGCCGCAGGTTCCGGAAACCTACGTGCCGACGAACGTCAATATGGAAATGTCGCAGCGGATTAACTCCATGGCGCAGACCATTCTGAGCCGCGGCAACCTGACCAACATTATCAATACTTTCAACCTGTATCCGCGGGATAAGCAGCGGAAGCCGATGGAAGACATCGTGGAAGAGATGAAGAAGGACATCCGGATTGGCAGCGTCACCAGCATGACGGCGCAGAATCGCGGAGTTTCGGCCTTCTCGATCACTTATTCCTACGAAAACCGGATTGTGGCGCAGAAGGTAACCGCCGACCTGGTAGCGCGGTTCATGTCTGAGAATACGCGCGACCGGACAACGCAATCTGTGCTGACGACGCAATTTTTGAAGGATCAGGCTGATTCGGCGAAGAAGGAACTGGAAGGGATTGAAGACCGCCTTGCAAAGTTCCGCCAGGTAAATGCGGGCAGGCTGCCGGATCAGTTGCAGAACAATCAGATTCTCTTGAATGCAGCCGAAGCGCGGATTGCGAACATCAACGCCAATATCAGCCGCGTGAGTC
The DNA here is from genome assembly GCA_040002435.1 of Bryobacteraceae bacterium. Classification (GTDB taxonomy): domain Bacteria; phylum Acidobacteriota; class Terriglobia; order Bryobacterales; family Bryobacteraceae; genus JANXXV01. The sequence goes on from JBDUEM010000010.1 coordinate 54,927, forward strand.
AGGAGAAGATGCTGCTGGAAACTGAACTGCGCACGGCGAAGACCGCGTTGACGGGGCTGAGGCCGGCGGCTGATCATGCCGCGGTGTCGCAGGTCAAGAACGAAAAGCTGCAGGCCAATGAGTCGCAGCTTTCGCAAGCAGAACAGATGCTGGCGAATCTCAAGGAACACTACAAAGACACCTATCCCGACGTGCGCCGGATGGAGAACCAGGTGGCCAGCTTGCGGAAAGCCCGCGAGAAACTGTTAAAAGAAGATGAAGACGCCAAGGCGGTGGAAGCCGCGCTGCCCGTCAAGGAAGTCAAGCCGCGCTACGATCCTGATTACGCGCGGAACTCCCAGAACGTCAACGCGGTAATTGAGCGGCTGGAAGCGCAAATTAAGCTTACTGCGATTCAGACGGATGAGTACGTCAAGCAAATGCACGACGGTGAAGAGGCTGTGAAGGCGATCCGGAACCGGATCGAATCCGAACCCGTTGGAGAGCAGCAGTACGCCGAGGTCATTCGCGATCGTGAAGTGGCCAAGCTGAAGTACGAAGAGCTGAACCGCAAGCGGTCCCAATCCGCCATTGCGGAGGATCTTGAAAAGCGGCAACAGGGCGAGAGCCTTGAGGTGCTGGATCCGGCATCCCTGCCGCAGACGCCGACCGAGCCGAAGCGCCCGATGCTAATCGCGATCGGAACGGGAGTGGGCTTGATTCTCGGGCTCTGCTTCGCCGGTGCGCGCGAGGCAAAAGACGCCTCGCTGAAGAATCTGAAAGACGTTCGCGCCTATACACAGCTCACAATTTTGGGGAGCGTTCCTCTTCTGGAAAATGACCTTGTGGTCCGGCGCCGGAAGAGACTAGCGTGGCTGGCGTGGTCAACTGCCTGCCTGGTCGGGATCATTATTATGACCGGATCCGTCTTCTTCTACTACACAACACGGGTATAGCCTTGGAGAGTTTATGAGTCGAGTTCATGATGCATTGCGGCGGGCGGAACAGTCTGGCCCGGTAGTGGATGGAGCGGGAGAAGTGCCTGCGGTTGCATCCAGTCTAGCCAACGGGGGGACGGTTGCGGTAGATACGGAGAGTTACATTCCGGTAATTCCGGATGCAGACCCGCTGCGTTTCCCGCCGGACCTTCTGGGACTGATCAAGGAAGTTCCTTTCACTCCGTCGGTGGACTCGCATCTCATCGATATGTCGAAGCCGCACGAGGCGCCTTCGGAAGAGTTCCGGACGCTTCGAACACGGTTGAACCATCTGCAGAGTCTGCAGCCGATCAGCACGCTGGTGGTCACCAGTCCGT
>JBDUEM010000011.1:0-55344 GCA_040002435.1 Bryobacteraceae bacterium
TGGAGCGTGTCTGCAAGGCACGTGAATGGCCTCCATAAATTGATCCAACAGTCAATGTCATTGGGGTCCGGCTCGTTTGCAGCATCGGTGAGCAAGCTCCGGCGGATGGCCGCCATGGAGAAGCCTGAAGATGCCCGGAGGACTCCTCCCCTTAACTATTAAGGGTCAATGACGGAGGTTGAACACGGTCGAGTGGTACGCTCCGCAAAAACTCTGAGTGGCCCTTCCGCTCCCTGTAAAGCTTCCCGAATGAATATTCTATTTATTGGAGATATTTTTGCTTCGGCCGGCCGCGGCATCGTCGCGGACAAGCTGCATTATATTCTCTCTACCGAAAACATAGATCTTGCGATCGCCAACTGCGAAAATGCGGCCGGCGGATTCGGTGTTACTCCGCTGATTGCGGAAGAACTGCTGAAACTGGGTCTGCACATCCTTACATCCGGGAATCATATCTGGGATAAGCGTGAGATTCTGGAATATTTTCCTCACCAGCCGCGGCTTTTGCGGCCCGCGAATTATTCTGAAGAGCTGCCCGGAAAGGGCTGGGGTTTGGTAAAGGCCCGAAACGGAGTAGAGTGCGCCGTGATCAATCTGCAGGGCCGCGCGCATATGCCGGCTACCGACTGCCCGTTCCGGAAAGCAGACCAGATTCTTGCCGCTATTCCCGCCAACGTCAAGGTTCGATTCGTGGATTTCCACGCCGAATTGACCAGCGAAAAGGTGGCTATGGGTTGGTATTTGGATGGCCGTGTCTCGGTAATGGTTGGAACGCATACGCATGTGCCAACCGCCGACACCCGGATTTTAACCGGCGGGACCGGCTATCAAACTGACGCGGGTATGACTGGGCCGTATAATTCTGTAATCGGAGTTGATAAGGATATTGTCTTGCGTAAATTCCTGACATCTATGCCCGTGCGCATGGAAGCGGCCAGGGGTGGAGTCGAATTACACGGGGTCATCGCCGACGTGGACGAAGCTACAGGCCGGACGCGGGCGATTCGACGGTATCACTTGCACTCGTAAGCGCGCGGGCTGACGCGGGCCGAACAAGGACTTATGAAGGGATTGCGAGCCAACTGGGCTATAGCCACCATCGGTCTCGCGCTGCTCTGCGCCCTTTCCGCCACCTTGGTCGCCATCGCTGTGCAGAACGCGGAAACACGCGGCCACAAAGCGGTTTCCGATGTTGCCCATATGGTGGAACTGCAGGACGCCGTGCGGGCCAGCGATCCCGCCGGGGTCGGCGAACATTGGGGTGCCCTCAACCGCATTCAACCTGACAATCCAGCCTATCCAGAGATCTCCGCGGCCCTTGGCTCTGTGAAGGAGGCATTCGAGCGGATCGTTGCTTTGGAGGCCGAACTGAAGTTGGTTCCCCCCGAAGACAAGACCCGCCGTACGCCGGCAACAATTCGCGAAGATTTGCTGCGTGAACGAAGCGGGGTGGAAGCTAAGCTGCTACAAGCCGAACGAAAAATGCGCATCGGGCGGTACCAGTTTACCGAGTCCGTTTACGAGAATACACGATACCTGGTGATCCTGATTCTCACCATGGCCGTACTGGTGATTCTGGCGGCAGTGGAAATCCGCCGCTACCTGTCAGACCTGGAGATCCGGAAGGAGTCCGAGGCTGCGCTGCGGGAATCGGAGGCGAAATTCAGAGGGCTGTTTGAAAGCGTAATGGAGAGCGTCTACCAAACCTCGGTCAGCGGGACCCTTCTGGCGGCCAATCCAGCTTTGGTCAGGATGCTGGGATACGAGTCAGAGGAAGAATTGAAGGGCGTCGGACTGGTGACGAATATTTACGCCGAACCCCAGAAACGAAGCGAACTGATCCGTCACGCGCTGCACCAGGGAGAGGTTCGAAATAAGGAGACTGTTCTAAGACGCAAGGACGGAACGCAGATCACCGTCCTGGACAACTTCCGTGCGGTGCGCGATGCGTCCGGAAATGTCACTTATCTGGAAGGCAGTCTGGTGGATATCTCCGATCGAATCGTCGTCGAAGGCGAACTGGCGGCGGCTCGCGATGCCGCCATTCAGGCATCGAAGCTCAAGTCGGAATTCCTGGCCAACATGAGTCACGAAATTCGCACGCCGATGAATGGCGTGATCGGGATGACCAACCTCCTGCTGGACACTCACCTCAGCCTTGAACAGCGTGAGTACGCGGTCGCCGTGCGCCGTTCCGCCAAATTCCTGCTGGAAATCATCAACGATATTCTCGACTTTTCGAAGATCGAGGCGGGAAAGCCGGAGCTTTCGTCCGTCGATTTTTCGCCTCGCGCCTGCGTTGAAGAAGTATTGGAAATGTTGTTTGAGATGGCGGAAGAGCGTAAGATCGAGCTTCTTTGCCACTTCGACGATGAGGTCCCGGATGCCCTTTGCGGCGACCCTGGAAGACTGCGGCAGGTGATCACTAACCTTGTAGGGAACGCGCTGAAATTCACCGAGCAAGGCGAAGTAGTGATCAAGGTTTCGTGTAAAAATCCGCTGGCGGCAGCGGTACTTCTGGAATTCGACGTATCGGATACCGGTATCGGCATTACCCCGGAGCAGATGACGAGAATTTTTGAGCCGTTTTGCCAGGGTGACGGCTCGACAACCAGAAAGTACGGCGGTACCGGCCTGGGACTGAATATTTCCAGACGAATCGCCGAATCCATGAACGGTTCCATCACGGTGACCAGCAAGGCGGGTTCCGGATCGACGTTTCATTTCACTGCCAGGTTTGAGAATCAATTGCCCGGCGTTACCTGGACTCCTCCGTCCGTCCTGAAGGATCTGCGCGTGTTGGTGGTGGAAGATAATCGCACCGGCCGCCTTTTGTTGATGGAGAAGGCGCGGACTTGGGGCATGCATCCACTGGAGTGCGGACAGGCGCTGGAGGCGCTTAGCATCCTGCGGCACTATGCTGCGACCGGTGAGCCTATCAATTTTGCGCTGGTGGATTGTCAGATGCCTGGTCTGGATGGAATCGATTTTGTCCAGTCCGTGCGTACCGACGAATCCCTGACCGGCTTGCAACTGGTTCTGGCTACCAATTTCGGCCATCGCAGTGTAGCTCTCGGCGATTGGGACCGGACCATCGCCGGTGTGATCACGAAACCGATTCGCGGGAAGATGCTGCTTGATATTCTGCTGCAGCGCCGCAATCCTCCGCCCGTCGCAAGAGAATTTTCCCTGGCTGCGAGCGTAACGGAACCGGCGTTCTCGAATCACCGCGTGCTGGTGGCTGAGGACAATCTCGTCAATCAGAAAGTGGCGTCGCGGATGGTCGAGAAGCTGGGCTACACGGTTGATGTGGTGGCCAATGGGCATGAGGTGCTGCTCGCGCTCGAACGGCAGTCCTACAGCCTGATCTTGATGGACTGCCAGATGCCGGTCATGGACGGGTTTGAGGCAACCGCTGAGATTCGGAAGCGGGGCAACAATGTGGCGCACATACCCGTGATTGCGATGACGGCTCACGCCATGAAAGGGGATCGGGAACGCTGTATGAGCGCCGGGATGGACGATTATTTGACGAAGCCCGTGAATCCGGAAGAGCTGGTGGCGGTCCTGAATCGCTGGCTACCTCAGGACGTCTGCTGGACGGAAGCCAATTAGCCTGAACCTATAATGACTTCATGCCCTCAGGTCCCCGAAGCGAGCTGCGAAGCCGGAAGTGGTTTCATGGCGCTGACTATTACAACTTTGCGCGGCGAACATACATTCGAGCCGCCGGTTATAACTCAGACGTCTTTGAAGGCAAGCCGGTAATAGGAATCTGCAACTCCTGGAGTGAACTGAATAACTGCAACATGAATTTGCGGGATGTTGCCGAGGCCGTGAAACGCGGCGTATGGGCCGCCGGCGGATTCCCGCTGGAGTTCCCCACAATTTCACTGGGCGAGACCTACGTCCGCCCCACCACCATGCTATTCCGCAACCTGATGGCAATGGATGTAGAGGAGATGATCCGTGCGAATCCGCTGGACGGCGTGGTGCTGTTGTGCGGCTGCGACAAGACTACGCCCGCGCAACTGATGGGCGCCGCCAGCGTGGACATCCCGTCCATCATGGTTTCGAGCGGCCCTATGCTGGCCGGCAACTGGCGCGGTCAGCGTATCTCTTCAGGCACCGACGGGCGCAAACTATTCGATCAGTACCGCTCCGGTAAGATTGGCGAGGAAGAGCTGAACGAAATTGAGGGCTGTGTTTCGCGCACGCTCGGACACTGCACCGTGATGGGCACCGCTTCCACCATGACCAGTCTTGCCGAAGCGATGGGCATGATGCTGACCGGGTGTGCATCTATCCCGGCGCCCGATTCCCGCCGCAAACAGATTGGCGAAACCACTGGGAAGCGCATTGTGGAAATGGTGCACGAAGACCTGAAGCCGTCGCGCATCCTCACCCGCGAGAGTCTTGAGAATGCCGTGATCACGTGCATGGCGCTAGGTGGTTCAACGAACGCCGTGGTCCATTTGATCGCCATCGCAGGACGCCTGGGCATCCCGTTGACGCTGGCCGATTTCGACCGCCTGTCCCGTTCCACGCCTTACCTCGCCAACATCAAGCCTTCAGGCGAGTATCTGATGGAAGACTTTTTCCATTCCGGCGGCCTGCCCGCCTTGATGAAAGAGATTTTGCCCCTGCTGCATCGCGACTGCCTGACAGTCACCGGAAAGTCTATTTCCGAAAATCTCGAAAAGGCCCAATGCTACAACGCGGAAGTGATCCGGCCGCTGTCCTCTCCCCTGCATCACGAAGGCGGACTGGCGATTTTGCATGGCAATCTATGCCCGAACGGAGCCGTCATCAAGCCTACGGCGGCGTCGCCGGACCTGCTGCAGCACACCGGAAAGGCGTACGTCTTTGAAAACCATGAACAGATGGAACAACAGGTGGATCTGGACTATCTTCCTATTGACCGCGACACTGTTCTGGTAATGAAGAATGGCGGGCCGAAGGGAGCACCCGGTTTCCCCGAATGGGGGTGGCTGCCCATGCCTAAGATGTTATTGAAGCAGGGAGTGAAAGACATTGTCCGCATTTCCGATGCCCGAATGAGCGGTACCAGCTTTGGCACAGTGGTGCTGCATGTGGCGCCGGAATCGGCCATCGGCGGGCCGCTTGGCATTGTCCAAACGGGCGACGAAGTGACGCTCGATGTGGCGAACCGGTCGCTCAACATCAATCTCCCTGCCGAAGAAATCGCCCGGCGTTCCGCATCTTTCGTCACTCCCAAGCCGCACTACAACCGCGGTTATGGAAAGCTGTTCCTGGAGCACGTAACGCAAGCCGACGAGGGCTGCGACTTCGATTTCCTCAGGGCCGTGGAACCGAAGGGCTGATGCTGCGCTGGAGGGCCGCCGTCCTCGCGGGCGTGATTGTCATTCTGTTTCTGGTGGCCAACCGCGCGGCGTACAAAGGCTATTTCCAGGATGACGATCTGGATAACCTGTCGTGGACCGGGCAGATTGACGCGGTTGATTTCGCAAAAGGGCTGGTGTCCCCGGTCTTCTCGCGAAACAATTTCCGTCCAGTAGGGCATTTCTATTTTCATGTAATGGAGCGCTTCGCGGGTCTGCATTTCGCGCCGTACGTGGCTGTGCTGCAGTTACTTCACCTGTGCAACGGACTGCTGCTGTGGCTGCTTTTGCGAAGACTGAAGGTCCATCCTCTTCCGGCCCTGGCGGGCACTCTCTTCTTCCTTTATCACCCGGCGACATTCGATGCGTACTGGCAGCCGATGTATGTCTTCGATCTATTGTGCGGCGCTTTCTGCCTGGCGTCGTTGCTTGCCTTCGTAGACCGCCGCTGGATCGTCAGTTTTCTTTGTTTCGTTTGCGCCTACAAGGCGAAGGAAGTGGCAGTGATGCTTCCGGCCGTGCTGGCATCCTACGAACTCATATTGGGCGAGCGGCGCTGGAAACCTCTGGTTCCATTCTTCGCCGTGTCTCTGTTGTTCGGCATCCAGGCACTGATCTCGAATGCGAATACCAATGACGCCTACACGCTGCGCGTCACGGCCGCCAGTTTGCTGCAAAGCTCCCGTTTTTATGCCTGGCGGGTCGTGGTTCTCAGCGCCGCCGCATTTGCTCTGCTTGCCAGGCTGCGGGATGCAAGAGGGTGGTTCGGACTGAGTGCGGCGCTGCTGTTTCTGATTCCGCTGCTGGCTATTCCCAGCCGGACTTTCAGCGTCTACAGCTACGTGCCGTTAATAGGCGCGGCGGTCGCACTTGGCGCTTCATTCGACAGGACCAAGGCCTGGGCCGCGCTGGTCTTCCTCGGGCTCTGGCTACCCATCACGTTTGTTCAAATGCGGGAGTACCGCCGAAGCGCACTGACCATCGCCGATGAGAACCGCGCGTACGTAAGCGGGCTTTCCGAATTTCTCGGCACTTCCCCGCAGACGAACGCGTTCCTTGAAGACGGTGCGCCGGCGGCGATGCATCCCTGGGGCGTCCGGGGCGCCATCCTGTATCTTTCGAAAAAGCCGGAGATTCAACTGGCATCCATCAACGACCCGGAAGCTTCGAATCTGTTGTCTCAGCCGCATCTCGCCGTGCTGAGTTGGGATCAGGTGACACGGAAGCTCCAGATCACGCACCGCGAACCGGACACCCCCGAGGAGTCCTACATCAGCATGCGCCGGGGAATGCCCATCTGGCAGTTCGGCGACGGCTGGTATCAGCGTGAAAACTTCTATCGCTGGACCAAACCCAACGCGCACGCCACTCTCCGCCGGCCGGAAGGCGCGGGCAAGTTCGAAGTGCTGGTCAATATCTCCCCCGTTCACATTCTGGATGTAACAAAGGCGCAATTGGAAGTATTGCTCGACGGGGAATCACTAGGTACGCGGGATTTTACCGTATCCGGCTGGCAGAAGCGCATCTACGCCGTGAAACCGGGGCCGGCTGCGTTAGTCAAAGTGGAATTCCGGGTGACGCCGGCATATCACCCGCGAGGAGACCCAAGAGTCCTCGGCATTCCGGTCGGCGGGTTTGGCTTTCCCGCTGGCCAATAGAACCGATTCACGAGCCAAATCGTGAAAGGCCAAATTTAACGTTTCTTTACACCTTCCGGCTTGGCGGCGTACGTCTTGGGACCTAGGACGTTATTCTCCATGCGTGCACATTTGCAGTTCACTCGCCGGACTATCTTGCTGCTCGGACCCATCGCCGCTGTTGGTTCTTGGGCCCGACTGATGGCCAAGGAGTCGAAATTCTGGAACACCAAGGAGCCATCGGAATGGTCCGCCGATGAGATCGACAGGCTCATCACTAAATCACCTTGGGCAAAGGAGATCAAGGCATCGATAGCTCCCCCGGATGAAGAGCGGAGCCCGGACCGCCAGCCCATGGATCAGGGTAGAACCCGGCCAGGCGGAATTTCGATTCCGGGTGTGGGTGGCGGACGCAGCGGAGGCCTCGGGATCCCAGGGATCGGGGGCATTCCGGGCATCGGCTCGGGCGGTGGCGGCGGACGCGGCGGCCAGGGGCGGCCGACCATTGCCAAGACAGACTTGATCGTCCGGTGGGAAAGCGCCAAACCGGTGCTGGATGCCATGCGGACTCCGCTTGCGGATGTGTTGGCAAATCAGGTAGTCATCAGTCTGAACGGCGTCCCCAATATGTATTTGCGCGACGAAGGCCCGGAGCGTTCCAGCACGGAGCGGTTTCAGGCACGCCTGGCGATCAAGGGCAAGTCAGTTGTGCATTCCGGAGTAGTGCAACAGGGGCCAAGTGCTTTGACGCAGAGCCTGCTGTTTGGATTTCCGGCAAAGGATCTGTCTTTTTCCCCGGACGACGAGGTGACCTTCACAACGCGCGTCAACCGCACGCCTATTACGGCAACCTTCAATCTGAAAGAAATGACGTATCATGGCGAACTCGCCGTTTAAGTTTGGCCGAGTGGTTCGCCGTGGAAAGATGGCTCCGCGTCCGCCCGGTTTTGTGGAAACTGCTTCTCAGCAGTGGCCGGCGTACCGGTTGCACTTGGCCTGTTGGCTTCGTTGCTCAAAGATTCCCGAAGTGACCAGGGCCGACCGCAAGCGCGTTTTCGGCGCTGGCCCTGCGAAACCAGGGGGGAATCACTTCACGCGCAGAATCTCTCCCTGTCGCGGATCCTTCCCGCTCGCCAGCGAGCGGATGACATTGTTCAATCCGTATTGGATGTGTTGGCGCATGGCGAGGTCTGCTTCTTCCGGAGTACCCTCAACGATGGCTTTGGCCCACTCCCGGTGAAAATGGGGCGGCAGAGCCGGCCTGCGGGCGGCCACGTCGAAAAGCCAGTTGAAAATCATGATCTGGTTGCGCTCAATCGCACTTTGGAGAACGCCGCAATCCGCCCCTTTGGCAATCCGCAAGTGAAGGTCGGAGTGATAGCTGTGGACGGCGTAGAGAAAATCCGAATCCTCTCCGTCCGCCGCCGTGCAGCGGTTGAACATCGCGTCCATGTTCGCAGCCATCCGCTGCAGTTCTAGCTTTTCACGAACACCCGCGCGCCTGGCAAAGAGCCGCGCAGCCTGCGATTCCAGGGCTTCGCGAACTTCATACCGTTCCCGAATTTCGTCAGCGCCCGGATTGCAGACGCGGGTTCCCACCCGCGGCCGGCTTTCCACCAAGCCATCGCTTTCGAGCCGCTGTAGAGCTTCGGCAATCGGCAGGATGCTCATTCCTAACTCGACAGCAACCTTTCGGCGTGAGATCTCCTCCCCGAGCGGCAATTGCGCCTTCAGGATGCGATCGCGTAAGATCTGATACGCCTTGTCGGCAAGTCCAGAGCGTTCGTGAGGGCGTGAAAATCCTCTCCGCGGTGTTTTGAGTTTCACGTACTTTCAGCCTATCACTGAAGCATTCGGTCCAGATCCCCGGCCGCGTTCAACACGGTGGCCGGCCGGCTGAACAGATCTTGCCGAAGAGCGCCCATCTGACTGCCTATCGGTTGAGGCTGGCATGCACGGCCTGCGGCGTGGAGATAAGAGTTGTGGGCTAGCCTGTGTTCCGAATCATGTCCAAAGCTAATGTCATAAAGTTCCGGCCCCTATTCGTCCTAGGTTAAGAATGCGTCGTGTTCGGTAACAGGATCGCGGTGCGAGGCGCATCATCGTGAAATGCTGGTTACTCATTGACTCAGTTTCGACTCTCGTAATAGGCTACTACTGCAAGGTCTGGCGTTCGAAAGGGATGAATGCAATCAGAAGCGGTTCGCGAACTAAAGGATTGTTGGGGCCAAGTGGCCCGCGGCGAGTTAGCCGAAAGCGCCGACCTAGAGAGGGCCGTCGGAGAAGTGTTTGTCGTTCTGCGTGATCCAATCTACCGGTATGTTTTTTCCACCGTGCGAAACGCAGGAGATGCGGAAGATCTTACGCAAGAGACCTTCATTCGACTCCTTCGGGACCTGCGCAGAGGCCACGCGATCGAGAATGTCAAGGCTTGGTTGTTCCGCGTGGCGCACAACCTGGTAATTGATTTTTCCCGCCGCGCTCCTGTTCCGGAGAGCCTAGATGCGGCTGCTAACCAGCGAATGACTGAAGGAGTGCCGGACCCCAGCCCAAGCGCTGAAGAGCGCGCACTCGACTCGGCGTCGCGATGCCGGCTGCTCAGGTCACTCGCGCCCCAGGAGCGGCGTTGTATGGAACTACGGGCGGAAGGCCTGCGATATCGCGAGATCGCCGAGATTCTGGGGATCAAGATCCCCACCGTGCAAACAACCTTGGACCGCGCGATTAGGAAAATAGTGGAACAAAGAAATGCATAGCCGGCGGCTTCGAAAGTTCCTTGACGGCCTCGGTCACCCTACCGGGGCTGAATTGCTAATGTATAGCGACGGGGAGTTGTCCGGACGCAAGACCCGGCACGTTCGAAGTCACCTGCACCATTGCTGGCAATGCCGTCTTGAATTGGAAAAGATCGGGCATGCTATTAGCGATTTTATGGATAGCAGAAACGTCGAGGCGAGCCAATTCCCACCGCCGCTCAAATGGAGCCGTTTTGGTCTGCTGCTTCGGTTGGCTACCGCTGGCGACATCACGTCGCGGCCATTGTGGAACCTCTGGCCGCAATTTCCTCGGCGGGGCGTTGCCGCAGCTTCCGTGGCTCTGGTTGCCGCCGCCCTCTGGCTTCACTTCAGTTCAGTCGCGCCTGTCTCCGCCAATGATTTGCTGAGCCGGGCCGAAACCTCCGAAATCAAGGCCGCACAAGGTGTGAATAATCCGGTGCTGTACCGTAAGATCGACTTCCGCTTCAGATCATCGTCGCGGCAAGCCGGTCAAGCCGGCGCCATCGAGAGCTGGACGGGCCTGAAGTTGTTGCCCGCCCATCATCGCAGCAGCGCGCCGTTCTGGCCGCAGTTCGAAAGTGTGCTGCGGCGCAACCGCATGGGCGGCCATCCCTTGCTTTCGGCAGCGGCGTTCGCCGAGTGGCGCAATTCGCTGCCCGGTCGCAGGGATAATGTTTCGCGCGGGAAGTGGAGGGATGGGCGGGAGGCCATCACCCTAAGGACGGTTGCGCACGGATTAACCGGGCCGGGGACAATCCTCGAATCTACCCTGATGGTCCGCGTCGAAGATTGGCGGACCGTACAGCAGAGCGTGCGCGTTCAGGGCGAAGCCGATATTCAGGAGTACGAATTGGCCGAAATCAGCGCTGTGGTTACGCCAATGAGTTCGCTCGATGCCTCCATCTTTGGCACGCCAAGAACTGAGGTTCCCTCGCGCCCGGCGGCGCCTTTATCCTCAACTGTGCCGGCCCGACTGCCCGCAAACGGCTCGGCCGACACTGAGATACAGGTGAGATATCTACTTCATCGTATTCGCGCCTGTTTAGGGGAAGACATCGCGGTCGCTAGCAATTCGTCCGGCCGGGTGTCCGTGGATGGCATCGTGGAGTCGTCAGCTAGGAAAGAAGAGTTGCTCGCGGCACTCTCACAGATCGCCACCCTTGAGATGCGGATCAGAACGTTCGACGAATTGCGCCCTGCCGCATCTCCTGTGCCTCGTGCGTTAGCCCTTCGAACACCCGCTGGAGCTCCGGCAGTCGAAAGCAGCGTCCCGCCAATAGAGCGGGCATTGAAAGGGCGTGTTTCCGGTAGCCGCATTCTTGAACTATCTAACAGCGCAGTTTCGCTATCGGAGAGTTGGATGGCCGAATCGTGGGCACTGCGCAGATTGGAGTCCGGTTTCTCTGCGGAGAAGGTAGACAAGCTATCCGGTGCTGGTCGCAAAATGTTGGCCGAAATGGTTCGCGATCATGCCTCCGCGATTCTTGCAGGAGTGTCCGCGAGTGAAGCTGAATTTCGGCCGTACGCGGCGCCTGAGGCGGTCACTTCCCAGGAGTCGAATGCGGACGCAGCGGCTTGGCCTGTCTCCGTCCGCAGCCTTTTTGATGCTGCAACCGGCGCGGCGGACCTGGTTCGTGCACTGTGCACCGGTTCCGGCCCGTCGGCTGACGCTCCAGCGGATCCGATTCGCACTTTGGATACCGCATTGTTGGAAGCGCGCGCCGCTGCCGTTCGGGTACGGGATAACGCCGACACCATACCCCGGCCGGTCACCGCGCCAAAATGAACCTGTCATAAAATTGCGTCTTCTGTTTCGTCTCAGATACCAGCGAACTGCTCTCGTTCGGTTTCTGTTTCCCGCTCAATCTTTGGGGACACTGCTAGGAGCTTTCGTTGACGCGTCCAAGTGCGAGCCCATGACGAGGAGAGAGCCATGAAGCTGTTCGATAGCGGGAAACGGTCGCTGACCCTGTTGGTACTGCTGGCGGCCACTTCCCCTGCCTTATTCGCGCAGTATGCCCAAATTTCCGGCCGGGTCACCGATGCCACCGGAGCCTCAATTCCCAAGACTGAGATTAACGTCATCAACATCGCTAATGGCACGCGGCGGAATGTCGCTGCGAATGACGATGGACTCTATAATGTTCCTTCTCTCCAACCGGGTCAGTACCGGGTGACTGCTCAGAAGGCCGGCTTCCGGCCAGTCAATCGGGAGGGCATCACGTTGCACGTTGGCGACAACATAACGCTCGACCTGAATATGGAGGTCGGCGCCACCTCCGATCAGGTCACCATCATAGGAGAGGCGCCCGCGCTGCGCACCTCCGATGCCCAAACGGGCGAGGTTGTCAACAACACAATGGTGCAGAACCTGCCGCAACTGAGCCGCGATCCGCTTGCGCTGGTCGTCCTGGCCGGCAACGTTCAAGGCGGCGGTACTCGCGCGCAACCGGGAAGCGACACCCGCATTAATGGCGGGCGCACGATAGGCGTCGAATACAAAGTAGACGGCATTACAGCCGGAACCGGTCTCGGCCACAAGGTGGTCGACATCACTCCGACCATGGAAGCGGTGGCCGAGTTTAAGGTCATCACGAACGGTATCGCCGCCGAGTACGGCCGCCTTTCTGGCGGCGTCGTCGAGGTGGTGACCAAGGGTGGCACCAACGAACTTCATGGCCAGCTCTTCGAGTACTTCCAGAACGATCATCTCAACGCCAACTCCTGGCAGCAGAATGCGCTGGGCGGAAAGAAAGTCAAGTTCAGTCAAAACCTGTTCGGCGGCCTTGTCGGTGGCCCGGTCTGGGTGCCAAAAGTCTACGACGGCAGGAACAAAACCTTCTTCTTCTTCAATTATGAAGGTCTCCGTCTCAGGCAGGCCGGGGCGCTACAGGTCGCCTCGGTTCCCACTGAACTGGAACGGAAGGGCGACTTTTCACAGACCTTCTACAACGGTGTTTCGCCCGTCCTTTATGACCAGAATGGTCCGGTAGTCTTCGACAGTGCGAAGAACCAGTACACCCGCCAACAGCTGATAGGCGACGGCAAACGCATTCCAGCCAGCATGCTCAGCCCGGTCAGCCTTGCGCTTCTGAAATACGTGCCGCTTCCAAATCAATCACCTACTCCCGGCACCAGCAGCACCGGAAACTATGTCGCACCGCAGAGCCAGACAGGCAATCGGGACCTGTGGGCGTTCCGCCTCGACCAGAGCTTCGGCAACAATCAGCGCATGTTCGGACGCTTCACCCATCGTGACAATGAAAGCGGATTGAGCCGCTGGCGCGGACCCGCTTCGACGGCCAATCAGAGCAACTCCAAAGGAGCGTTTGGCGTCACCCTGAACTACGATTGGACAGTGTCACCCACGCTGCTCGTGAATGCCCGCGCCGGAGTGAATCACTGGCCAAACACTAACGGCAATCTATTGCCATCCGATCTGAACACTAGCGACGTGCCCTTTGACGCCGTCACCCGGCAGCTTCTTGGCAACGGGAACTTCCCGTTGATCCGCGGTACCGGCACCTACACGGATAGCGCATCCTTGAATGTGAGCAATTACACAACGGACGACAGCGCCGTCACGCTCACCAAAATCATGGGCCGTCACATACTGAAGGCGGGCTTCCAGACTACCCGCTATTACGATAATTTTTCAGCCGCCGGGTCAGGCGTCTACAGTTTTCAGGCGGCCCCGGTGCATCAGACCGCGGGTGTGGATTTCGGCTTCGGATCTGACATTTCGGCGGCGTACGCCACTGCCGCCCTCATGGTCGGAATCAACAATCAGGCAACTGTCTCCGGTGGAACCACTCGCGCCAATAATTTCAACTACTATGCCGCATTCGTTCAGGATGATTTCAAAGTCTCGCACAAGTTGACTTTGAATCTTGGACTGCGTTGGGATCTGGAAAGCCCGCTCACGGAACGTCACGACAAACTGTACTTCTGGGATCCAAGCGCACCCCCGCCCTTTACCATCAATTCCGGCTACAATTTCGCGGCTCAAGTTATCAAGGCGGGCCTGGACCCCGCGCAGGTCCGGACACCCGCCTGGGTGACGGGTGGCTTTGCGCCGGGTGCAATCCGCATAGCCAATACCCCGGAGTTCCCCTCGCGTATGGGAACCTACTATCACTGGGACCATTTCGCCCCAAGACTCGGAGCCGCTTATCAGCTTTTGCCGAAGACGGTCCTCCGCGGCTCCTTCGGTATGGTCTATATTCCCTCAACGGGAGCCGAGCAAGCATATTCCGGTTCCGGCCTGAAACTTGCCGATGCCGCCGACGCCGGTTGGCACGCCAGTGACGACAACCTGGTGCACCTGATATCCACTTGGGCAAATCCATTTAAGCCCGGCCAGTTCACAAGGTACTCCCGCACCAATAAGGCGGCTAATTTCGATGCCGGCTCACCGACAAGTCCCGCCGGATTCAGCCGGGATTCCACGATGCCATACGAGCTAACGTGGAGTTTCGGATTTCAACACGAGCTACCGAAACAGGTGGTTCTGGAAGCGGTCTACAACGCAAATCTTGGACGCAACCTGATTGGCGCCGACCTGACCGGTCAATTTCCCCGAGACCTTTTCAATGGCGGACCAACCGGCCAAAACTCCCGTGTTTACACGACCCAGATCGCCTCGCCTACCGCCGGGCAGACCCAGAACAACAGCGTCGTCGGCGACTTGCAGAATCTGGCCATCCTGCAGGCCACCTATCCTTACTTCGGTCCTGTGACCATCAAGGGAAGCAATATAGGGCGGTCTAACTACCATGCCCTGAACGTTCGTCTGGAGCGCCGCTTCGGAGGGGATTTCTATGTGCTAACCAATTACACGTTCAGTAAGTTGCTGGACAATGTGGGGGGCACCAATGTGGGCGACGCCTTGGGATCGGCTGGCGGCGAACTAGGCAGCAAGCACAATCAGACTGTGGATAACACCACGGACGTGTATGGCATCAGCACGCTGGACGAAACACATGTGCTCCGTTTCGCTTTTAACTATCTGCTACCCGTGGGACGCCACAAGAAATTCCTGAGCAGCCCGCAGGGTTGGGCCATGAAAGTCGTGGATGGTGCGGTGGGCGGATGGGAGCTTGCCGGGCTCGGGTCGTTCCGCACCGGACGGCCCATTCCGCTGGTTGCGACAACTCCCAACATCAACAACAACATTCGAGCGGAATGGACGTATGGTAATTTTATCGATCCAAACAATCCGACAGTCTCGAACCCCGCCTTTTCGGACAATAGCAAAGTCTTCTATTCAACTCGCGACGCCGTGGCTGCGGACCCGCTCAGACGTTTCTTCAACGCCAAAGACGCCGCTTTGTTCACTTATGGCAACCTTCCGCCGATCTTCTCTACCATCCGGCAGCCGAGTGCGTATTCCTACGACATGTCTCTCATGAAGGCCTTCCCCCTGGCATCTGATGGAAAGCGCTACCTCCAATTCCGCATGGAAGGACGGAATATACTGAACGTTCGTGGCTATGGCCCTTACAATACGACGATAGGGACGAAATACTTCGGCTTGATCACTGCGGCGGGTCAAAGCCCGCGCGCGATACAGATGTCAGCGCGTATCGTCTTTTGACCGGAGCTAATGTACTGTAGTTTACTGCTGATTCTTGCGCTCGCCATCAGCGACCCAAAGAGGGAAGCCGAGTCGCTGATGCAGCGCAGTCCCGCTGACGATCGCGCCGGGGACCTTCTTGAGAAAGCGATCACAGCCAACCCGGGCGACGCCGAGGCTCACTATCTGCTGGGCCGGTGGGCGCTGCTCAAGCACCGCTACGAGCGAGCCGTGGAAGCCGCGACGCGCGCGGCGAAGCTTTCGCGCGGAAATCAGGCCGCCCAGATGCAAGAGTGGACCATTGTCGCTCTCGCCAGCGACCAGATGAACAAGCAGGCAGAGGCAAACTCGGCGTTCCGACGGGCCTTGGCATTCAATGCCTCCCTACCTCAGTTCGATCCAGTCGCCGCTTACGAATACTTGAAGGTGCTTGAACGCGATCATCGCGACAAAGAAGCTCGTGAAGTAACAACATTAATTCTTCAAAGGTCCCCGGAATACGGACCTGCGCATCTTTCCCGCGCCAAGGGATTCGCGGCGGAGAACAAGTTCGAGGAAGCGGCAAAAGAAGCGGAGTTCACTCTCGCGCATCTCGACGGAGGACCCGTCGTCGAGCGCGATGCGCATTACCTGCTCGCCCGGCTCTACTTGCGGTTGAAGCAGCCTGCCCTTGCCGACGCGCACAAAAATTGGCTGACTGCGCATCCGTAGAGCCTCCCTCAAGCGGGAGCGCCGCACTTGCACCGCGATTGGCAGGCGCGGCAAAACGCCCGGCCGCATTTCGCGCATCCTACCGAACACGTCTTGCAAAGGCAATGCATTGCTTCACAGAGAAACAATGGGCGAGCTATTCCTCCGCATTGATCACACCATGGCATATCCAGTTGGCGCAGAACGGCATTCCAGTGAAAGTCTCTGAGCCTCTCTTCCTTCTTACGAATCAGACGGACGGAAATCTTCCGCACGGGCAGTGCGACCCTCAGAACATCGGTAAGTGAAACCTGAACGCGCAGCGAATGCTTGCGGAACAGATCTTCCAGTTTAGCCGTACGGTCCAGTACTGTCGCGTGCGCCCGGCCGCGCTCCCTTTCGGCGGCCTCTGGATCGGCAGCCCGCTTGGCGATCCGTTTTTCGATCTGCTGCAGCATGCTGCCGTAGTAGGAACGTACGCGCTCGGCGTCTCGCGCCATGTGCCGGTTTGCGCTCGTTTCAAGGGCGGTAATCGATCCGAGCACGCCAATCCGGGCGGCGCCCGCGGCAATGCGGTAAAAGCCGTCGATGCTCTTGCTATCGATATTCAAGTCGGACGTTGGATCCAGTTCCGCTTCAATCAATCGCAGCAGGCCTACCGGTTGAGCAACAACCGAACGCGCCTCAGGATTCAGCCAAACGTTCACCACTCCCGTCGAACGTTCGTCCGATTCCACGGTGTAGAAGAAGGAAAACAGATAGTAGACCGAAGTCGCAGAGTAATCTTCCACGAAGCGGTAGATCCCGTTCTGAATCGCCAGTTCGCGATCGAGAACGGCGATTGCGTCGATACGCGGCGCCGTTGGCATACGCCGGAGCCGCGCGTTTACGATACGAGGATCGGAAGGTACCAACTGGCCCAATCTCTCCAGCCATTCCCCCGGATCGTCAGCACCGGCGACAGCGCCAAATCGAAGAGATAGCCAGTCGCTGGAGCCAAGCGCCTGGGAAACCTCATCCGGCAGCAAAGCCCGAAACGAATCCCCGTCCTGGCCCTCGACCAGTGCTCCCCGGCTCACCAGTAAATCCTTTGCCCACGCAGTAATGTCCATACGGATTCGCCTGCCTACACTTCAAAGTCGCGCTCAAAGAGCGATTCGCCCAGCTTCCTGGTGTCAAGATACTGCGCCTTGGCGGCAAGCAGGCGCTCGCCAAGCTCATCGAAGGCCCGAACGCGGCCTTCGTCATGATCGTGAGACGCCCATAGATCCAGCACCACGCCCGCGAATTCCCGGTTTTCCTCGAGGTTGCCGTTGAATGAATCGAGGATGGCGTCCATCTCTCCCACTACCAGTTCAAACATGTTTATCTTGTCGTGCAGCACGCGCAGAAGCTGTTCTTCGATGGTTCCTTCCTGGCAGAAATTGAACACGAAAACTTCCCGTGTCTGCCCTATGCGATGGACGCGCCCGACACGCTGCTCCAGGCGCATGGGACTCCACGGCAGATCGAAATTGACGACGGTGTTGGCGAACTGCAGGTTGCGGCCTTCCCCGCCGCTGCCGGTGGAAAGCAGCACTGCGACATCATCACGAAACCGCGTAATGGCCGCGTCCTTCTCTGGCCGGGACAAGTCGCCGCTGAAACGCGCGTAAGGGATGGAGCGCCGCTGGCAGATCTCCGCGAGATGGTCGAGCGTAGGAACAAATTCAGTGAAAACCACGGTCTTCCCTGCGTGCGATGCAAGCATGTCCCCCAGCTGATCTCCTTTGCGGCTGCCGCTAAGCCGCGAGGCGATGTCCTGAATCTCGCCCAAGGCGCGCTTTTCTTTCGGACCCGCCCAGGTCTCCTCCCGCATCGCCCGGCCGAGCGAGCGGCACAGCGCGTGCGGGCTGCTGCCGGCCTGCCGCAGCAGCGAAGAGAGCGCCATGGGCGGGCCGGTGTTCGATTTGTGTAGCGAGGAGACCAGACCGGAAATGCGGTCGTAAACCTCCGCCTCATCCGGCGACGGTGCCACCACAATACTACTCGCGATGCGGTGCGGCAGACGAACGTCCGCTACGGAACGCGTATTCCGAATCATTACGTCCGAGAGCAAGCTGCGCAGGCGTTCGGGATTCTTCGGCGATCTCGGTTTGCCTGCCGTCACGAACTGTTTCTTAAACTCGGCTTCGGTTGACAGCAAACCCGGCTTCAACACCGTAATCAGATTAAAGAGTTCCATCAGGCTGTTCTCAACCGGAGTGGCGGACAGCATCAAAATGAATTTCTTGGTGAGCGAATTAATCAGCTTCCAGTTGGCGCTGGTACGGTTCTTGAGGCAATGCGCTTCATCAACGATCACCATGTCCCAGGCAATGCCGGCAAGGATACTGGCATGTGGCTCCAGGCGGGCCATACCAAGCGACGCCACAATTAACGACTCCGATGTCCAGAATTTGGCGGGGCCGGCGCGAAAATCGGGACCATCCGGCGAGGCCGGGGCAAGGCCGAATTTTTCAACTAACTCGCCTTTCCACTGCGAAACCAGTGAGGGTGGCGTCAGCACCAACACCTTGCGCACCATTCCGCGAGTCCAATATTCTTTCAAGACCAAACATGCTTCGATCGTCTTACCCAAGCCCACTTCATCGGCGAGCAATGCGCGGCCCTTGAAATGACGCAGCACCTTGCGCACCGTGTCGTGCTGATAGGAGTAAGTATCGACGCCATTGAGCGACCCCAGACAGAGCAGATCCTCGAAGTTCTGCGCCATTCGAAGCTCCAGAAAGCGGCGGCGCAGGAAGTAATCTGTCAGCGATCCGGTGGGTTGATTCTGAAGGACAGGGGGTGCCGCGGGAAGAAATTCAACGCGGACCCGGGGGATTTCGGGCTCAGCCAGTGGAAGTTTTTCTGCAGGTTTTGGCAATGTTGCGGCAACAACGGCAGGTGCTGGGGATTCAGCACCCGGCTTTGCCACGGTGATTTCCAACTCCAGTCGCGCCTTTGCCGCCAGCGTGTCCGCCTTGAGGCCGCGCACGCGCGGACCTTTCAAGAGCGCGAGTGCTTGCAAAACTGCCTGGTATTCTTTGAGAGCCTCCTGCTTGCGCCCTAACCGCGCGAGCACCTGCGCTACATCGAACATGATTGCGGGATCGCTGGATTGCTTCCGCAGTTGGGTGAAATACCAGAGGGATTCCGTATAGTGGCCGCCCTCGAAGTACATCTGCCCAAGTAGATCGAGCGCTTCAGGCAAATCGGGAGACAACACAAGCGCCTTTTTTGCGTCCCGCGCGGCAGCCGGAAAGTCGCCTCTCTCCCGCTCCGCCTGGGCCATTGCAAGCAAATGCCCCGCCTCGGCGCGGTTCAGTTCCAACCGTTCCTGGGCCAAACGGAGCTTGATCTCTTGTTTTCGTTTTTCCGCTCGCCGGACGTCCGCCATTCTACCTAAGCATAAAGCAACATTCGCAGGCCTCCTGCGCCGCCGTACTATACTGAAGCCCGCTCTGTCCATGCCCAAAATCCCCAAGCTCCGGTGGGTTATCGCTGCCATGCTCTGCGCGGCAACGATGATCAACTACGCCGACCGCCTCACTCTCTCGGTCGTCTCCCGTGACATTCGCACTGAATTTTCGCTCACCGAGCAGGACTACTCCCACGTCGTCACGCTCTTCCTCCTCGCCTACGCCATCATGTACGCCGGCTCCGGCTATATCGTCGACCGGTTGGGCACCCGTCGCGGCTTCGCGGTATTCGTCTTCGCCTGGTCTTTGGCCCAGATGCTTCACGCCTTCGTGCGGGGAAAGTGGTCGCTGGGCGGTGCGCGGTTTCTGCTCGGACTGGCCGAACCGGGTAATTTTCCAGCCGCTGCCAAAGCGGTCGCCGAATGGTTTCCTGCCTCGCAGCGAGCACTCGGCGTGGGTATTTTCAATGCCGGTTCTTCCATCGGATCCGCTATTGCGCCGCCGATGGTTGCTTATCTAACCCTGCGCTATGGCTGGCGTTCCGCCTTCCTGTTCACCGGCGCGCTCGGTTTTATTTGGCTGGCGGCGTGGCTCGTTCTGTACTATCCGCCCCGCTCCAACCGCTGGCTTCGGCCGCAAGAGATGCCGGATGTAGCGGATGTGAAGCCGGCCGTTGAAGGCGCGCGGCCAGACTGGCGCAAGATCATCCGCATGCGCGAATGCTACACCCTGATTGTTGCGCGATTCTTTACCGATCCCGTGATCTACTTCGTCATTTTCTGGCTCCCCGAATATCTGCGCAAGGAACGCGGCTTCGATCTCGCCATGGTGGGCAGGTACGCCTGGGTTCCGTTCGTCTTCGGAGACATCGGTTACATGTTCGGCGGCTGGCTGTCGGGCCGGTTGATGCAGGCAGGTTGGACACTTCCGCGTGCGCGAAAAATCGTCATGCTGATGGGTGCAGCCGTGATGCCGGTCGCCATCCTGGCGCCACTGGTGCCCACCGCCGCTCTGGCCATTGGCGCTACATGCTTCGTTACCTTCGGCCATGCCCTTTGGATTGCAAACCTGCTGACTCTTCCTTCCGACCTGTTTCCCAGTGAAGAGATCGGCACCGCCATGGGCTTTTCAGGTATGGGAGGCGCGATAGGCGGGATGTTGGCCAATCTTGGCACCGGCTACATCGTCAGTCACTACTCCTACTCGCCAGTGTTCCTGATGGCCGGCCTCATGCATCCGCTGTCGGTGTTTCTCGTTTATAAACTGCTTCCCGACCGGTACTTCAAACCGTCGTAGCGGACTTCAATCAAAGTGAGACCGCTGGCCGGTGCGGTAGGTCCCGCTTTCGGAGGGCCGCCCTTGAGGAACCCGGCCAATTTTTCCGGGGTGACATTTCCCCGCCCTGCCTCAAGCATCGTCCCAACGATGTTTCGAACCATGTGCTTCAGAAAGCCGCTGCCGGTCACCCGGTAGATCAGGCGATCGTCCAACGCCTCCAGGTTCGACCGGTAAATCAGCCGTACTTTCGATTCGCATTTTGCATCCCTCCGGTCCGACGCAGCGAAAGCCCCAAAGTCGTGCTCTCCCGCAAAAAGCGGCGCTGCCTCCAACATTCTGCTCACATCGAGAGGGTAGGGATGATGGTGGACATAGCGGCGTTCAAATGGAGAACACACCTCCGAGCGCACGATGCGGTATTCATACGTCTTCGAGACGGCGTCGAATCTCGGGTGGAAACTGGCCGCGACTTCTTCCGCCGCCACCAGACGAATCGTATCGGGCAGCAAACGGTTCACCGCTTTTCGTAAGTTGTAGAGCGGCAGCGGATTTTCCAGGGTGACAGCCGCCACCTGGGCCAGCGCATGCACACCCGCGTCCGTCCTGCCGGAGCCGGCAACCGGCACAGGCTTTTTGTCAATTCCAGCCAGCACCTCCTCCAGCACTCCCTGAATGGTTATTTTGCCCGGCTGCACCTGCCAGCCATGAAAATCCGTGCCGTCGTAGGATAGGGTCAGTTTGATGCGCCGCATCAGGTGGGACGGGAGCCTGGCTTCCGTACCGGAACGCCTTCCTTGCACATCGGGCAAACGTCTTCCGAATAGGAAATGACGCTCATGGTTGCCAGGGAGGCCCGCTTCACTCCCAGGTCCGCCCGTCCGCCGCTGCGGTCGACGACGGAACCAGCGGCAATCACATTCGTCCCCGCGGCGCGGAGCAAGTCAATCACCTCGCGTGAGCTACCGCCCGTGGTGATAACATCTTCCACCACTACGGCATGCTCGAAAGGGTCCGTCTGGAATCCCCGGCGCAAGACCATCTTGCCGGACGCGTCGCGTTCGGTAAACAGGAATCTGACGCCAAGCGCCCGTGCTACCTCGTGCCCGATGATGAGACCTCCCATCGCCGGCGCGACGACCACGCTAATCTTTTGCGATGGTGCAAGAGCCTGCAGCTTCCCTGCCAGGGAGGCTCCCAAGCGCTCGGCATATTTGGGATGCGCCAGCACCAGAGCGCATTGCAGATATTCTGAGCTGTGCAGGCCGCTGGTGAGACGGAAGTGCCCCGTCAGGTAAGCACCGGTTTTATGAAAGAGGTCTAATACGCTGCTCGCTGTCACGTTCCCCTATCATCCTACAGGTTGACTTCCAAAGTGTACGATTCCGCTAATGGAAGTCCCGGAACCGGACACCTCCCGGCAGGGAATCGGGTTGCGTTTCAGCCACTTGGCGGCGGCATTCGGCGTGCAAAAACTACGATTCATCCGCGGAACTGCCGCTGGGCCGGGATCCTGAGATAACATATAGAATTCAGGGAACTCTCCGTCACCTGTTCTCGTTTTAGAGGAATAACATCATGAAAAGTATTCAGTCTTCCATAGCCTTGTTTTGCGTCTTCCTGCTGCTGGCTCCGGCCGGATTTGCGCAACAACAAGTGAACATGCCAGGCGCGGTTTTAGCCCCTAAGGAGACTCACTGGTACACACCGTTCGTGCGCAAGTACACGCCGTTTGACGTGGCCCCCATCAATCTGGCCAATTCATCGCGGCTCGAGTCTTTGATACGCGCGGGGAACATCTATCTCTCTCTTCAAGACGCTATCGCCCTCGCCTTGGAGAACAATCTCGACATTGAAGTCCAACGCTACGGCCCGCGCCTCGCGGAAGCGAACCTCCTCCGCGCGCAGGCCGGCGGTCTGCTTCGCGGACAAACGCAATCGGTAACCGCCGGCCCGTCCTCGGCGGTCAGCCAGTTGAACGGCGGCTCCACCAGCTTCCAAAGTTCGTCCGGGGGGGCCGGAGCCTCGTCGAACGGCACCATCATCACCTCGACCGGAACTTCCCTGCCGAACCTCGACCCTGTCTTTTTTACCAACTACACCTGGGCCCATTCCACAAACCTGCAAAGCAGTTCGTTCGCCAGCGGCACGCCCAGCCAGGTCTTTAATTCCGGCAACACCAGCGTCGGAATACAGCAGGGGTTTCTCTCCGGCACCACCGCCACCCTCGGCTATAACAGCCAGAACCTGATATCGAACAACGTGCGCAGTGAAATCAACCCTGTGCGCACCGGAAACATGAACCTGCAGGTCACTCAAAGGCTGTTGCAGGGCTTTGGGTTTGCGGTGAACAGCCGCAACATTCGCATTGCGAAGAACTCCATCCGCCTGAGCGACCTGGTTTTCAAGCAACAGGTGATCGCTACCATTTCCTCGGTGATTAATCTTTACACCGATCTGGTCAGCTTTAATGAGAACGTCAAAGTGAACAAACAGGCTCTGGCGCTCAATGAAAAGCTTTATAGCGACAACAAAAAGCAGGTGGAAATCGGCACCCTGGCGCCCATCGAAATCGTCAAGGCGGAAGCGGAAGTCGCCAGCAGCCAGAACGCGCTGACGCAATCGGAGACACAGGTGCTGCAGCAGGAGACGATTCTAAAGAACGCCCTCAGCCGCACAGGCGTGGCCAGTCCGACCGTAGCTGAGGCGCGCATCATTCCGACGGACAGCCTGAGCATTCCCGACGTGGAACAGGTGACTCCGATTCAGGACCTGATCGCCGCCGCGCTGGCAAACCGGCCGGAAATCGCTCAGACCGAAGTCAATATCGAGAATACGAAGATCCAATTGCAGGGCACCAAGAGCCAGTTGCGGCCGTCGCTGGATCTGGTAGGAAACCTGCAAAATAATGGAATCGCCGGCTCGCCGAACACCGTCGTCGCGCCGATTGACCCCAACACGGGCCTGCCAATTATCCGGATCGCAAATCCCGCATTCCTCGGCGGTTTTGGAACCTTGTTCGACCAGATTTTCAGCCGGAATTATCCAAACTACAGCTTGGGGTTCCAGCTCAACATCCCCCTCCGGAATCGTTCCGCACAGGCCGATCTTTTAAACGATCAGCTCTCGCTGCGCCAGGGCGAACTGAACCAGCGCAAACAGATCAACCAGGTTCGTGTGGATGTCCAGAATGCCGTCATTGGACTGCAGCAGTCGCGGTCACAGTATCAATCGGCGCAGAAGTCCCGGGTGCTGCAGGAACAAACACTGGATGCCGAGCAGAAGAAATATGCCCTCGGCGCGTCGACGATTTTCTTTGTGATCCAGGCACAGCGGGACCTGGCGCAGGCCAAAGCCTCAGAGGTCGCCGCGCTCAGCACTTATAACCGGGCGAAAGTCTCGCTTTATTCAGCGACCGGTGAGACGCTTGAGCGATACAACGTAACTTTGGACGAAGCGATTAAGGGACAGGTCGCGCGGCCGGCGGCTGCTCTGCCATAAAGGGGTGGTTCAGTTTTGCACACTTGCCTCCGCCCGGTGTGTAAGAAGTTCCAGAATGGAACAGAAGAGAGGGGGCAGCTATTGATTCTGCGCCACTTACTATTTGGCATATCGCTTGCTAAACAAGGGGCGTGCCTCTAAAGTATGGTTCAAGGATCCATGGGTTCTTCCTCTCAACTACCCCGCTAATCCCCTATCAGTGATCTTCTTCAGTTCCCCCTCAGAACCCCCTCAAAACCCGCGATCCTTGAGCCTCTACTCTTTCAGTGAGTAGGGGCTCCCTTGCGTGAATAGGTGCGACCCCGGTCGGATTTATCCTTACTGCCTGCCGTCAACTTCTACCGATAAGTCCACTATGAATGACTCGCTTAGTGATATGCAGCGTCACGTTCAGTTTCAATTGAGTTTGCTCAGGCTTGTGGACAGCCAAAACGGATCGGAATCACCTTTGGGCCAAACCGTGGCCAAAGCAACCGAACAGGAGCATCTGAAAGATGCCTTTGCGAAAATCGTCAGTGCGATTCATTGAGGTCGCGACCGGCGGTCGGGCGATGTCGACGCAACAGAAAAGGACGGAAGGTGCCAGCTGATTTCCGGGAGGGAACCGGAACTAACTTCGGATGGAACGTGGTCATTTCGATGGAACAGGCCTGGCGCGACACGGAGGCCTGCGGAAAGCCTAGCTTTTCAGGTGCAGCGCTTCGTTCATAGACCCTTGCCGGTAGCCTTCGAGGTCGAGCGTCACGTAGAGGAAACCCAATGGCTTGAAGATGGCGGTGAACGCACGGGCCATCTCGGGAGTAAGCGCCTTTTCCATCTCGTCTCTGGCCACTTCAATGCGGACCAACTCTCCATGGAACCGCACACGGAACTGCCGGAAGCCCAACGCCTTGATGGCTTCTTCGCCGGTTTCTACTGTCTTGACGGTCTGGGGAGTCACCGGAGTTCCATACGGGATGCGTGAGCTTAAACAAGCTGACGCCGGGCGGTCCCAGGTCTGCAAGCCTGCCAGGCGTGATAGCTCCCGAATTTCCGCCTTGGTCAGGTCCGCGTCCACCAGAGGCGCTTTCACCTCGTGAATCCTGGCGGCATTCTGCCCGGGACGGTAGTCGCCCAAAT
The DNA here is from genome assembly GCA_040002435.1 of Bryobacteraceae bacterium. GTDB lineage: Bacteria > Acidobacteriota > Terriglobia > Bryobacterales > Bryobacteraceae > JANXXV01. The sequence continues at coordinate 25,381 of JBDUEM010000011.1, forward strand.
CATCTTTGTTGACGCCGTACAGAATGTTCCCAATGCCGCGCTCGGCACCTACCTGGTCAAGCCGCGTAAACAGCTCATCCTTGCAGTGGAAGCAGCGGTCGGGACCGTTCTTCACATAGTCGGGATTGTCGAACTCGTACGTCAAGACATACTCATGCCGGAAGGCGTTGCGGCGCGCGAATTCCTCCGCGTCTTTCTTGTGCGATTCGGGTATGGAGGCGGAATCCGCCGTGATGGCGACTGCTTTGTCGCCCAACACGCGAGCCGCGGCCCACATCAGGTATGCCGAATCCGTCCCACCGGAATAGGCGACAATCACCTGCCCCATGTCCGCAAGAATCGAGAAGAGCTTTTGCTCTTTCCGTTGCAGTGCGGCCGCGTCCAAAATTGGACCCGAACCGATTCCGGCGATACCGACCAAGGTTGCCATGACCAGATTATACGCCCTTACTGAACCGGGCCCTCCCCGTTTGTCTCCACCGGAGGAGTATCGGGAATCACGCACGCTGCGGCGACGTGATCCGGTTCCTCCATCTTCACCAAGCGCACGCCCTGGGTGGAGCGTCCAGCCTGGCGAATCTGGCCCGACTCGATGCGTATGATCTTGCCTTCCTTGGTGATGATCATCAGCTCGGTGTCTTCCTTCACGGATAGAATGCTGACGACATTGCCGATGCGCGGGGTGGTCTTCATGTTGATGACGCCCTTTCTTCCACGCGCTGTCAGGCGGTATTCGCTAAGCGGCGTTCGTTTGCCGAATCCATTTTCCGAAATGGAAAGGATCAGTCCATCCTCATCAACCACTTCGACACCGACCAGATAGTCGCCTTCGGCCAGATCCATGGCGCGTACGCCGCGCGCCGGACGACCCATGGCACGAACCTCATCTTCCTTGAAGCGGATGGCCATGCCTTCATAGGTGCCCATGAAGAGATATTTGTCGCCGTTGGTCAGCCGTGCCGCGATCAACTCATCGCCGTCGTCCAGGGAGACCGCGATAATGCCTCGCGACAGGGGATGGTTGAACTCGGTGGATTCGCATTTCTTGATCACGCCGTGCTTGGTCACCATCACGATGTACTGATTCGCTGTGTTGAAATCCTTCACCGGCAGGAACGTCTTCACGGTTTCATCCGGCTGCAGGTGAATGAGGCTGCCGATGTTCTTGCCCTTGCCGGTGGTGGAGGCATCCGGAATCTCGTAAATCTTCAGCCAGTACACGCGGCCCATGTTGGTGAAGATCAGCAAATAAGTATGAGTCGAGGCGATGATCAGATTCTCAATGAAATCATCCGTCCGCGTACCCATGCCGATGCGGCCCTTGCCGCCACGCGTCTGCCGGGTGTAGGTATCGACGGCGGTGCGCTTGAGGTAACCCTCCCGCGTCACTGTCACCGCGACATCCTCTACCTGGACCAGATCCTCCAGGTTGATATCACCCGGATCGTCGATGATTTTTGTACGGCGCTCGTCGCCGAAGTCTTTCTGGACTTCCTTCAGTTCCTTAACGATGACGGCGCGGACAGCCTTTTCCGAACCGAGGATCTCGAGGTACTCGCCGATCATGCGTTGGATCTCAGCCAGTTCGTCCAGAATCTTCTGCTGCTCCATGCCCGTCAGCCGTTGGAGTTGCAGCTCGATGATCGCCTGCGCCTGCCGCTCACTAAAGTCGAAGGTGGCGATCAGCCCTTCCCGGGCTTCGCGCGGATTCCTGGAACGGCGGATCAACTCGATGACGGCATCCAGGTTGTCCAAGGCTTTCTTGAAGCCGAGCAACAAGTGTTCGCGCTCGCGAGCCTTTCGCAATAAGTAATCAGTACGGCGGCGGACCACATCGACACGATGGTCGATGAAACGCTTGATGCAATCGATCAGGCCCAGCTCGCGCGGCTGCCCGTTGACAATGGACAGCATGATGACGCCGAAGTTGATCTGCATCTGCGTCTGTTTGTACAGATTGTTGAGAATTACGTCGGCCTGCTCGCCGCGCTTTAGCTCAAACACGATGCGCATTCCGTCGCGATCGCTCTCGTCGCGGATTTCCGAAATGCCTTCGATTTTCTTCTCGTTGACGAGGCCCGCGGCGTGCTCGATCAGGCGCGCCTTGTTCACCTGGTAGGGAAGCTCGGTGACAACCAGCGCCTCGCGGCCACCCTTTTCCATGGGCTCCACCTCAGCCTTGGCGCGAAGCTTTAGCGAGCCTCGTCCACGGGTGAAATAATCGTGAATTCCGTTGTGTCCCAGCAGGTATCCGCCGGTCGGGAAATCCGGGCCGGGAACCATGGGAAGAATGTCGATGAGGGTCAGCGCGGGATTATTCACCAGGGCAATAGTCGCGTTTACGATCTCGGTCAGGTTGTGCGGCGGAATGTTCGTCGCCATTCCCACGGCGATGCCCGACGAACCGTTCACCAGCATGTTCGGGACGCGGGTTGGCAGAACTTCCGGCTCTTCTTCGCTGTCGTCGAAGTTGGATTTGAAGTCGACCGTTTCCTTGTCGATATCTTCCAGCAGCGAGGCGGCGACGCGCGACAACCGGGCTTCGGTGTACCGGTAGGCTGCCGGCGGATCGCCATCCACGGAACCGAAGTTGCCCTGACCATCGATCAAAAGGTAGCGCAAGGAAAAGTCCTGCGCCATCCGCACCAGTGCATCGTAAACTGAAGCGTCTCCGTGCGGGTGATACTTTCCCAGGACTTCGCCGACGATCTTGGCGCACTTCCGGGTGGGCCGGTTGAAGTTCAGCCCCATTTCACTCATGGCGTAAAGAATACGGCGGTGCACCGGCTTCAATCCGTCGCGGATATCCGGAAGAGCGCGTCCAATGATGACACTCATTGAATAGTCGAGATACGACTTGCGCATCTCGTCTTCGATGTTCACCGGAATGAGGCTTTTGTTATCGCCTCCGGGCGGAAGAATCGGGTTCTGCGGATCTGACAAATGGAACTCCTAACCTGGCGACTTTCGTAGTTTCTTCGCCTCTTCAATAGCAGGGGGAAGTAAGTTTAATTTTAGCAGATTGGGACGCCCGGGCGGGGTCAATATTCGAACTGGATGAAGAACTGCACTTGCCGCGCATTCAGGGTTTCCACGACGCCGCGGTAGGAGGAAAGCAGGCTGCCCGCCGCCTGGTAAAACGGGCTAACCCGCAGCGCGTTGGTATGGTTCAAAATGTTGAACGACTCCACGCCCATCTGTAAAACTGCCCGGTTTTCGTGCACCGGAAACGTCTGCATCAGGCGGGCGTCCAGCGAAGTGATTCCCGGCGTATAGTATGGATTCCGGGGTACACCCGGCGGCCTGGCACTGATTGGATAAGCGCCCGTACGGTAGATGTCGGTGCTGGCGAGCGCGTTCAAAGGCCTCCCGCTGCCATAGGTGAAGATAGGCGCCAGCGTCAGGTGCTCGATGATTTCGAACAGGGCGCTGGCAGCGAACCGGTGCCGCTGATGCTGGCGCGAGAGCGCCCAATCCTGCGCTACGTTCCGCGGATCGAGGGGTTGCTCATCATAGTCGGAAGCATCGTCGTGCGCGTTCGCCAGGTTGTAGGAAACCAGATAGGCAAAGTCCTTCGTCAGCCTGCGATTGAGGGAGAATGAAACACCGTTGTAAGCAGACTTGGCTGTTTGCTCCAGTTGAAAGACAGGCGCCGCGGCGCCGACGTTGCGGGTTCGCGGCAATTGCCGTCCCACCACTGAGGAATATTCCACGGCAAGCGTGGTGTCCTTCCCAAGGCTCCGCTCTACACCGGCTGTGAACTTCCGGCTGAATGTCGCCGGGAAGTCCGGCGCAGCCTGGTAACGCGCCTGGAGGAGAGGACCGTTCCCGAACCGGAACAGCTCCCACGCATGGACGCCGTCCTTCTGAATAGCATCGTTCAGGTATCCAAGCGGATAGCGGTCGTAGAACAGACCGAAGCCGGCGCGAAAAACATAGGGGGACTTCCCCAACGGATTCCAAGCCATTCCTACACGGGGCGCAACATTCCGGTTGGTGGAAGGGATGGCTTGCGGCAGCCACTGGCGGTCATAGCGTACACCCGCGTCCAGGCTCAAACCCGCGGCGATCTGCCAGCGGTCCTGCGCCCACATTCCCGCCGGTGTCGTGTTGATTCTGGTGCGCGGGTCACCCATGGCCTGGATGTAGAGATCCGGGGCACCAGCCAGAAACTGAGAAAGCGTGGGGTAAATCAAAATGCCACCGAACCGGTTGGCGATACTGGAATCGAGGCGGATAGGATGAACGCTGCCGCCAAAGCTGAATTGATGATTGCCCCGGATCACGTGCATGCTGTCCGCTACTTCCGCATGCTTTTCCGTTCGCGCGCCATTCAAGCGATAGGACTGCCCGAAGGTGATGACGCCGGGAATCTCGACCATGGGTCCGGAGGAATTCGGAGTAAGCCCCACCGAGCGTTCGGCCACCTGGCCGCGCATATCGTTCACCAGGGTCGGGGTGATGACAAAAGTCCAATCTGCAACCACCGAGTGATCCCGTGTGAGGCTGCTGCCGCGGGCGGAGGCATCGGTAAAGTTCTCGCCATCCTGCATGTCATGCGAGGTCCGGCCGCGCGAGTAAGCATACCGCGCAGAGAGCGTATGCTTCGATCCGATCTGGTGATTGAGCTTGAGGGAGAACTCAGTCTGGGACGAGCTGGCAGGAAACAGGCCCTGCGTCAAACCCGGCCGCACGACGAGACGCCCTGGCGTTTCCGAAAATTCTTCGCTGCGCTCCCATTCCTGTTCGAGAGCGAGAGAAAAGAACGTGCGGTCGCGGACGATGGGTCCATTCAGGGAGACGCCGGGCTGGTATCTGCGGTACTCCGGATTGCGGTCAACCGTAGCCTCCGGATTCCGCGCGTTGGAAAATTCGTTCTGCGTGAAGAACGTTCCGTCGCCGTGCCAGTTGTTGGTGCCGGATAGCGTCACCAGGTTCACCGAACCACCCGCGGCTCCGCCTGACTCGGCAGTGAAGGACGCGCCCGCCACTCGAAACTCCCTGACCATCTCCAGGCCTACGGCGACCCGGCTGCCGCCCGTTGTCTCGTCGCGATTGTCCACGCCGTCGATCGACAGACTGTTGTTGCGCCCGCGCATTCCGCCAAAGCTGAAGCCGCTGTCGGTAGAGGCGCTGCGCACGGCGGAACTGGAGCGCTGTGCGCTGGATCCCGCCGAAGGCGCCACGCCCGGCGCGGTGAGCACGATGTTCAAATAATTCCGGTTTTGCGAAGGCGTTTCCTCCACCCGCTCATTACCGAGCGCCACGCTGGCGCTGGTGGCCGTGGTTTCCAGGGCATCGGCCTGTTCCACCACATCCAGCCGTTCCGCTACCTGTGCCAGTTTCATTTCGATGTGCTGAACAACGGTCTGGCCCACCGAGACGTTCAGCTCTTTGATGACAGTCGTCGCGAAGCCTTCATGTTCCAGGCGCAGTTGATACACACCAACCTGGAGCGCATTCAACCGGAAGTTTCCCGCCCCATCGGTAACAGTTTCCCGCACCAATCCTGAGGCGATCTGCAGCGCGGTGACGTGAGCTCCCGCCACGGCGGAACCGCTACTGTCGAGAATGTTGCCCTGGATCACGCCACGGGCGGATTGCATCTGTGCGAACACCGGCGCCGCAAATATTACGAACAGGAGCGGACCATACTTGAGCATCAGGTGATGGGCCCTTCGCCGCGCGAAAGGGCCGTGATAATTGCTTCCTTTCTGTCGGCAACAACTTCCACCACCGATTCCATGGCAAGCCAGTAAATGACGAGTCCCAAGCCGACATCGAACAGCAGCACGCCATAGAAAGCGAGTCCGGAATTGAAGGCGAACCGCGCGCCATAGGCCAGTGCGATCGGCGCAGCCACCAGCAGGTAGATGAACATCAGGGTCGCTTGCAAGCGGCCGGCGGAACTACGGCGCCAGGATTGATCGGGGTCGACGGACCGGGGATTCTTCACGGACATTACGTTGCCGATGGAGAGCAGAAACAAAGCCATGGTGATGGTTACACAGAACGTTTCCGTCAGCGCCGCGGCACTCACCGGCATGCGCAGCAGACTGCAGACCAGGAAGATCAACAGGATCTCCACCACCACGAAAAACATGGCGGTCAGGTTCTTCGCCAGGATCACCGTGGACATGTTTACGGGAACCGAGAAGTAAAGCTGCACGGCTCCGCGGTCGAAGCCGAAGACGTTCCAGATACAGACTTCCCCCAGCAACATGATTGAGTAGACAGTGACTGCCGTCAGGTAATGATTGGAGAGCAGAGACGGAGAACCTGAGTCTTTGAACGCCAGGGGCAGCCAGATCAGCAGGCCAAAAGAGAAGCCCATCAGAAACACCAGCCGGAAGCGGGCCGATCGCGAAAGTACCCGGATCTCCTTTTCCACCAGAACTCCGAGGGGGTCGGGCAGGAGTTTCGGCAGCAATTGCATCACGCGTTCGAGCAGGCCGACGCGGTTAGATTGGACACTATCCTTTGCGTGAGCCTCCGTTGCATCCACGCGCAAATTGCGTTCGAACTGCCAGCGGCCAAACAGGAAGGCGGCAGCCGTCCATGCAACAATCACCAGCAGTGGCAAGAATGCGTCCCGGCTGGTGGCGAGCCGCCCGGCCGCTACCCATGGCAGGAAGAGCGTCGGCTGCGCGGAAAGCACGCGGCGCATGGAAGCGGTATCGCCACTTCTCAGCAATACCTGCGGCAGCGCCGCCAGCAGTACCATCGCGAAGACCATGATTTCGCGGATTCGCTTCCGCCCGAACAGGCGGCCGATGAGATCCCGCAGCCCGGCCGACAGAAATAGATTGAAAGCGACGTAAATAATCAGGCTGAAGGCGCACCATGCGGGAAGGTGCGGATTCAACAATAATCCAACAAACGCACCTGCCACCATGAACAGCATTTCCGCCGCGGTGGTGACGCGCAGCAATACTTCGATGGTAAATAGCTGGGAATGGGGCACGGGATAGACCGCCAGCCGCCGCAGGTCGAGCGAAAGCCCGGTGCTTACCATCAGGATGGGAATCAACTGCCAGTACAGGGTCAACAACAGCAGGCCGGACGGCATGATGCGCGCCAGCAGCGCCGGCTCCGATTCCGCGCAGACGAGCCCTTCCGATATCGCAGCTACAATCCACACTCCATACCAAACAACGGTGACGACCAGGCTCAATGCGTCTGAGGTGCGGGCCCGGGGGAAATGATTCCGTATGGATTTCCACTGAGCCCAAAGAATGGCTAGTGCCTGCGAGCGCATCTCAGAGCCACGCCGGGCTTTCGGTGATACGATCGGCGCCTACCACCCGCACAAAAATGTCTTCCAGGCTTTCCGAACCCGAGCGTAGTTCGGAAATGTTGCCCTCGGTGACAATTTTCCCGTCGTGGATGATGGCGATGCTCTCACAGAGCCGCTCGACGACTTCGAGGACATGTGAGGTAAGAAAAATAGTCGCGCCGCGCCGGACCTGATCGATGAGAATATCCTTCATCAACCGCGCACCCACCGCATCGACGCCTTCAAACGGCTCGTCCATGAGGAACAACTGCGGCCGATGGATGAGCGAGGCGGCCATCGCCACGCGCTTGCGCATTCCCTTGGAGTACTCGCCGATGAGTTTCCGGCTGCTGCCATCGAGTTCAAAGAGTGAGATCAGCTCCCGTGAGCGTTCCCGCGCCACCTGCCGCGGCAGGCGGTACATGCGGCCCACGAATTCCACGTACTCCGGGCCGGTGAGGTGGTCGAAGAGCAAAGATTCGTCGGGCACGACGCCGATTTTCGTCTTAATTTCCACTTCACGGGCCGGCATCGCCATGCCGAGAAGTTCAATGGTGCCGGAGGTGGGAGGGGCCAGTCCCATCAGCATGCGGATCGTAGTCGTTTTTCCGGCGCCATTTGGACCAAGAAAGCCGAAGAAACAGCCCTGCGGGACAATCAGGTTCAGCCCGTCCACCGCGGCCTTGGCCCCGTACACCTTGCGTAAATCGCGGACAACGATGGCCGGGGGAGTTTCCGTCATGAACCTATACCTATGGTAACTAAAGCGGCAGGCCGGCTAACGCCGGGCCGCTTCCGTTGGAGGTGCAGGTTTCACTTCCAGATATTCGATCCAGCTGGTCATCATTTCTTCTTCCGTCTTGTCGCCCCAGCGGATCACCTTGGCCGGGTCGGGATTAGCCGCATTGTTGGCGCTGTTGTCGTAGTGCGCGGTAACTATGAGCGTACTTCCCTTCTCCACGCGCACCGGGTCCATCAGGCGATAAACGAGCTGCCAGTTGAAGTCGTAGCGGGGAACAGCCAGTAGAATTTCATGCGTGCCGTTGGGCCGGACCAATTCGTAAGTGATGTCCTTTCCTCGATAATGCATGTGCGGAGTGAAGGAGAGCAAGAGCGTATCCTTCTCGAAAGTAAGGCATCGCTTCACTTCCTGATTGGCTTCGTTGGGTGGAATCTGCAGGAAGAAATTCCGCAGATCCATGCGTCGCAGCGCATGTTCCGGCGGCCCCGGCGCGAGGTAAAGGCCCACGCTGGTGCGATCGGTCTGGCTTTGACGCGGCGTGCTGGCGTAGTGAATCACGAATTCGAGTTTGGCGCCGGGCGGAATCCACTTGGCGGTGCCCGCCGGAAAGACATCGGGCGGGCGGCCCGGAAGAAACGCCGCCAGGCCGCCTTCCTGGAAGCCGGTAAGATTCGGCAGTTTCGGCGCGCCCGCGGCGCAGGCATCGTTCACCACCGGCGCATCCATGCGGATTCGGCTCAGCTTGCCTTCGTGGATCAGAAATTTGCTGAGCTGCGGCATGGCCTCAAGAGACGACGGAACCATGGTCGCGGCATCCTGCACCAGCAGCACGTGAACGTGATGCACCACTTGCCGGTTGCCCGGGAGAATCTCCGCGGCGCGAATCCATTTACCTTCCTTGAAGTTGGTGGCGACGGTAAAGTGTTCGTAGGCGTCCTGGCCGGGAGTGATCTTGAAATCCTCGCCAATGTCGATGACGATATCCGGCTTGCCGAGGTGCCAGCCTTCGGCGAACACCGGCGCGGCTGGCATATCGTGCGGATCGCCCTCCGGAGCCCCGGCATCCACCCACGCCTTCACCGTCTGAATCTGCGCCGGCGAGAGCCGGGAATCGTTCGAAAACTTGCCATGATTCGGGTCGGCGAACCAGGGAGGCATCTTGCCGTTGATCACAGCGGTGCGGATCGCCTTGGCCCAGGGACGCGCCGATTTGTAATCCAGCAGCGACATGGGCGCGATATCTTTCGGCCGATGGCACCCCACGCAATGCTCGTGAAAGATGGGTGCGATGTCCCTGGTGAAGGTGGGGCCGGGCGTGGCTCCGGCAGCTAAAGCAACCGGCGCTAACAGGAGTGCCAAATGTTTCATCGTCGGTGTTCCGTCACTGCCAGTCTACATGGACCTACAGCAGGGCGCCAGCACCCTCGGCCTGTATACTCGGTTTATGGACCCAATTGTAGGCGCCAGTCTCAGTATCCTGATGCGGTGGATGCACATCATCTCCGTTGTCACAGTGATCGGTGGCCTGCTCTATGCAAGCATCGTAATCGGTCCGGCGCTGAGCGCCCTCCCGCCCGAATCGCGAACAAAGTTCGCCGATGCTGTCAATTCCCGGTTTCGCCCCGTGCTTCGCCTCGCCGTCTTCTTCCTGATTGTTTCAGGGCTTTACAATCTCGTGACGAAGCAAAACCTTCCGCCGGGTTATCACATGTGGTTTGGAATCAAAATGTTGCTCGCGCTGCATGTGATCGCTGTATCTTTCCTTCTTTCCAGCTCATCTGTAAGCCAGGAACGGAGAGCCCGCATGACAGTGGGCGTTGTCATTTCCGGCGCGGTGATTGTGCTGCTGTCGGCTTATCTTCGGTTCCTTACGAACTGGATGCAATCGTGAATACGGCCGCTTATCAGGCTTTGCGAAACGGGGCCGCCTGGATCGACTTGTCCGGCCGGGGAAAGATCCGCGCTTCGGGCGAGGATCGCGCCCGGCTGCTGCACGCGATGACGACAAATCACGTGCAGCAACTGCAGCCCGGACAAGGCTGCTATGCGTTTTTCCTTAGCGCCCAGGGACGCATACTGAGTGACGTGAATCTCTTCTGTCTGCCCGAATATTTTCTGCTCGACACGGAACCTGAGACGCGCCGCAAGGTTTTCGAGCATCTGGACAAGTTCATCATTGCCGACGATGTCACACTGGACGACGTTACGGAGAGCCTTGCCACCGTTAACGTGGAAGGGCCGCTTGCGGAGCAGATTCTGCGGTCGCTGGGCGCGCCGGTTCCGGCCTCTGCCTGGGGGATTGAAGCCTGGGACAACCGGTGGGTGGCGGCCGTAAACAGCACAGGTTCCGCAGGCTTCTCAATCTTTGTTCCAGCGCAGGAAAGGGCGGCATTGATTGCGCAACTCGAAGGGGCGGGTGCGGTGGAAGCGGATGCTGCCGCGGTGGAGGTAGTCCGGCTGGAGCATGGAAAGCCGCGGTACGGCGTTGACATTACCGAATCCCAAATTCCGCAGGAAACGCAACAGATGCAGGCGCTGCACTTTTCGAAGGGCTGCTATCTGGGTCAGGAAATTGTGGAGCGCGTGAGATCGCGCGGACACGTCAACAAGGTGCTGACTTCGCTCGAAATCGAGGGCGAGGAAGTACCGGCGGCCGGCGTGAAATTGCAGTTTGCCGGGAAAGACGCCGGCGAAATCAGTTCGGCGGCGTTTTCACCGGTGCGGGGGAAGGTGGTGGCGCTAGCCGTCGTTCGGGTGGATGCCTTGGCCGGGAAAGAGCTAACCGTTCTGGGAGCCGCGGCTGGGCAGCCGCCTATCTAGATCGCATTACCCTGGTAATAGAAAGTGTGGCAATCGCCCACTCCAAACTGACGGCACAAGGACAGATTTCCGTTCCGGTAGAGGTACGCCGCAGGCTCGGAATAGGACCGGGATCCATTCTTGAATGGAACGAAGAGGGCGACAAAATCGTCGTACGCCGCGCCGGAAGGTTCACCTTCGAGGAAATTCATGACGCAGTGTTTGGATCACGGAAAGCGAAGCCGCGAAACTTGGACGAGTTGAAGGACGGTATCCGGCAGTACGTTCAAAAGCGGTATGCGCGCGATTGATACCAGCGTCGTTGTTCGCTTGATTGCAGGTTGTTTCAGTGGAGACGTTCATCGAAAGCGGCGCCTGGGTCTCCCTCCTCGCACTAGCGGAAACTACCTGGGTGCTTACTGCCGTCTACGAAATTGCTGCCAGGGACTTGGCGAATGCGATTGATATGCTGCTCGATCAGCGCAATCTGGTGGTGCAGGACCGGGAGACGGCGTTGATGGCACTGGAACTGTTTCGAGCGACGCCTGCGTTGGGTTTTTCGGACTGCCTGATGCTTCAATTGGCACGTAAGGCCGGACACCTTCCCTTAGGAACGTTTGACCGCAGATTGAGCAAAGTTGAGGGAACTCAAAAGCTCTCTAGCCCTCAATTTACCTGTAGATAATCAATTGCCTTTCCGAGAATGGCCGAGAGATCAGAAGGTTTTCGCTGGAGAAACAGAATACCCGTAGGGCTTAAGAACCGGAGCGATTGCGCACACCCGCCCGAATAACAGTAGTCGAATTGCACGGGATAATCCGCCGAGTGGTCGCGAAACTCACAGGAACCCAAATAGCCTTCGTTGCGGCCATTCACCAGGCTGGCCGGTAATAGATCGAGGTCGACCGTCAATCGATCCACAATATCTTTCAGGGGCTGCAGGTGGATCTCATCCAGGTATGCAGCGCGTGTCCAACCAGCATCGGAAAACTCGATGCGGACGCCGCGAATTGTCCGGTCTTCTTGGCCCTGATCCGCGACGATCAGTACCGTGAATTCGGCGCGGGATCCCCCGCTCTCCAGAATAGCGACCTGCCTGGAAGCAAGAACCCGGACATGGGAATTTTTCATTGCCCTTTCGAGGACGACCGCCGGCTTCTGGGCAGCTCCCGCTATTGGAACCAGAACACATAAGAGCAGTAGCCTCTGCATCATATTCTCAAAATACCAATTTCAGCGGCCGTTAGATTTGCCGGTGGTCTTGGGTCCGTTGCCGTTGGCTTGATCTCTGGAAACATTCGCCGCGAAAGGCGCAGCCAACTGCATGGTGAAGTTTCCACCGGCCTGCCAGCGGCTCCGCACGACTCGCCTCTCTTTCTTCAAATCGGAAGTTGTTTTGTTCAGGGACGGCCCAGGGTCGAAAGACCGCGGGAGACTCGGCAGCCTGCAAAGTAACGGCATTGCGAAATCTCGATGTGGTGACTCCACTCTCAAACGCCGTTAAAGTTTCGCGTCTCCGTCCGATATGACGTATCAGAGCTCCAGGTATATCCACGATCTGGGGTGTGCGCAGACGGGGGAAAAGTGATTCCGATGACAACGCAGATGACAATTGGTAAGAAACTCTTCCTGAGTTTCGGCGCCGTGATGATTTTGATGCTTGGGGTGAGTTTCGTGGGCTTGCAGAGCATAGGCGAACTCGCCGCGGCAAACGAGAACATAGTAAATGTAAAAGCCAGAAAGCTGTACCTGGGCAGCAATATCAACACCGACGTGACTGGCGTTCTTGCAGCGGAGCGGGGCGTCCTGGTGCGCGCCTACATGCACGACAGGCCGACCATGGAACAGTATCACGCGGATTTTTACAGATATGCCGCTGACGCGAAAAAGAGATTGGAAGAGTTCATGACCCTGAGCAACGCCCCCGAAGATCGCCAGGCGGTCACAGAAATTCGTGGCGCCTTGGAGATCATCCTGCGGGGGCACGGCGAATTGTGGAATCAGGCCATTTCCAACCGGCTCGATGCGGCCGGCGAAACGTATAGGGTGACCACGAACCCGGCAATCAAACGGTCAGTCAAAATCGCCCAGGAATTGACCGCCCGGCAAAGTGCTGCGCTGGCCGCAGTGGCACAAGATACCAAGCAGGTGGCCGCTCGCGCCCGTTTCGTAATGCTCGGGACTGTGGCACTCACGCTGCTGGTGGCCGGGGCGGCGGTCTTTGTTGTACGGCAGATCAATTCCGGTTTGCGGTTCGCGGTTACCGAACTGAGCGCAGGGGCCGACCAGGTGGCCAGTGCCGCATCTCAGATCTCTTCATCCAGCCAATCGCTCGCGCAAGGCTCCTCAGAGCAGGCGGCTTCCCTCGAAGAGACCTCCGCCTCGAGCGAAGAGATCAATTCCATGGCGCGTCAGAACACGCAAAACAGCCGTTCGGCGGCTGATCTGGTGACGCAGGCGCAGCAGAAGTTCCTGCAGGCCAATGCGTCGCTCAACCAATCCGTGGTGGCGATTGACGAGATCAACTCCCAGAGTTCCAGGATCTCCAAGATCATCAAGACTATCGATGAGATTGCGTTCCAGACCAATATTCTGGCGTTGAACGCGGCGGTCGAAGCAGCACGCGCCGGCGAGGCGGGAATGGGCTTTGCGGTGGTGGCGGAGGAAGTGCGCAACCTCGCGCAGAGGAGCGCTCAGGCGGCGAAGGACACGGCGGAACTGATTGACGAGTCCATCATCAAATCCCATGCAGGAAAGGTGAAAGTGGACGAAGTAGCGGTGGCCATACGCGCATTCACCGAGGAGACTGCCAAAGTGAAATTGCTGGTCGATGAAGTGAATTCCGGCAGCCAGGAACAGGCGCGCGGCATCCTGCAAATCAGTAGGGCTATCACGCAGATGGAACAGGTGACGCAGAGGGCAGCGGCCAACGCCGAGGAAAGCGCATCGGCGGCCGTGCAACTGAACGCGCAATCGGAAACCCTGAGAGACATCGTGGAGCGTTTGACCGCGATGGTTGGGTAACTGGCGCGATTTGCGCCGCGCCTACAGCAGTGCCCCGGCTTGCATCGCATGCAGCAGGTTCTTCGGAATATCGAGGTTTCCGTGACATCCGGTTCCGAGTTGAATGGATGGCTTATTGGCACCGTGAAAGTCTGAACCACCAGTCACCAGCAAGCCGTACTTTGCCGCCAGTTCCAGGTACCTGGCGCAATCCGCGGCGGTATGGTCGGAGTGGTACGCCTCAATCGCCCGCAGCCCCCATCCGGCAATCTGTCCGATCAGCTCGGCCTCATCGGCATGATTGCGCTTCCCCAGGCGAATCGGATGCGCCAGCGACGAGATGCCGCCACCATTGGCTACCCGTTGGATGGCCTCCTCGAGACTGGGCTCGTCGCGATCCACATATCCGGGAGCCGCTTCATCCAGATACTTGTCGAAGGCGTCCTGCAGATTGGAGCAATATCCCTTCTCCAGCAGCAGCCGCGCGAAGTGCGGACGCCCGGCCATACTCCGTCCCAGGGCATTGACTTCTTCTACGTAAATATCCACACCGAGCGTTCGCAGGCGCGCCGCAAGCCGGACATTGCGGTCACGCCGCGCCGCTTGCATCTTTGAAACCCAATTGCGAAACTCCGCCGAAGGACCGCCGTGCAAAAAATATCCCAGCAGGTGCACGGTCTTCGTCTTCGGATTGCCCAGCGCCGTACTGATCTCGATGCCGCACAGTAACTGCAGGCCCGTGGCTTCGGCGTGAGGCTTTGCCAGTTCATACCCTGCGAAGGTATCGTGATCGGTAATCGCGAGGGCGTCGAGATTCAATTCGCGCGCCGCCGTCACCAGTTCCAGGGGCGAATACGTGCCGTCGGATTCCGTGGTGTGGCTGTGCAGATCGATCATAGAAGGTCCAATTCCTTCAGTTTCGCAAAGACCTTATCCACGCTTTCATCAACCTTCTCTGTGGACGAGTCGATGGACACCTCGGGGTTGGAGGGCGGCTCATAGGGATCCGAAACACCTGTGAAGGAGGCGAGTTCGCCGGCCAGCGCCTTCTTGTAGAGGCCCTTTACATCGCGCTGGGCCAGGACTTCGATAGGACAGTGGACGTAGACTTCAACAAAATCGGGAATGGTAGCGCGGACCTCCTCACGAACTTCCCGGTAAGGGGAGATGGCCGCCACAATGGCAATTACGCCATTGCGCGATAACAGTTCGCAAACGAAGCCAATACGCCGCACATTGGTGTCGCGATCCTCTTTGCTGAAGCCAAGTCCCTTGGAAAGATGCGTCCGCACCACATCCCCGTCCAGTAACTCAACTTTCGCGCCCGATTCCTTCAGCCGCGCATACACCATTTCAGAAGCGGTGCTCTTCCCGGCGCCGGAGAGACCGGTGAACCAGATTGTGAATCCCTTATGCATTCTGTGTTTGTGAGTGGCTGCCAGCCAGCACGTCGCGGATCAGTACGTCCACCGTACGCTCCACCCGGCCATCCGGAGTAAAGTGAATGCCGCATTCTTTATTCGCGTCGTGCTCCCACCACCAACGGCCGGCGCGCTCGTCTTCGCCCGGGCGCGTAACCCGGGTGCACGGCCCGCAGCCGATGCTCTCGTACCCTTTCGCATATAAAGGGTGCCGGGGCACTCCGTTGGCGTGGATGTAATCCTCAACTTGTTGCCGGGACCAATCGGCCAGCGGACTGATTTTCACGCGGCCGTCCACTTCAGCCACTTTGTCCAGCAATTCCCGCGTTTCCGATTGCGACCGCCGCAGTCCGACCGCCCAGGCCTGAAATTCCTGCAGCTTCCGCTCCAACGGCCGCACCTTGCGCACATGGCAGCAAAGGGACCGGAATGGCACGGACTCATAAAACAGATTCGGGCCGAAACGCGTCACCATCGCGTCCACTTCCCCGGCGTCCGGAGACACAGTTTCCACGTTGATTCCATAATGGCCGCGCACCATTTCGATCATCGCATACGTTTCTTCCGGTAACCGTCCGGTGTCCAGGGTAATTACGCGGATCTTAGAGGAGATCTTGGCCGCCATATCCACAACGACCATGCCTTCGGATTGGAAACTGGTGGTAATCGCGAGTCGATCGCCAAACTCGCCCACCGCCCATTGCAGCAGTTCCGCGGGCGGGGCGGAATCAAAATGAGAGTAGGAGGCCAGAGTCAAATATCCTAAAGTCGATCAAGTTTGCGTACTTTAGTTTGATGATACCATTGGAAACTCGAAAATGGCACCTGCCGCCTTAATCATCAACTTCCCCGCCCCCAGCATCCGGCCCGCGTTTGGGTAGAAAACCGCACCATCGGTAGACTGGCCGGGTGCGAGACGTGTCGGCACAAAGGCGATCGCAGAAGCAGCCGCGGCAGCTTTAATCTTGGCGGAAGACACTTCTGCAAGCGCAGATTGACGACGTTGTTCATAGCCGTTCGTCGAATTAAATCGCGAGTTCCCGTAGATACCGGATTCGTATGCGGTCACCAGTTTCACCACATCGCCGCGGCTGGCCTTTTCCACCAGTGAATTAACCACCACGCGGGCCGGCGTCGGTTCGATAGCCGATCCATCCTCGCGGTAGTAGACAAAGTTTTCGGGCTGCACCGTGTAATAAATTTTCGATCCGTTGGAGACCGCCACCTGCAGAATGGCGTAGCCGCGCACATGGGAAGGCAGCTGCGCGAACATGATGGTCAACTCGTTCCGGGTGAGAGTCTGGTATTTGTATCCGCCGGATTCAAACTCAATAATCTGAGCCGGTAGGCCGAGGATGGTAACCGCGAGAAGCAATACGATGCGCGGAAACCGCGTGAAGCCCATACTTACATAATATGCTGGACGCCGTCCGTAGTGAGGCGACCGGAATTATCCGCTAATTTTCGTGTACTAACTCGCTTCATTTAATGTAGGGGCCGCCGTCCCCGGCAAAATTCCAACTTTGGAGCACCAACAGCAGTATGCTGACTATCCGCAGGGAGCACATGAGCGCCTTTGAGCAGGCGGCAGCCTTAGGATTCGAAGTGCGCATGCTCGAACGGCTACGCAAGTATTTCCCGCGGCACGACGGGGCCACGCACTCACGGCTGAACGCAGTATGGCTTCTATCTGGAGTTGATGTGCATTCTTCGTTTGTCTTTTTGAGAAACTTCGCTTGGTCCCTGCAGATGAATGTGGTTGTGGATACTGGACAGCCTGTTGGCTTGCGGTGTACCCCGAAATCCAGTCTGCCAGCCGATGGCGGAATGGGAATTGGCAAGGGCGGCGCCATCCCAAATGTGGACGACCCAACACCAAGAACTGCGGGTACTTCGGCAACAAGCGCCGCACCCGGCATATGAGCACACTACACGCAGGAGCCGCTGATCAAATCTACCTGTCGGGTCCCGAGACGCTGGCGGCGGACGCTCTTTCCATTGTGGCCGGACCCGTGGCGGGATACAGAACGCATGTCCTGTCAATGTCGCAGGGTGATGCCCCGATCCCATTAACGTGGATGGCTACCGGCCGGCTCGAGTCAGATTACAGACTGAAGGGTACGCCGGTGACACAAGGCCTGACATTTTTGCGGAACGAGAGCTCGTGGGAAGTTCCACGCTATCCAAACGTGGAAGCCTGGCGATTGCAGTACGGCAATCTCGCGCCGGACGATCAGGTTGTTTTGTTCCTCACCGGAGACCCCGCTTCGCCGACCATCGATGCTGTGTGCAGCGGACACTGTGAAAACAAATCTGGCGGGATTGCTGTCCGAAATAATTCCGATTCAAGCGATCGCGGACGTAGCCGGGCGGACCGAAGCGTGGCTGCGGTACGCATCGGCCGCGGACACCGATGAGTCGCGAAGAGCCGCACTCCGCTCCCTGTTATCTCGCGAAACTCCGTGGCTCAGGCTTGCCCCACCGCTGGACTTTATACTTGGCGGGCGCAAGGTTAAGCGCACGGATGCGAAGCTACGTGTTTGGCATTGAGACCGTTGCGGTGCGGCGGGGCAAATTTGGGGAGGATGAAGAGGCCGCTGCCGCATTCCTTTGCCGCCATTTTGTTACCGAGACGGACCCGCTGTCCTGCGGCCAAGGGTGGGTTGCCAGGGCGGCTGCAGGATCTGGTTGCGGATGCGTTAAAACGCCGGGCTACCGGCGCTCCGCTGAGTGCGGAAATGACGGCACAGTATCGCCAGATTCTATCGACGTATCCAGGACTTTTTTAGAGATGGCACCCGGTTTCATTTCGGGAAATGCGCGTCCAGCTTCGACAGTTCCTTTTTGAATAGTGGGTTATTCGGGTAATCCCGCGAAAGCTCTGTCAAAAAGCTCCGCGCCTGGGAGGGCTGGTCTTCGCGGAGATAGTAAATAGAGAGCAGGATCTTGGCGAAAGGCTTTAGGTAACGGCCGGACCGGGCCACACTCTTCATTTTCTCGGCCGCCATCAGTTTGCTTCCTTCTATGCCGTCGATCTTCACAAACCATTTCGCAAAGAACGGCAAGCTTCCCAGCAGATATTCGCTGAACCCGGTGGTAAGGTTCGCGTCCACGAACGACGGGTGAGCCTTCAGAAGCCGCTGGGCAAATCCGGTGGCTTCCTTGTAGTATGAGAAGCTGTTGAGCTGTCGCTTCTCAATCAGCGAACTGTAATCCCCGGTCAAACCTGAAGCCAGGGCCATGGTAAACAGCGCGTCGGCGTCCTGCGGATTCGCAGCCAGCTTTGCCTCTCCGGATTTTTGAGCCTGGGCAATGCACTTAAAGAAACGGTCCTTGAGACCGGGATCAGCTTTAATTTTCCGCTTGTCGATCAGCCGTTTATCATCGGCGAAAAACTCGCCTTCGAGAATTTGAAGCCGGTCAAGTTCCTGGAAGAGCAGCGCCGACGCCCTTACCGCATAGCTCAATGGATCGGCGGGGTCGTTGGCAACATGTTGATCGATCAACCGGTTAGCCCCGGCGAAATCCAGGTCGTACAAGCGGTCAAAGGCCAGGTCCAAAGGCGACGCCGTGCAAGGCAAGGCGAGCAGGATGACAGAAAATACAAGCCGCCTCATCCAAACAACCGCTTGAAATACTCCCGTGTACGCCGCTGAATCTCGGCCAATTTGGCAGGCAGCGGAAGATCGTGCAAGTTTTCCGGCGTCCATCGGTGCACCAGGTTTGTCAGCACTTCGAGGTGCATCTCCGAATTAGGCAGCTTTCCTTCCGCATGCCCCGAGTATACCCGCAACCCATGATCGATTGCGCGGTAGAAGGTGGCAGCGTCGTGAAGAAACGCCGCATCGCTGCGCTCCATGTGGCCCATCTTCTCGATAATATCGATCCTCTCCGGCGTGTTGAGGACCTTATAAAAAATGCCGGCGCTCTTCAATCGCAAATACATCACCGCGAAATCGATATCGTAAAACCCGCCCGGCCCTGCCTTCAAGGAGTTGCTTGCGCCTTGTTCCTTTTCCAGGCGGGCGCGCATGTTGCGCAGATCCGTGCGCGAACGCCCGCTCTGTCCGTAGCGCCGCCAGTCCACTTCCTGCAGCTCATGCAGAAAGCGGGTTGCCTTCTCGCTGTCTCCAATCACGGCCCGGGATTTCATATACGTAATGCCTTCCCAGGCTTCCGCCGTGTTGGCCAAGTACTCGCGGTACCCGCTTACTTGCTGCACCAGCGCGCCATCGCGCCCGTTGGGGCGCAGCCGGGTATCGATGGCGAAAAGCAGGCCTTCTCCGGTGTAGGCGGTCAGCACATCAATCAACCGTTCCGCCACACGAGTCCAGAACACCTTCTCCGCGGCGTCTTCGTCGGGAAGTACAAAATTCAAGTCTGCGTCGGAACCCAGATCGAACTCCCGCATCCCCAGGCGTCCCATGGCAATCACCATCATCTGTTCGCGAGGAACATACCCCGGCGCTTTTGGAGGATGCGTGGCGAAGACCTGCTTTACGGCCATTTTGTAGGCGGCGCAAACCACCGCGTCCACCAGATCTGAGGTGCGCTGCAAGGTAGTAAAGATGGGGGCGCTGAGGCAAATGCTGGCCGCCTGGATGCGCAGCATCTCCCGCCGAAAGAACCGCCGCAACTGACTGGGATCTCCCAGTAGTTCGGAAAGATCGCCGTAAGCCGGATGAACACCGTCGCGGACGTGAGCGAGCTCTTCGATCAACTCCGGATTGCGGACCAGCTCTTCGGCGAAGTGCGGGCTGTTCTCAAACAGGTCGACGGTATCCGCCACCAGGGCCCGATCCTCATTCAGCATGTGCAAATGATCGGCATTGGCAACAATTTTCTCCAGGAAGACTTCGAACGATTTCTGTCCCCGCCGCAGCTGACTCCCGGCGAGCGATGCAGCAAGGCCTGGAGCCCGTTGATCGAGCACCCGAATCAGATTGCTGGTGCTGAACTCGGGGAGATGAGAGGTCTCCGGCTGAGGAGGTGCGTTCTTGGGCCCGTACGGCAGCGCCTCGTAGTACAGAGGCTGCTGGGAATGGATGACCCGGTCGTAGGTTTCCTGCACTTCCTCCAGATGCGTGTTGAGTTGATGGAGCAGCTTGTCGCCGGACGGCATGCGGCCAAGCTGGCCAAGAGGCATGCGCCGCGCGACCAGTTCCAGTTCCTGCTGGCGCGAGGGCAACGTATGTGTCTGGCGATCGTCGGCAAACTGAAGGCGGTGCTCAAGATGTCTCAAGAACTGATATGCCGAGGCAAGCCGCGAATATTCCGCATTCGATAGCAGATCCTTATCACGCAAGCGCTGCAATCCCTGCAGTGTTCCGCCGTGGCGCACCCAATGTTCCCGCCCGCCATGCAGCCGCTGCAGGCACTGCACCAGGAACTCGATATCGCGAATCCCACCGCGAGCCAGTTTGACATTCAGGTCAGTATGCCCGGCGCGCTGCTTGCTGGCGGTGCGCGCCGCCAGCTTCTCGCTGATTCGCTCCCGCGTCGCCGACATGGACTCCACCGCCGAAAAATCCAGCGTCGAGGAGTAGATGCGGGACTCGAGCGTGTCGAGCAAGGCCCGGCCTGGTTCCCATTCACCGGCCGCAACGCGAGCCTTGATGAGCATCTGCAGTTCCCAGTCCCGCGCGCGCTTCAGGTAATAACTCTTCGCCCCTTCCAGCGAAAGGCAAACTTCACCCAACCGGCCGTCCGGCCGCAGCCGCAGATCCACGCGGTAACACATACCCTCCGCCGTATAAGTGGACAGCAGGTCTGTGTAGCGGTTGGCGACGCGTTTGAAGAACTCTTTGTTAGCGATTGGGTCCGGGCCATTGGTAGTGCCATTCCCGGCGTACACGAACATCAGATCGATGTCGGAACTGTAGTTCAGTTCCGATCCGCCCAGCTTGCCCAATGCAAGAACCGAGAACCCGCACTCCTTGCCGCGAAACCGAGGCGCTCCAAAACGTAACACCAGCTCCGCGCGAATCCGGCGATAGGTGACGTCCAGAATGGCATCGGCCAGATTGGAGATCTCTTCCGTAATTTCGGAAAGCTCAGCGTACTCCAGGACGTCCCGCAGGAGGATCCGCAGTAATTCCTTGCGCCGGAAAACAGCAAGCGCCAGGGCGGATGGAGCCTCGCTGCTGCCCGCGCCGAGAAATTCCACCAACCTTCCTGCGTACTCTTCCGCGGAAAGGACGCGAAACAAATCCGGCGAAGCCACCAGCGCGTCCATCCATTCCGGATTCTGCAAGATCTCCTCGGAAAGGAACCGGCTGTGCGAGAAAACGGCAATGAGAGCTTGCAGCGCGCCATCCGAGGCGGACAGGCGTGCAAATGCAGACTGCTTTTCGTGAGAAAGGCGGTTTAGATAGTGCCGCGCCCCGTCGGGGTCGGCAGAAGAAGCAAGAAGGAACTTGATCTTCGCATTGAGGTCGTCACCAATAAGCAGACTCTGCATGTATAGCTAGACGTCATGGTCCAGCAATTTAATTATATCGTGCTCCTGAATGACACCGCCTTCGGAGACCGAAGCATAGAAACCACTTAGGCCCCAAACCGGCGTTTTCGGATCGCCGGACTTGGCGGCAGCGTCGTAAACCTCTCGTTTTATGGAAGGTCCGTAAACATGCAAGGCGGCGCAGGGGACACGCAGTTTCGTTAACTGAACAACAATCCGTCCGATCCGGTATCGCTGCCCGATCCGCATTTGCCGTCTATCGAGGCCGCGGGTGGTGATATTTTCACCCATCGCGCCTGGAAACAGCGGATAGCCCTTGGCTTTCAGCTCTTCAATTCCTTCTTCGGTGATCAGGAGTAACGCCTGGAGGGGTCCACCGTGAAACTTCGGATGGGCAACGGCATCGCCTTCAATACCCAGCCGGTGCACCACCGCCTCCGCCACGGGGAACTTGGGAAGCCCCCCGCGCGAAGTGTGGATCTTAAGTATCTGTGCTTCGATGGCCTCGCCGGCGGCCATCTAGATGTCGTAGTAGAGCGCGAACTCGTATGGATGGGGCCGCAAGCGGATCGCGTCCGCTTCCGCCTTCTTCTTGTAACTGATGAAGGTTTCAATCAGCTCTTCGGAGAACACATCACCTTTCAGGAGGAAGCCATGGTCATCCTCCAAAGACTCCAGTGCTTCTTCGAGCGAAGCAGGCATGGACGGCACCTTCTTCAGTTCCTCTGGATGCAGATCGTAGATGTCCTTGTCGAGAGGTTGGCCCGGGTCAATCTTATTCAGCACACCGTCAAGTCCGGCCATCATCATGGCAGCGAACGCCATGTATGGATTCGAAGCAGGATCCGGCGGACGGAACTCTACGCGCTTGGACTTGGGGCTGGCCGAGTACATGGGAATGCGCACCGCGGCCGAGCGGTTCCGGCTGGAATAGGCGAGATTCACCGGAGCTTCATAGCCGGGCACGAGCCGTTTATAGCTGTTCGTAGTGGGAGCAATAATTGCGGAGAGCGCCCGCGCGTGTTTCAGCAATCCGCCGATGTACCAAAGTGCCATCTGGCTGAGGCCGGCGTAGTTCTCGCCGGCGAACAACGGCACCCCGCCCTTCCACAGGCTCTGATGGGTGTGCATGCCCGAGCCGTTATCACCGAAGAGCGGCTTCGGCATGAACGTTACCGTCTTACCGTACTGATACGCGACATTGCGAATGATGTACTTATAGAGCATCATGTTGTCGGCCGACTTCACCAGAGTGTCGAAGCGCTGGTCGATTTCGCACTGCCCGCCGGTAGCAACTTCATGATGGTGGCACTCGATGTTCAGGCCGCACTGAATCATGGTCTGCACCATTTCGCTGCGCAGGTCCTGGTAATGATCGGTTGGGGGAACCGGGAAGTAGCCCTCTTTGTACCGAGGCCGGTAGCCCAGGTTGTCTTTCTCGCGGCCGGTATTCCAGCGGCCCTCTTCGGCATCGATGAAGTAGTAGCCGGAGTGGGCGTTCTGATCGAAGCGGATGTTGTCGAAGATGAAAAACTCGGCTTCCGCTCCAAAGTAGGCGGTGTCAGCCACGCCGCTGTTCTGCAGGAACAGCTCCGCCTTCTTGGCGATCCAGCGGGGGTCGCGATCATAGTGCTGGCGCGTGATGGGGTCGATCACATCGCCGGTCATCACCATGGTTGTGATTTCGGAGAAGGGGTCGATGTAGGCCGTGGAAGCGTCGGGAATCAACAGCATGTCGCTTTCATTGATGGCCGCCCATCCCCGAATACTCGAGCCGTCGATTCCGAAGCCTTCTTCCATGGAATCCGCCGTCAGCATGTTAATCGGATAGGAGATGTGCTGCAGGATTCCCGGGATATCGGTAAATCGCATATCCAATTGGCGAACGTCGTTCTTCTTCGCGTACTCAAGCACTTCTGTCGGACTCATTGATCCTCCCTCGGATGGTCTATTCGACCCGTAGGATATCGAAACGCATAGTTACGGGTCAAATGGCCAGGGAGTGGTAAAGGCTCCTTCAGGCAGACACCTGTGCCGACGGCTTAACGTTCTGGTTCACGTTGAAGAAGTTCTTGGGATCATACTTTGCTTTGATTGCGGCGAGCCGGTCGTAATTCTCGCGATAGGTAGCGCGAATGCGGTCTTCTCCCTCCTCCATCATGAAGTTAAGGTAAGCCCCACCGGCTCCGTAGGGGTGGAGGGCGTCGTAGTAATTCCTGGCCCAATCCGTGATTTTGCCGCAGTTGGCGGGGTCCGGATCCACCCCTACAATTACCTCGCTCCAGACAGCGTCGCGAAAGCTAAAGGCCGTTTCCGACTTGCCAATCCGATTCACCTTTCCATTCACCGGATACAAGTGCATGGCGGACTGCCAGGTCGGCAATAGCTTTCCGTGTTCGAGATGCTTCGCAATCGCCGCGTCGCTCAGTTCCATGAAAAAATCGGCCTTCCAATACCACTGCAGACCGCTGGGATAAATACCGTCGAACATACCCTGCAGCATCGGAAACGGCATTTCGGCGAAGAACTCAAACGCCGGGGGACGGTAGCTGCGAATGGATTCCAGGATCGTGTTCGCCTGCTCCATGGATCCCTGATAGCACCATACGATGCCGCACATCTTGCGCAGGTGCAGTTCCTCCGGGAAGGGCGGGCCAGGCGGCACGGTCAACATCGCGAAGAACCCGTTCATTTCCTCCGGTGCCTGTGTGATGAACTCCCGGTACCACTTCATGACGTCGGCCGCGTCCTCCAGATTCCAGAGCATGGGGCCGGCACATACGGTGGAAACGGGGTGCGCTTCAAACAGAAACGACGTCACGATGCCGAAGTTTCCGCCGCCGCCGCGCACCGCCCAGAACAGATCCGCATTCTCCTCCGCGCTGGCGACGACAAAAGTGCCGTCGGCCAACACCATGTCGACCGAGAGAAGATTATCGATCGTGAGCCCGTATTTGCGAGTGAGGTGTCCCATGCCCCCGCCCAGCGTTAGTCCGGCCACCCCGGTACTGGCGATGATTCCGGACGGCACGGCGAGGCCGAAGGCGTGCGTGGCGTGGTCTACGTCGCTCCACCTGCAACCCGCGCCTACCAGAACCGTCCGCGAAGAAGGATCCACCCGGACGTAATTGATGGCGGAAAGGTCGATTACCATCCCGTCGTCACAGACGCTGAGGCCGGCCGCGTTATGCCCACCGCCGCGGATGGATACCCGCAATCCGTTTGCCTTCGCCATGCGCACCGCGGCCATCACATCGGCCACATCCGTGCATTTGGCAATCAGCCTCGGCTTGCGGTTGATCATGCCATTGAAGACTTTTCTTGCCTCGTCGTAGGACGCATCCTGGGGTTCCAGCACGGTTCCGCGGAACTGGCCGCGAAATTCGGTGATCGCTTCTTGTATTGCCATCTGATTTCTCCTGGGAGACGCTTTCCACGTACGGCGAGCGGCTCTTATATATCCACTTTGCCGGATGAGGCGTTCTAAGAGCGTTCTTGAGAGGCGGCGGCAGCCGTTCCACTGGAAAGAATCGACAATCTTCGCGCGAACGCCAGTGAACCAGAACGCCGCGCCGCCTCCAATCCGCGCCGGTAGCTGGAGCGCGCCGCGTCATGCTTTCCTTCGACAGCCAGCAGGTCGCCCTGCACCCGATGCAACTCCGCTACGGCCCATTCTTCGCCGTTCTTGCTGGCGAAGGCGAAGCCGGTTGAAAGCGTGGCCAGCGCCTCGCCAACCAGCCCGGCGCGGCCCAATGTCTCCGCCAGCAGGCTGCAATAATACGGCAGCCGGACCTCCGCACCGAGGCGTCGCATTCCATCCATCCCCGCGCGAAGTTCCGCCAGGCCAGCAGCCACGTCGCCTTCGGCCGCCGCCGCCCATCCCGCAAGAACATGCGCCATGGCGAGGTAGTAGGCAAAGCCCTGGCGGGTGCACACGTCCACCGCTTCCCGACCCCGCTTCAGCGCCGCACTGCTCTCGCCGCGGAACACATGCAGCAAGGCAGCATAGTCCAGGGCGATCGCCAGGCTGAACGGATGCCGCATGCGCGTGGCAGCCTCGATTGCTTCCGCGGCAAAACCGTCCGCCCGATTCCCGTCTTCCCGGTGCCACGCAAGGTGGCCGAGGTACGAACTGCAAAAGACCCCGACGTCCGGGCCTGCGAAGAACGCCAAAACGGACTCCGCCGGACCCCGCTCAAGCAGCATGGCCGAGGTCATATGGACGAACGATTCCTCCATGTGGCCCAGGTGAAACAAGCTGCTGCCAACCAGAAAGTTTCCCGCGGGCATAAGCCCCAAAGCAGGTTCCCGCTCTGCCAGGCGCAGAAATTCGAAACCGTACTCACGTGATTTTTCAAGGTCACCCCGCACGACGTGAAAGACCCAGACGCCGCTCAGGATGACAAAAATGTTGTGATTGTCGAGTTCCCGCGAAAAATCGAGAGCCATGTGATAGATCTGGCCCACTTCGGGGGCGGAATAGCCTTCCGTGGTAACCAGCACCGGACCCAAGGCAACCAGCAGATCCAATTCCTGCTGCAGCCTGCGGCCGGAGGAAGGAAATCCGCGGCACAATACGATGGCACGCCGCAGCAAATCCGCCGCTTCCTTATCGGCGTAACGCTGCCGTGCATAAGCAGCGGCGCTCGAGTAGTGCTCTATTGCCTGCTGGGCCATTCCGGATTGTTCGTAGTGAGAGCCAATCTGGCCGTCCCAGCTTTCCATGTCGGCGGCGTGCACCTCGGCCAGCGCCCGCGCCACACGCCGGTGCAAATACCGCTGGCGGACGACACTCAGTTCCGCATAAGCCACCTCGCGCAAACGATCATGGGTGAAATCATATTCGGAAGCGCTGCGGCTCTCGACGATCCGGCGCCGGAAGAGTTCTTCAAGGGCGTTGGAAACGCTCCCCTCGTCCCAGTCTGTCGCCTTCTCCAGTAACTCGAAAGAGAAGGGCCTGCCCACGGCGCTCGCCAGGCCGGCCAGTTCGTAGGAGGCGGGCGTAAGCTGAGCCAGGCGCGAAGCGATGACGGCGTGGACACGCGAGCTGTTAAGGCCGGCGCGTACACTTTCCACGACAAATAAGGGATTCCCGCGGGTGGCGAGGTAGATCTCCTCGAGATTGACGGCTTCCAGGGTCTTCGCCGATTCGAGGCGTGCCAGTTCAGCCGTTTGCGCTGCGTCAAGCGGAGTCAAGGCAATCTCCAGAATCAGCCCGGACGGCCGCAACCCGGCCAGGAACCGGGTGAACGGATGCGCACGGTCCGCTTCCTCCGGCCTTACGGTTGCCAGCACCAGGACGCCGGAAGCCGCAGAGGAGGTCAAGAGCGCACTGAGCCATTCAAAGGAATCGGAATCGCACCACTGCGCGTCATCCAAGAACAATAAGAGCGGTTTAGGGCTCTTTCCAAAAGCGGTGCTCAACGATTCGTAGAATTGAAGCCGCTGCCAGTTCTCGGTCAGCGAACTGGCGAGCCCCGGCATATCCAGTTTCGCTAAGTGCTCCAGAATTTCCGGAACCAGCCGGCCCAGTTGGGCCAGTTGCTGCGGTCTGAGGTTCGGCCAGCCCGCTCGAATGACATCGGAACGAAGCCATTCGGCAACGGGCGCGTAGGGCACTTGTCCCTGGCCGGCATAACAGCGGCTGCGCGCGGCGGCATGCCCTTGCGCTACGCAGAAGTGATAGAACTCCTCGGCCAGGCGGGTCTTGCCGATGCCGGGTTCACCGGAGATAACGGCCACGTGCCGCCCTTCTCCCATCACGGATGCCCAAGCCGCTTCCAGTCGCTGCCACTCGGCTGTCCGCCCGACCATGGCGCGCGACGTCTGCGGCGCCTGCGCGACAGGTTTCGAGACTGGTTCCGGGGCGGCGGCGGGCTCCGCTTTGAGTATCCGTTCAAACAGCTCCACCGTTGCCGGGCCGGGTTCCACGCCCATCTCACGCCGCAGGACACGCATGCACTGGTGATAGGCGCGCAGTGCGCTCGAACGGTCGTGATTGGCCGCGTGGAGCCGGATCAACGCCTGGTGATTCGCTTCGCTCAGCGCGTCCAGCGCAACCAGGCGTTCGGCCCACGGGACCGCCGCCGCATATTCGTGTTGCTCTTCGAGCAATGTGGTGAGACCATGCAACACCTCCGCCATGCGCCTGCGAAAGTCTTCGCGGATGGAGGCGATCCAATCGTCGTAGAGACCGGGCAGAAGATCGTCTTCATAGAGCTCGGCGGCGGCCTTCAGGCACTGAATTTCCACACCGCGATCACCGCTGGAGCGGGCAGAGGCTGCCCCCGCGACTGCGGCCTGAAAATCCTCAGTGTCTGTGGAGCACGTCGTGTCCCGCCTCCACTGGACCGCGAAATGAGTGGTCACCAGCACATCGCATTCTGCCGGGAGTGCGCGTCTGAGATGGTGGAGCAACTGACGCAGATTCGTGCGCGCCTGCGGCTCGTTGGACGCAGGCCACAGAAGGAAAGCGAGCCGCTCACGGGGGTGCGGCGAATCGCCATTCAGGATGAGGTAGGCAATCAGGGAATGGAGGCGGTTCGTGTTAACGGCCGTCACCGGACATCCTCTGAAGCTCATCCTCAGGTTGCCGAACAGGTTAATTCGCATCTGTGCTGCCTATGTAGTTTACGACGCTGAAGCGGAAGAGAACTGCGGGGGCAATCCCTGGAAGCCAACTGTTACTATGCCTCTATCGAATGGAACAGTTCCTCTTCAGCTTCGAACCCGAGCGCAAACTCCTTACGGTCACGGAACTGAACGCCCGCATCCGCCAACTGCTCGACACCGAATTCCAGGGTGTCTGGGTATCGGGTGAAATCTCTGGAGTCAAGCTGGCAGCCAGCGGCCATTACTATTTCACATTGAAAGATCAGACCTCGCAACTGCGCTGCGTCTGCTTCCGCATGACCGCGCGATTCCTGAAATTCAAGCCGCAGGATGGCGTGGCGGTGCTTGCCCGCGGCCGCATTGATGTCTACGAGGCGCGCGGCGAGTACCAATTGATGGTGGAGGCCCTGGAGCCGCAAGGCTTCGGCGCACTGCAATTCGCCTTCGAGCAGCTGAAAAAGAAATTAGCCGCCGAAGGCCTCTTCGCGCCCGCAAGAAAGCGTTCCCTGCCCCGTCTTCCAAGCCGCATCGGCTTAGTGACGTCGCCATCCGGCGCCGTCATTCAGGACATGCTGCAGATTCTGGCCCGGCGTTTTCCGGGATTGCACATCCGGCTCTATCCTGCGCAGGTGCAAGGGGAAGGCGCGATCGAGGCGGTTTGCCGCGCCATCCGGCACTTCTCGGAATCCGGTTGGGCTGAAGTGGTTATCGTTGCCAGAGGCGGCGGGTCGCTGGAAGACCTGTGGACTTTTAATGAGGAAGAAGTCGCGCGCGCCATCGTTGCCTCGCTCATTCCAGTAATCTCCGCCATCGGCCACGAGAGCGACTTCACAATCGCCGATTTCGTGGCCGATTTACGAGCGCCCACACCGTCGGCCGCGGCCGAGTTGGTGATCTGTACGCGTGAGCAGCTACTCGATGAGGTGGCCGCGGCACGACGCAAACTGGAACAGGCCATCCGCTACCGCCTGGCCGCCCACGCCCGTTTGTTGAGCCAGCAGGGAGTGGAGCGCGCAACCACTCTGCTGCACCGCGGGATCGGACGCCACATGCAGCGTGTGGACGAACTGGAGTATGCAGCGCGCGACTCGATTCGCAGAAAACTTCAGAAGCAGCGCAGCGAATGGATGGCGATGGACACGCGTCTCCGCCAGAGGGACCTGCGCCTGCGATTCGCTGCCGTGCGCAGCAGATTGGGAACGGCCACGGCGGCCCTGAAACAACTGATGAACCTTCGGCTGAACCGGAAACAAGCGGCCTTGGAACCCCTTACCGTGCAACTGACAGGATTGAGTCCGACGAAGATTCTGGAGCGGGGGTACGCCATTGTTCGTCAACACGACGGGACTGTACTCAAGGATGCAGCAATGGCGCCGGAAGGGACTGAGCTGGAGATTCTTCTTGCGAAAGGCCGATTGCATACCCGGGTAATTCAGGGAGGCTAATCACACCCGCATACCGGAAACTCTCACCGCTTCGCGGCCCGCACAACGCGCGTCAGCCGATGCTTTTCAGATGCCGGTAAACCAGAGAAACCGGCAAGCCCATGACGTTGAAATAACAGCCATCGATACGTTCGATGAATCTTGACGCCAGGCCCTGAATGGCGTATGCGCCGGCTTTGTCCATCGGCTCGCCACTATTCACGTAC
>JBDUEM010000012.1:0-51081 GCA_040002435.1 Bryobacteraceae bacterium
AATCCTTATTCACATCGCAACGGAAAGGCTATTCTCTTCACTGGAATCCGCATTCGATGCCGCGATCAGCGCATTCCGGCTTTCTAGGGTCCGTATGCCCCAACTGAGAACATGGAGGCGTGTCAGGCTCGTTCTCCCTGATTTGCAGCATCCGTTCATGAGCAGCACCAGTAAACCGATCCTCCATCCGATCCGCAAGTCACCGGGTATCGCCACCGGCCGCTGCCGAAAGACAAACTCCGCCTTCAACTCTGGGATGTCGAAGCCCGTTGATCCGTCAGCCATTGGTCGCCACCGTTGGGAAGTCGAGGGGGCAGCGGAGAAGCCAATCGGCAACCGCCTCATGGGCCAGCGATTCCGCTGAAAAACTGTGCAATTCCCGTACCTCGTTGCGTAGCGCATCACGCAGGTCCTGAAGAGAAGACGCCAATATTTGTTGCGGAGTGCCGCCGACAACCGCCGCCATGACCAGGAAGTTCTCGCGATGGGACTTCGTGTTGACCACCTTTTCGTAGACGTCAGGATACGTCCGGAGTGCGCGCAGGATGGTTTGGCCTTCCAGATACCACCTGAGGACTTTTTCATGGAACGCCGCGCGGTCAGCGGCCGACGTCAGGGTCGGAAGGCGCAACAACTTTCCTTCCAATGTTGATGCGAGCGCGTCATTCGCGCTGGTCCAAGCGGTGACTTCTGCGGGGGTGGCCCGACCCGCTGACAACTGCAGCGTGGTCGCCCCTGCGCGGATCAATTGGTCGCGCTCGATGACAAAGTCCTCCTCGTGACAAACCGTGACGCGAAATGAACCAGTCACGTACGGAAGCCCGGCGGCAACGACTTCAGCCGTCTTATTCGATGCGTGAATGACGATTTCTTTGCTGTCGTAGTAGGGAACGAACAGCACCCACCGGCTGATCATCACGCTGCCGAAGATTCGCTGAAGCATAGCGCGGTTCTTGATGAACTTCGCGATGTCTTCGGTCATCTTCTTGCGCTGCTTTTCGTAACGGTCATTTGTCTTCAGTGGCTCGCCCTCACAGCCGTAGGCCTGATAGGCGTGCCCACTTTGGACGCAGAATCCCTCGATTCCGCAATCACCCTTATCGTTGTCAGGCACTCTCTGGTAGTTGGTCGGCCCGTAGTGACACGTCAAGAGCTTGTTGGCCCAGTCTTGCCATTCGTCGCCGCAGAGGCGTGATATTTGTGCAAACAAAAGCCTTGAATCCTTGGTTCCCGAACAACGAGAGCCGTCCCCGCCGCGCTGGACAACTTTCTACGGGACAATTCAGATTAAAACAATTGGACACAGACATGGCGATGGACCGCCGCATTCAAGGCGTGGGCATAGATCACTATTCGCCGAGATGGTGACCCAGGGTCAGTCCAGCGTCTGTAGCCTCCATGAAGAGCACGCACCTGCTTGTCGGGCAGGTGCGCGAGCCGACCTTCGCTGGATCGGTACGGATAAGTCGGCTTGTGGCCGCTGATCGCGTTGCTCCGGGCGGATCACGCGCTACTCGTAGAGAGCGTAGCTCCTTTGTCCAGATGGCCGACAATCCGCCCCGACCCAACTATCGGAATATGAGCGGGTCAGGCGTTTCCCAGCCAAGTGGTGCGCGAAGTGCCTTTCCGGTAACCCGGCCTAAAAGCGTCTGATCAGCCACGTATGCTGACTGTAGATGAACATTCCTGATCGCGTGAAAAGACAGCTTCGATCTGAAGTAGGGTTTGGCTGTCCGATAGAGGACTGCGGCAGTCCGTATCTCACCTACCACCACTTTGATCCTCCGAGACGTGTCCGCGACCACAACGATCCCGCTGGCATGGTCGCCTTATGCAGAAAACACCACGACGACGCGGAAGGAGGCGCATTCACGACCGAACAGCTGTGCGCGGTGAAGACCGAAGGTGCTGCCCGAAACGAAAGCATAAGGGGGCGGTTTCTGTGGCGCCGGCAGCAACTTCTGATGCATTGCGGTCAATCGCTCACATTCGAGGCTCCGATTGCCCTTGCGTTCAATGGAATTCCAGTCGTATCTCTCACGCGGGATAAAGCGGAGAATGTTGCGCTATCGGTAAACATGCTAACAAGCTCCGTCCTGCCACGCTTGAGGATGTTCGAGAACGATTGGGTTTCGGCGGGAAGTCCGACCGACCTTGAAGCGCCGCCGTACGGGCGGAAGGTGCGAGCAAAGTATCCGAACGGAGATGAAATAGGAATAGAGTTCAGAACCGTAAACGACCCGGATGATCTTGCCGCCTCGCTGCCGAGGATTCCCGGAGTGCAGGATTGGGCAGCGAACCTTACGAAAGGTAGTGGTCTGGATTCGCCCCGGCTCATCTTTCCCGCTGCCCTCGCGGACATCGAGCTAGAGCTTCCAGACGTGGGTCTATCAGTCTCGTCGGCTGGCGTTAGAACGCCAATGGCCCACTTGGGCGGCATGCTCGGGGCGTATGGGATGTGCGCAGTCAGCGTCGGTGATATCCCTGCTCCGTATCCAACGATGATCAACGCCGTTGGCATTTCGCCCCACCGGCCAAGACTGCGTCTCGCGTCTATGAATGACGAATGCCTTTGGAATGTCGCTGACCGTAGGTTCCGCCGTTCTGTTTTCCTACTCGATGGATTTGAGTTCGAGAACTGTGATTTCGACGAATGCGCATTCGCGCTGCGAGGTCAGCCGTTCATGCTCAATGCCAATAATCTCGGTCGCGCGACGCTGATTGAACTGGCGGAAGTTCAAAACAGCTACAACATAATCAAGTTCATGGCCGAAAACGGCATCTCGACTTTTTTAGACGCAGCAGAGAGACTCGGACAAGTGGCCGCGGAACGCAAAAACAGCAAGAGCATTAGTTCGGCCACGGCTACGTGACCCTAATCCAGTCCCACGTCGAGATGCTCTCCCAACGGCTCCTGGGTGACGCGCCACTCTTCCATTGGTGTCGGCGGCTGTTGCGCAGTCGGCGCTTTGGAAGAGTAGCCGGCGATACGCCCACTGCTCGGGAATCTAAACACTAAGGCGTCAGGATGTATAATTGCCGGAGCGTAAGAGGAGGCGTAGCTATGTCCGACATCGCGTCAGTCGTTCGAGAATGGCAGCCACGGTTCGAGGGCCATCTCCTCACGTCCAGCGACGGAAACTACGAGACCTCCCGGCGAATCTGGAACGGAATGATTGACCGGAGGCCGTCCCTAATCGCGCGCTGTCGGTCCCCCAAGGACGTCAGTGTCGCGGTAAAACTTGCGCGTGCCGAAAAGATGCAAGTTAGTGTTCGCGGCGGCGGGCACGGAGTAGCCGGAACAGCAGTGAGCGATGGCGGGCTCATGATCGATCTTTCTCTGCTGAAGGAGATTCGCGTTGACCCGCTCGCTCGCGAAGCGACTTCGGCGCCGGGTGTACTTTGGGGAGAATTTGATCGTGCCGCTGAGGCTCACGGCTTGGCAACCACAGGTGGACAGGTATCCCACACAGGTATCGCCGGTTTGACGCTGGGAGGTGGGCTTGGCTACTTGATGGGGAAACATGGAGCGGCGTGCGACAACCTGCTCTCGGTCGAGATGGTGATGGCCGACGGGGAGATCCTCACGGCGAGTATGGACCAGAATTCCGATCTTTTCTGGGCCGTGCGCGGTGCCGGGGCCAATTTTGGCGTTATCACGTCATTCCGATATCGTCTGCATCCTCTCGGGCAAGTACTGGCGGGTTTGCTGCTCCATCCGCGCGACCGTGCGGCCGAGCTCATTGCTTTTCATCGCGAATTCCTAGCCGGTACGCCCGACGAGCTGGACACTACAATCGGCTTTCTCAATTCGCCCGATGGAGCGCCGCTGGTGGGAATCGTGGTCGTATACGCGGGTCCGCTTGAGGAAGGCGAGCGCGTTTTAAAGCCTCTCCGGCAGTTCGGGCCACCCATCGCCGATCTGGTCCGGCCGGTGGCATACACCGAGGCCCAAAGTATGTTGGACAATGCGGTACCGACCGGCGACCGATACTACTGGAAATCAAATTTCGTCAATGAGCTTTCCCCTGACCTCGGACGCGTGCTGATAGAGGGGGCAAACGCGATGCCATCGCCCCTATCCATGATCTTGATGTTCGAGATCAAGGGCGAAATGCAGCGCGTTCCGAAAGACGCAATGGCCTTCGATCATCGCGATGCAAATTTTGAATTGTCGATCATCGGGCACTGGACGGGCCCGACCCATGACGACGTGAATGTCCGGTGGGCGCGGGACGTTTGGACCGCTGCCCAACCGTTTGTATCGCCAGCGGTCTACTCCAATCACATGACCGGCGACGAGAGCGAAGCTCGCATCCAGGCGGCGTACGGTGCGTCCAAGTACGCAAAACTGGCGAGACTCAAAGCTACCTACGACCCAGATAATTTCTTCTGCCTCAATCACAATGTGCGTCCGGAACGACCCGCCGACACATAGGCCTTCTTTCCTGGTTGCCAACGGGATCGCGAGTGGATGACGCGCTACTCGGACGAGCCGTCCGACCGTGCGAGGCGTCCCGTACGAGTGGCCGACGGTCCGCACGGTGTTCGACGCATACACTTCGAGCAAGGCCGATTACTCAGCGAGCCGGATTGTTCGGTGATTATGTACTTGACTCCGAAGCATGGTTCAAGCATAATAATACCATGGCAGGCAAAACACACCGCGTCGGGCAGAGTTTGATAGATACCGCGAAGGCTTTCGCGACAGAAGAGAACTGCCACGCGTACCTCGAAGTCGCACGATGGCCGAAGGGCGTAACCTGCATCAAGTGCGGCCATGACAAGATTTCCAAATACACCACCAAGGGCAAGACACGGACCAATGCCAAGGGTGAAGTGAGGACTTCGCCGGATCGCCCGATGTATCAGTGCCTCAACAAAGAGTGCAAGTATCAATTTCAAACTACGACCGGAACCGTCTTCAGTGACACTCACCTACCACTCAGCAAGTGGATGATGGCGATTGCGGTCATGTGTAACGCAAAGAAAGGCGCTTCAGCAAAGCAGATCGAGCGCGACCTGGGCGTTTCCTACAAAACAGCGTGGTATCTCAACCATCGCATCCGTAAAGCCATGGACGAACCCGCTGGCTTGTTCGGTGGCACCGTCGAGGCCGATGAGACCTACATCGGTGGAAAGTTCGACAAAACGCCGCGCTCGTGCGAAGTGGGATAAAGCGCCAGTGTTCGGCATGATCGAACGCGAGTCCGGCAAAGTTCACTTGAAGCACCTGTCTACAGCGAACCGCTGGAACATCGCGAAAGAGATCGATGCGGTAGTTGCTCCTGGTGCCGCTATGATGACCGACGAAAGCGCTCTGTACAAGAATCTCACCAAGAAGGGTTTCAAGCACGAAATAGTGATACACACCAATAAAGAATGGGTTCGCGCTAACTGCCACACTCAGGGAATTGATGGTTTTTGGAGTTTGCTAAAGCGGGGACTGATAGGGAGCTTCCACCAAGTTTCGACGAAGCACCTGCACCGCTACATGAGCGAATTCCAGTTCCGCTTTAACGGTCGTGAAGATCAAGAGATCTTCGCCCACGTCGTGATGAACCTCGTGATAAACGACGCGCTCCGCTACAAGGCGCTTACGGGCGAACCTGTTTCGGTGAAGCCTTCGGACTCTGACGCCGATCTTTTTTAGGGCTTATCGTCGCCTTGGGTGTCGGCGGAGCTGATAGCAGCTTCGCCAACGTGTCATCGAATTTCTGCTTATCAACTTCCATATAAGCCAAGTATCGCACCGCTTACAGGGGCCATGCCCGCAGGGCTAATCCCGCAAGGACCTTTTGGCGAGACTCAATCTCATCGGGAGTCCAAGCGCTCAGCGCAGCAATTTGCCGCGTGAGTTCATAGGGACTATTTTCATACACTGCTTTCTTTGTTTCAAATCCGTCACTTCGCAGATCCGAATTATTCTTCGCCAGTAACAGCGCAAGGTTGCCGATCCGCTTCGAGTGAGTTCGGGTAGATTCGGCATCAAACGATGGCCAATTATCCGATGGGTTCTCTGGGAGAATGTGCTCTAAATTTATCGTTTGTCGATCATCATTGGGAATGAACCAAGGAGTGGTTTCGTTCTTCGCCGCCATCTCTAGCGAGCGTAGGTAGTATCTGGCGATGTTGGCCTTGGAGATCGTAGCTACTTCAAATGCGCGCTTGAACTGCTCATTAGTTGGAATGATCGCCGATAGTTGTTTTTTGAGTGCTGAAGGAGTGGGTAGGTCTCCTGTGAAAATGTGATGCCCGGCGTTCGCCAGCGGTTCCTCAACAGATCCTTGGCTCGTATTTGAAGCAACGATCAGACGAACGCCCCAAGAGATCAATAGACGAAAGACTTCCGATGCGTTCTTTGAATCGAATATTGAAGATGCCGCCAACATCAATGGCCGCAGTGTCCTGATATTGAGAAGGTTTAGCGTTTGAATCGCCCTCCGCATGGCATCTGGGTAGGCGTTCCATTTTTCGTGGTCCGGGTTGAACATCGCTACGTATACCGCCGCCAAGTTTTCTAGAGAAACTAAAAACTGAATGGTGGTCTGTGGTCCCTTCACCCTCTTTTGTACCTCCTCATAAACCTGGTCTACCTTCAGGTAGCCACGCGTCACGATCATGGCTTGGCGCAAAAACTTCACCGTTAAATCATCGTCATCTAGTGACTCAAGTGCGCTTTTCATTCGCGCCCACTTTTGTTGAGCTTCCGGTAACCTAGTACCCGCCTGTTCGAAAAGATAGTTCTTTACAAGATCGGCTTGAGATGTTTCGAGCCCCCTATCATTAAGGGTTTCGAACATCTTGTATGCGTTGGCGGCATTTGAAACCTTGAGTAAAATCACCTGAGCGTTGAATTCCAAAAACTTAACCCAGCGATTCAGTACATCCCCATGGTCTTTGGTTTCGAGCCCAGCTACGATCCTTCTGACGTGCTTTTTAGCTTCCTCGAACGCATCAGCAATTAGAGTGTGAGAGGATACCGAGCCTACGGGACGGTCTCTTTCGATTTCCGCCGTTATCATTCCCCTAAAGAATTCGTTATCATCCACATTGAGCGTCAGCTTGGCAACGCGCTCCCTTTTGTCGGGATCGATATCAGTTAGGAATAGGTTAGTTATACGCTCCGATAGCAATGGCTCTTTGTCTTTAAGGTGATTACGAATTTCTGCCAGAAGTATAGCTGTGGTTGCAAGCCGCTGCTGCCCATCAACAACCGCCAGCAAATCATTCGATAGCGGGATGGTCACGACGGTCCCTAGGAAATATTGTTCAGAATTCTCATCAGCTATAGCCTTTTGAAGATCCGCAAAGAGAGTGGTAACATGCTTTTTCTTCCATGCATACTCTCGCTGATTAGGGGGTACAACCAATCGAAAACCCCTAAGGATGCCAGCCAAGCCCCTTTCGTCGAAATCGATTTTCTTATCGGGCATGTGGGCTCCTGAGTGGAATTTCCGGCACGAATGGGACTCGCCTACCCGCACTTTCAAGCTCCCGTATCGCAGTCAGCCGAAGGCGCTCACGAACCCAAGACGAAAGAGAGATACCCGCGAGGGCTGCGGCAATCTCAAACCCTTCCTTTTCTGAATCGCTAATTCTGATTTGTAAAGTTTCAGTTTTTGGCTTCACCCTAGGATTGTACCGCATATGTAGGTACAAATCAAGCAGAAAGGCTTGACAGTAATGCACAATGCAGTACAATAGTTCCACATGGAGATTCAGGATGATAAGAAGACACTGAACCTCACGGTATGAGCCGGTATCGTGGGGCCAAAAGGAAAGGGCTCAATCCCTCGCCCCTGGAAAGGTAAGGATTGAGCCCTCAGGCTACTCAAAATGGAGGGTTGCCAGAATGGTAATTGGAGCGGCCTTATAAGCCGAGGTCACGCTCTTGCTAGCGTGCGAGGGTCCGAACCCCTCACCCTCCGCCATTATCATGATATCGTAAAAAAACAACAGGCCCGACTGCGAATCGAACCTGCCACTACATTTTCAGATCTCACTCAGATGATGTCATAGGAGTGTGCGCTGATGCAAGGCAATCGCAAAGACTGGAATGGAACCAAAGTACGGCAAACGCCTACATTTTTCGGCTCGGCAAGAATTCAGAAATTTCTGGTCAGACTACCGAATGTGGGCTTTGGTAGCGCCAACATTTCTCTCCCCCGTTGTACTTCAAACTCTGAGGCACGGATGGCGCAGCATGGCTAACTTGAACGAGACCATCACAAATGGAGTTGTCGGGCTATTGATGGCGCTTTGTGGAACCTATTTGATCGCCATAAGGAAAGGTGCGGAGTCTCTGGATACTGGCTTGCGGAATGAGCTAGCGGCGCGAGATCTCAACATCCAGCAAAAGTCGGATACGATCCAACAGCTTACCCAACACCCTAAGCGCACCCCATCTGAGGAGCATGCCTACACAATTGCTGAAGCCGCTTTGCAAAAATTGGGACCTGATTGCCGCGATGTACTTCGGCTTCTTAAATTGCGAGGAAGTTTGAGCTTCGGCCGACTCAACCCGGTGCTCCCGGATGGTATGAATGCTGAGTCCACACGAGAGGTACTTAACCGTTGCGAGGCCGAACATCTCGTAAGCAAGGAATCAATTCAACACGCCACAAGCTGGGAGTATAAATTCACTGTCGCACCGGGCATGATACCCGCCCTCGATAAGTTGCTCTATTAAAATCCGGCCTGTCACGTCGTAAGCCATCTTACAATGTCTACCCAACGTAGTCAAGTACATAGTCACCGATTGTTCCGAGTCGCGACATGCGGCACCATCCCAGAGTTTGCGGCCGAATGGTCGCCTCACACATCTTCGCTCAGCCGCAAGCCGCTTACTTACAATGGGCCCGCCTTGGCGGCGCTCGGCCGCTAAGATCCAGCTTGTTGTTATGTGCTGTTAGACACTCCAGTTGTTTCTTTGGCGTCATCCAGCAAGCACGAACAAACGAACGCTGCAATTGCCGCCTTTGGCTGCAT
The DNA here is from genome assembly GCA_040002435.1 of Bryobacteraceae bacterium. GTDB lineage: Bacteria > Acidobacteriota > Terriglobia > Bryobacterales > Bryobacteraceae > JANXXV01. Next base: position 8,992 of record JBDUEM010000012.1, read on the forward strand.
GCTCCCCTTCAAGGTCATTTTTCAGTCCATCAGCATTTGTGACGAGATGACCCGGATCGTAAATGACGCACCATAATCTCCGGCAGTCAGGATGTTGCGGTAATGGTCGATGTCGATGATCAACTCGTTTCCAACATGTTTCGCATGAGGTCGATCCCGGATGATCTTTGTCTCGATCACCAAGCCGTGGGCCGGCAGTAGGAAGTCCATCCTGGTGCTTGAGCCAGCGTAGCTAGGAGTGAATTCCTCCGCCCGTATGTCACTGATCCAGGGGCGGCATCGCGTGCAGTAAGTCCTGCACGTCGTATTCGTTTTCGAACGCAAGCGACTGGGCCCCTTTTCGACGATGCGTCAACGGGTGCATAGCCCGTCTCATTCCTCGGATTACGATCTCTAAGAGTTCCTCGATCGTTTGTGGCTTGGCGGGCACAACTGCCAGCTTGGGAGTAGAATCACTTAACGGATCTCCTGCGGCAGTACGCGGCCGAATCGATAATACCGCAGGCCGTTCTCCTCCAAGGCAGCTTCGATCCGGGAACGCTTGCCTTGCCACTCACTGAGAAGCTCCTGGTCCCTCGGCGGAAGATCCATGAACTCCTCGAGTATGCTTCCAAGTACGGCCAAGCTATCAACGTTCAAATCTTGGCCAGCACGAAAGAGCCACTCTTTCCACTGGGAGTGGTGCGCCACATCGGGTGGCTCACCTGGTGCGCCAGCCCCACTGAACAGTCTGTTCAAAGTAGTGTGACCACCTGTCGTAGCAATCACGTCACCGACAACTGCACAAAGAGATTTCGACAGCCGCATCACTTCTGACCATTCTCCTTAACGGACGACCGGAGGCTCGGCCCTCCAATTCCATACCGTATCAGATGATGTGAGAAGCCGTTTCGTGCGTCCGCGAAGCCAGCTCTCGTTGCAACTCTGAGCGACGCACGACTCGGGAACAGCTAGTCGGCGCGGTGCTTGGAGTTGTGTCCGGAATGCCGACCATCCAGACGGAACGTCAAGTTCCCAGTGGGTCTCGAAGTTCGCTGACGTCTTATCCCAACGATATCGTATCGCAATACCTCAGATAGCCACGACAGCGATTTCGCGGCCAGAAGCCCCGACGAGCCGTTCTATGTCGTCCGGGTCGCCGGTGAGAATCGTAGCCTCTTGTTGAAGGGCTGTTGTCACCACAACGGCGTCAACCACATCCACCGTTTTGGTCAGGCCCAGCAGCCGCCCTGCTTCGTGCGCCTCGGTTTCACCAAGAGGCACCACCACGCACCCATTCAAGAAGCGCCGCAGTTGGGCTTGTTGTGGGGACCGGCTGACCTGAACGACCACCGGCGCGGGAACCAGCGGAACGATGCCAAGTTCCAAACGGGCCTTGTGTTCAGCCCACGCTCGCCGCTCGTTTCTGTCTGCGGCCACGAGAACGGCAGCGTCATAGACGACCGTTCTCATACCGGACGCGGTACCGTTCGCGACGTTCGGAGCTGCGCTCGCACGCTGTCGCGAGCTTTATTCATCTCTTCCGCGGTGAAGCGGCCGTGCTGCTTTTCCCACAGTTCGACGGCTGCCAGACCGGCCCGCCGCTTAAGCGCTTCGCGAGCCGCATTGGTCATCCAGGCAGAGACGCTCACCCTGTCGCGGGCGGCCGCCGCGAGGATGTTTTCGTGAACGTCGGGGTCTACGGTAATGGCGAGCTTCGGTGATGGGTTGCCGCGCGGCATACAAAGTATCCTACCAACATATGATACCGCGCCGAAGGTCGGAGCCGGAAGCGGCATTCGAGCTTTTCCGAGTGGCCGACTTAACCGCTCCGAGCAATTCGCCAGGTAGGTAAGCGCTTTGTCGTTACGTACGCCGCACAGGTATCCCGGAGCTCTCCGTTTCCTTTCGTCTCGGCGAACTTGCCATTCGCGATCCCGCACGGCGATGATCGGTCGTGGACTGTCAACAATCGCCATTTACGTGGTCAACCAATCTAATCCTTGGTGCCCTATTCTCTCTGCACACTTTGGTGTTTCCGCCGGTTTTCGAATAACGGCCACGTGATCAATGATGAACTGATGAGCCTCTGATTCGGTCATGGTTGCTTCAACTCAAACGTCGCCAAACAGAAACGACGCCACCGTTCCCGCCATGTTACCGCACCGCCGATGAACTGGTGTCGCAAAGTTGTTTCGTGGCTTTCCGGCTGTTGCTGACCCAGAAACCCACTGAAGTTTCGCAGTAGGACCCATTTTTAGCCAAAGAAATTTTTTTCGGAATTTTGGGGCGACATCTTTTTCAGATTTGAGGCCCCGGCATAGGCACCCCCGGCCCTGTATAACTCCACTGGCATGGGAACCCAATCGCCCCAACACTGTGTTTATGACGTTATCCTCGGTTCAATGAGCGCCGTTGAACATTCATCCAACATAACCCCGCCGACAAATCCTGAACAGGGGTTCTCGTTTAACTTTTGCCCCGATCCCTCCGAAACCGTCCATGCCTTCTGCGGCCCCAACGAGATTGGAGGAGCCGGATGCCCGAACTGCTCAAAACCGCTACTTCGGCTTCTATCGCTTTCCTCAACTGACACACGATTGAACGTGGACCCGGCGATCACACCAGCCCTCCATCTGCTCTACTGCTGGACGTGTAGTATTCCCTACGGCGTCTTCAGCTATCGCATTCGAAAAGAGGGGACCGTTGAATTGTTGGATCTCCCGCCCACTTGGGAAAGTGCTTTTGGTCCTGACGGTCCTTACGATGGGTACACTGGAACATTCAAAATGAAGAGAGTCGGGCTGGTTCCGCTATCCGCAGAACAAGTACAAACTCAAGAACTGGCCCAGTCTGACATGGATTTTGCGCTAGATTTGCCTCCGCAAGAGCATCAGATCGGCGGGTTACCCGCTATCCAGAACCCGCAGACGGTGAAATGCCCGATATGTTCCAAGTTATCGCCACTTCTGGCGGTAATATGTGATGATGCGACTGGAAACCAGCCGGGGGAAGTGCCCGCATCGCAGAGCTTCACAGACAATGAGGGTACGCAGATGGTGTTCCATTTCTGCCGTGATTGTTCCGTGATGTCTGCTTATCATTCGAACGACTGAGGATGGGATCGCTCGTTGCGAAATCTTGACGTTTGGCTACGGTGCTCTTTGGAATTTGTATGGTCGTTGCAGTGACGGTGCGAAGGATGGTCGGAATTGCGCCTACGATTCTGAGCGCATCAACCCTTCTCCTTGCGGCCCCGGACCCCTGACTATTTGATGGACGCACATTAAGACCACAGCCAGCACCCAAATGAACAATAAGGCGATGCCTGATGGGGTATAAGAATGCGCCAGGATCACCCGCCGAAGGAGAGGGATGATCCAAGCAGCGAAAGCGACCAGACTCACTGTTGCCACTGAGCGGGGAACCGTGCGGTTCCTTAGCCCCTGCATCATCAAGATGAAGAAAGAGCCGAGCCAGACCAAGATTGAGAATGCTACCACGGGCACGAGGTGTCCCCGGTAGTCAGAGTGCAATGAAATTACTGCTGTATCGCCGAGGGCTGAAATTTGCTCGTGAAATAAAAGTTTGTTGGCAATCAACACAACGAGCACCAGGAGAACGGCTCCACTGCTGACCCGGTAGCTTGTCTTCACTCGGTGTTAGACTCCAGAGTCATCATGGATGTTCCGGCTTCATTATGTTCTTAAGGCTCTACAATTCCACCGTCTACGCTGTCAACGGCGTACAGGGATTTAGAATCGCTAGTGCTTCTGGCAATTCTGCACCTTCATAAACTTGGGTGGAGCCGTCCTTGAAAGTAACTTGCACGCCGCTCGTTTCACCGGGCGCTGCGCCTTCCAAGGAATTGACCTCAGCAATGCCGTTCCGCTGTAATCTGGCTGCACGAGCTTTCCACAGGCATTAGTGTCAAGGAACAGCTTTGAACAGAGCACAGTGCTCCTGTCTCTAGCGTATTTGGTCTACCGTTCACAAGGGATGCGTGAATCTAACCGTGAACCCAGGGTTTCCTTTATCTGCTCCACCTCGTGCACGAAATCAGCCAAATCACGAATAAACCGAGGCGAATTCAGACAGCCGACCACTGCCATTCGGACACGGTGTCCATTGTGATCAACAACTTCAAGTGCCCCTCTATAAAGTGAAAAAAAGTGCTCGGCGGGAACTTTGTGATTCTTGTCAGCAGTACGTATTCGCAGTGATCCTCTGTGCATCACATACTTGTCACCTCTATCATCAATTGCGAATGCTCCGTTCACCCTTCCGTTTCCGAAGAAGTTGAAGTTGATTTGACAGCGAAACCCCTACCGCTGTCTGGATCAACAAGCCGCCCGACAAGGAGAATACTCCCTAAACTCTTGCGCCTTGTGTCTCATTTTCATTGACACGTACCGTAACTCAGCAGTGCACAGAGACACGACGCGTCGTCCAGGAAGGGCAGCCGGCGCAATCCTGACAGTCGATAGAGAACACCGGACGGTGGCGTGGAACCGTACTCTGTCCGAGCAGCACGGCTACGTCATTGAAGCATCGTTTTTCGGTTCGCGCGCATCCCTGCGGGGTACTCTTGAAGCAATTGGGTTTGGAAGTCCTCGCCGAACGGTTAACAGCCCTCCGCCACCGCTGAACCGGTCATCACGATCAAACACCGATTCGACGGCCCCGGAGAAATGAGCCGCCTTGTATGTCATCATTCAGTCGAGCTTCAATGACGGGCTGCAACGCTCCAGCTGCCTGCCGCGCCCGTCGTTCACCGATGGGTGCTCCGAGTGGATTACGCGCCACTCGTACAAAGCTGGGATTGAAACCAGCCCCAAGTCCCGTCCAAGGAACTTTTAGGATTAGGAATCAGAAGCGCCCCTGCATCCGTGGCTGGCGTTTCGAAACGTTCGATATTCCAGTCCCAATTCGCCAGTCCCCACCCACCCAAAACTCAATCTCCCCTAATCTCAGCAACTTGGCCGCACCTACCCCGCAGCCCACCCCGCCCCCGCCTACTCTAAACCCAAAAGGAACCCCCATGTCCTCCCGTCAAAAAAGAAAAATCAGCCGCACCAACGGCAGCAAATCCGCCGGTGCCAAAACCCCTGCCGGCCTCCACGCATCAGCGCAAAACGCGCTCCGCCACGGCCTCACCGCAAAAACCCTTGTCCTTTCCAACGAATCGCAAACCAAATTCGACGAATTAATGGAAGGATTCCTCCGGAAATTCAACCCGGCCGACGAAGTCGAACTCGAACTCGTCACCGAAATGGTCGCCGCCCGCTGGCGTCTCCGCCGCGTCTGGCTCATCCAAACTGCCGCCCTCGACCTCCAAATGGACCGCATGGAACCGGAAATCGCCGAGCAATTCCAGGTCATCACCCAACCCACGCGGCTCAGCCTGGCCTTCACCACCCTCGCCAACACGGAAAACTCCCTCCAACTCCTCCTGCGCTACGAAACCACCTATAGCCGAGCCTTCGACCGCGCTCTGAAAGCGCTCGAAAAATTGCAGCGATCCCGCCCGGAATCAACGCCCGCTCCAGAATTGCGAAACGAACCAAACCCGGTAATCCCGGCCCCAAAAAACGGCGCCAAAAACAGCACCGAAAACGAAGCGCAAAACGCCGCGGAAAATCCCGTTGCAAAAGACGCCGGAAACGGCGCTAAAGAGACCATCCCGACGCCCTTACCTCGCGAAACGGACGAAAAAACTCCGCATCCCGGCCCGGCATCCACTCCATAAACCGCGCCGTTCACAAACCCTGCAAAACTATATTTTGTGCTTTTTCTTACAATTGACGGGATATTCTCCTCACCCCGGTTCGCCTCTCAGCTAACTTTGGCGTCTGGCGAGGTCTTTGTGAACTTGATCATGGATGCGGCAGCGGCTCAGCGTCCGCAAAATACAGTTTTCCAAACGGCGAAGCAGGCCAACTCGGCGGCGCAGTGGGCACGCGTCCGCGCTGCCATCGAAAGGGCCATCGCGCCCTTCGCCGGAGCCCATGAGGCCGTCATCCGCGCCCTGGAGGAATTGGCGCTGGAGGAATTGAAACGGGAGGAATTACGAATTGATCACTGATTTTATGCGCGGCTTCGACGCCATCCGCTTCGTGCGCGAACGCCTTGGCTTCCATCCCGATCGCATGCAGCAGATCGTCCTCTGCCCAGGCATCCGGCGCGGCTTGCTGAACTGCTCGCGCCAGTGGGGCAAGAGCACCGTCACTGCCGCCAAGGCCGTTCATTGCGCCTGGTCCAATCCCGAAAGTCTCGTGCTCGTAGCGTCACCCGGCATGCGTCAGACCGAAGAGTTCCTGCGCAAGTCCTCGGCCTTTGTTCGCAGGCTCGGGCTCCCCGTCCGCGGCGATGGCAGCAATCCGCATTCGCTGCAGTTCCCCAACGGCTCGCGCATCGTGGGCATACCCGGCACGCCGGATACCGTGCGCGGCTTCTCGGCCGTCTCGCTCATGCTCATCGACGAAGCCGCATGGGTCAGTGACGAACTCTATCAGGCCGTCGGCCCCATGCTCGCCGTCAGCGATGGCGATTTGTGGCTCATCAGCACGCCCAACGGCCCCAGGGGCTTCTTCTATGAAGAGTGGACCAATGGCGGAGACGTGTGGACCCGCGTCCGCGTGCCGGCCTCGCAGTTCAATCGCATTCCACGGCGTTTCCTCGACGAACAGCGGGCGTCCATCGGCGAACGCGCGTTCAGCCAGGAATATGAGTGCGAATTCGTGGGTGCCGAGGGCAGCCTGTTCCACCTGGATACGGTGCGGCGCGCAATCGATCCGCAGCTGAAAGCCCTGGAGCTTGAGGAGAGGTGGTAGCATGCGGCTCCGCGAACACACCAGCGATTTCTTCATCGGCGTCGACCTCGGCCAGAAGCAGGATTTCAGCGCCCTGTGCGTGGTGGAGCGTCTGGTGCGCGAATGGGATCAGCCTGCGGACCGCGTTAGCTGGCAGCGTCTCCGCGAGACCGCCTATTGCCTGCGATATCTCGCCAGGGTGCCGCTCGGCACGCCTTATCCCGCGGTCGTCGCGAAGGTGATGAAGCTGGTGAAGAATCCAAACATGATCGGGCCATGCCAGGTCGTGGTGGATGCCACCGGCGTAGGCGGCGCCGTGCTCGATCTGTTAAAAGAGGCGTGGCCCGCGGGCCTCCTCGTTCCCTTAACCATCACCGGCGGACTCGCGCCCGTGCAGTCCGGCAGGGCATGGAGCGTGCCCAAGCGCGACCTGATAGTCGGCCTGCAATTGATGTTGGAAAAAGGCGAACTGAAGATTGCCGGAAACATACCACAGCAGGCAAATTTTCTAAAAGAGCTAACCGGAATGCGCGTGAAGCGATCCCCCTCTCTCCGCGATTCCTACGGCAGCCGCGCCGGGGAACACGACGATCTCGTACTCTCGGTAGCCATGGCCTGCTGGCGCGCCAAGACCTACGTGCAATGGGATCTCCACGGCAGCCAGCGCCTCCCCGGCCTCTAAAGGAGGGCGGGCCCCCAGGCCCGCGTCCGACCCCCAGGTCGGACCATTCACAGCTTTCAACAAATCTTTATTTCAAATCAAATCAGCGATATCCCGCCAAAGATACCGCACAAAAGAACGCACCGAATCCACCCGCCGGCTATTCTCAAACCGCAAAAGCTCAACAAACCACAAGGAAGAAAATGAAAATCATCCTGACATACAAAAACTTCGCGGCCAACAAAAACATCTCGCACATCGGCCTCGGCGTCGCCGCCTTGAACACCGCCAAGGCGCTCATCCGCGCGGGCATTCCAACGCAGGTCTGGCCCATCGTCAATTGCCATGCGCTAATAGCGCAGCTCCACGCAAATCCTGACGTCACCCACGTAGTCATCTCGGCCCCCTGGATTCCGTCTCCCGAAATCCAGGCGATGCTCGGCGAATTTCCCAACATCCGGTTCGCCGTCAACTGCCACAGCAACGTCGGCTTCCTGCAGGCCGATAGCAGCGGCGTTCGCTTGGTCCGCGAGGCCATGGAGATAGAGCGCGCCACTCCCAACTTCCACATCGCCGGAAACTCGCGCAAGTTCAGCAACTGGGTGCAGCGCGCCTACTCCGTCCCCTGCGCCTGGCTGCCGAACATCTATTACCTCGATGGGCACACCAACCCGCATCGTCCGCGCTTCTGCGGTGGCACGCTGCGCATCGGCGCATTCGGAGCTACGCGTCCGCTCAAGAACTTCATGTCCGCCTGCGGCGCCGCGCTCGACATCGCCCAGCAGTTGAAAGCGGATACCGAAATCTGGCTCAGCGCCGGCCGCACCGAAGGCGGCGGCGATACCATTCTTCGCGCCGCCCGCGAAATGGTGAGGAATCTGCCCAACATCCGGCTCGTGGAAAACGGCTGGCAAAGCTGGGCGCAGTTCCGCACCACCGTCGCGCACATGCACCTCCTCCTCCAGCCCAGCTACAGCGAGAGCTTTAACATGGTCACGGCGGACGGCGTCGCCTCCGGTGTTCCCTCCGTTGTCTCCGATGCCATCGATTGGGCTCCCCACAACTGGATGGCCTGCTCAGACGACGTGCTCGACATCGCCCGCGTGGGCCGCGCCCTGCTCACTGACTCGCTCGCATCCAGCGATGGCCTGCAGGCGCTGCAAAAGCACAATCAGGAAGGACTGGCAGCCTGGAAGGAATACATTGCCTGAAACATTTCCCAATTAGGCCTACTCTAGAAGGAGAAGGACGTCATGCTCGCCTTATTTCTATTTTTAGCCGCCGCGCCAATCCAGAACATCGAGGTCCGTGGCAATAAGACGATTCCCTCGCCCTCCATCGTGGGTCTGTCCGGGTTGAAGCCGGGACAGCTCGCGGGTAAGCCGGAGTTCGATACCGCCTGCATGCGGATCATCCGCACAGGCTTCTTCGCCGCCTGTAATTATGCCTACGAAACCACCGCCGCCGGTTCTGCGAATGTGATCTTCGATGTGCAGGAGGCCGAGCGGACGCAATCCGTGAGGCTCGAAATTCCGGGCCTCGATCGCGAGAAGTTCCAGGCCGCCGAGCCAATGCTGGGCACGAAGATTCCCGAGTCGGACGTAGCCAACCAGACATACGTGGCCGCTCTCCAGCGTTTTCTCAAGACGAAAGAAGTGCCCAACGTGGACGTTGACCTGCAGCACAAAGAGACAGTCGTCGCCTTTGGAGAGGGCAAGAAGGTGCCCCGCCGCGCGCCCGATCCAACGCCGCACGCGGCGAAAGTAAATTACGTGTTCGGTGAGCTGACCATCAAAGGGTTGCCTGCGTTCACGGAGCGCCGCGTTCGTGCGCTTTGGAGCATCCAGCCCGGCGACCCCATCAAGGAAACCACCGCTGACGATTTTGTCAGTGAAGTGCTGGAATCGAAGGTGGTCCCCGTGGAATTTCAGGATGCCAGCGCGCATACGGAACCCCGGTCGAACTCGAACACCGCCGACATCACCATCACGTTTAAGAACGGTTTGAGCCCGCGCTGACAGGCTTGTGAAACGCTCTATCACAGGCTTTCAACAGGACGGGCAATCGCACTGGGTAGCTCATCTCGAGTGCGGTCATACCCAGCACGTCCGGCACGATCCGCCCTGGACCGTCCGCGCCTGGGTGCTGACGGAAGAGGGCCGCAAAAGCCGCCTCGGCCAGGAACTCAACTGCAAAACATGCGACCATGATCCGGAAATCAAATGACTCCCATTGGCCTGAATACTTACTGCCTGCGCGCCCTCAAGTGGAACGATAGTCAGCTGCTCGACTACACGGCCGGCCTCCAGCTCGACGCCATGTTTCTGCAGGATTCGCTCGACCCTGCGGCCATGGATCCATCCCACTGGCCCAAAGTGAAGCAGCAGGCCCAACAACTCGGTCTGCACATAGAAACAGGTACCGGCGCGGTGCTTCCGAAGTCGCCGGCCGGCTTTGACGCTTCCGTGCGCAACCTTCGTCTGGCCATCACGCGCGCTGTCGCTATTGGATCGCCCATCGTTCGCTGCCTCGCCGCTTCGGACCGCGCGCACCTTCCGCCCGGCACTCCCGAGCAGCATATTGAGACCATGATCAAACTGCTGCGCGCCGTTCGCACTCCGGCCATGGATGCGGGCGTGAAGATCGCCATAGAGAATCACAAAGACTTTCACGCCTGGGAAACGCGCCTGTTCATTGAAGGCGCGGGCCGCGAGTTCGTCGGCTCCTACCTCGATACCGGCAATCCGCTGTTCGTTCTGGAAAATCCGCTCACCACGCTTGAGGTTCTCGGTCCCTACGCGCTCACCGTTCACCTCCGCGACTCCGTTGTCTATGAGCATCCTCGCGGCGTTGCCGTGCAATGGGTACCGCTCGGGGATGGCGTCGTCGACTTTCGGCGCTTCCTCGCGCGGATGCGCGAAATCTGCCCGCCGGCCTACGTTTACATCAAGCCGATCACCGGCCGGCCGCCAGAGGTTCTGCCCTGTTTCGAGCCCGATTTCTGGGCGAAGTGGCCTAAAGCGAAAGCCGCCGATTTTGCGCAGTTCCTCGCGTTGGCGAAAGCGGGGCGGCCCTATGAGGGCCATGTCGTGGTGGAAGATCTGCAGAACGTCACGCCTCCGCCGGAGTTCGTAGCCGCAATTCAGTACCAGCAGCGCGACCACATGGAGCGCAGCGTTGCTTACGCAAAAAGGACGCTGGACCTGGGCATCAAATGGCGCGGAGCTAAAATGAAGGTATGAGTTTTTTGGACGCGCTTGAGAATAACCTGAAGAGCCTGGAAGCGCAGGATGAGCGTGACCCTGTCCGGGCGGCCGAGATCCGCCGGCAGCGCGAGGACGATCGTGCCCGCGCGTTGGCATCGGCGCCCGTTGCGGAGCAATTGCGAAACGGGAACTTCACCGCCGCACTGCTCGACCATGCTGTTCGCATCGGCCACAGCCAGCGCACCAAGGTGCAGATCACGTGGATCGACACCACGCTTCGCCTGCAGGCGAAGGAGCGCCGTCTGGACCTGAAGCCCACAGTGGAAGGCGTGCTCGCCATATTCTCGGACGGCGGCAGCGAAATCAAGCGCCACGAGATCGATCTCGCAGGCGACCCTGAGGCACTGGCCACTGAATGGTTGGCAGTTGCCCCTGAATAATTAAGTAGCGTCCCTCCGCCGTCGCGCGCAGAATCGCTGAACAGATAGCGCGTCAAAAGAATATTCACATATGCACTCTTTAGGAATGAGTAGCCTGTGCGCAGCCTTGGCCATCTTCGTGTTTGCCCTTACCCTCAAAGCCCAGCATCCCAGCGGTGAGATTCGGCTGGAGTTGAAGGATCCTTCGGGCGCTGCCATGTCGGCTTCGGGTAGATTGCTGGGTCCCACTCCGGGCGCAATCCGCAGCTTTCAAACCGACGCACAGGGTGTTGTCAATATCAACAGGCTTCCCTACGGAAGCTACCGTTTGGAAATTGCAAAGAAGGGCTTCGCGGCGCAGTCGCTTTCCATTGAAGTGCGATCGGACACGCCCGTCTCTCAGGTCGTGACGCTGGAGTTAGGGCAGGGCCCCGCGGGTTCCATTACGGTAATCACTGCCACGCCGCTTCCGGGAATGGAACTCGATCGCGGCCAGGTCGCCGCCCCAGTGCAGACCGCGGACCAGTTAGACATCGAGAGGAGCGGAGCCATCAATCTGTCTGACTTCATGAACCGCCGGCTCAATGGAGTGTTTCTGAACGAAGTGCAGGGCAACCCCTTCCAGCCCGATCTGAACTATCGGGGCTATACCGCTTCGCCCCTGCTGGGCACGCCCCAGGGCCTCTCGGTGTACATGGATGGAGTACGCCTCAACCAGCCTTTCGGCGATGTGGTCAGTTGGGATCTGATCCCGCTGATCGCGATCTCGGAAACTACGTTGATACCGGGCTCGAATCCTTTGTTCGGGCTCAATACGCTGGGCGGCGCGCTGTCTGTTCAAACCAAGGACGGCAACACTGCCCCGGGAACCCAGGTCCAGGTGAGTGGCGGCAGCTACGGCCGCAAGACCGTGGATTTCGAACAGGGAGGCTCCAATGCCAGGGGGCTGAATTGGTACGGCGCCGGCAATCTGTTCTTTGACGATGGCTGGCGCGCAGTCTCGCCTTCCAACGTGCGCCAGTTTTTCGGCAAGCTCGGTTGGCAGCACGCCAATACCGCACTTGGGCTCAGCGTGTCGTACGCCAACAATCACCTGAACGGCAGCGGCGTGCAGGAGCAGCGGTTCTTGGCCCGCGATTACGCCAGCCTCTATACCAAGCCGGATGTGACAACCAACCGCTCTCCGTTTCTGAATTTCACCGCGCGGCACAGTCTCACCAATAACTGGAGCGTTTTCGGAAATGTCTACTACCGCTATATCCGCTCCACTACTTACAACGCCGACATAAACGAAAACTCTTTAGACCAGGCCGTCTACCAGCCCAGTGCAGCCGAGCGCACGGCTCTCACGGCGGCGGGTTACAGCGGCTTCCCGGTCAGCGGCGCCACCGCCGACAACACGCCCTTTCCCTTCTGGCGCTGCATTGGTCAATCTCTCCTGAACGACGAGCCCGCTGAGAAATGCAACGGCCTCATCAACCGGACACGCTCGGAACAGCACAACTCCGGCTTCGCCGGACAGGTTGCCTGGTCCGGCTCGCCTGGCGGTCATCGCAACCAGTTCACCGCCGGCGCGGCCTTTGACCGTAGCAGCGTGGACTTTCAACAATCGTCACAGCTCGGTTACCTGAATCCGGACCGCAGCATCACCGCTGTCAATTCCTTCGGTGACGGCGTCCACGGCGGGAACGTCGATGGCGCTCCCTACGACACCCGCGTCGATCTGCATGGTCTCATCCAAACCGGAAGCGTTTATGGAACCGATACGCTTTCCATCGGGAACGCTTGGAACTTCACGTTGTCCGGACGCTACAACCGCACCACCATCGACAATGACGACCGGATCCAGCCCCTGGCTGGTTCCGGATCGCTTACCAGCCGGAACGTCTTCGACCGCTTCAATCCCGCCGCCGGCGTCACGTTCAACCCGGGGCGAGGCTTCAATGCGTACTTTGGCTACAACGAAGGCAGCCGCGCGCCCACTTCCACCGAACTGGGCTGTGCCGATCCGAACCAGCCTTGCAAGCTGCCGAACGCCATGGCCAGCGACCCGCCATTGCTCCAGGTCGTCACCAGGACCCTGGAGGCTGGCGTCCGCGGAGACGTGGAAAGCAATCTGAGGTGGAGCCTCGGCTGGTTCCGCGGCGAAAACCGCAACGACATTCTCTTCGTCGCCTCCACGCAAACCGGCTTCGGCTACTTCAAAAACTTCGGCAAGACGCGCCGCCAGGGCTTGGAGATCGACGCCAACGGCCGCATCCGGCGAGTGACGCTGGGCGGCGGGTATACGTTCCTCGATGCCACCTATCAAAGCGCCGAAACCGTGGACGGCTCCAGCAACAATACCAACACCGATGGATTCATACAGATCAAACCCGGAGCGAAGATCCCCTTCATTCCGAGCCATATGCTAAAGGCATACGCGGACGTTCAGGTGACGTCGAAATTTCTAGTGGACCTTGGCTTGACGGCCCTCTCGAACTCGTACGCGCGGGGAAACGAGAACAACCTCCACAAAGCGAATGGCCCGTACTATCTCGGGCCCGGCACCTCGCCAGGATTCGCGGTGGTCAACCTGGGAGCGCGCTATCAGGTGAATCGCCGCGTCCAACTTTTCGTGCAGGTCAACAATCTGTTCGATCGCCGGTATTACACCGCGGCGCAGCTCGGCCCCACCGGCTTTTCTAGCCAGGGCAACTTCATCGCCCGGCCGTTTCCCGCAGTGGACGGAGAGTTCCCCGTGCAGCACGCGACCTTCTATGCACCGGGTGCGCCGCGCATCGTGGCCGGAGGCATTCGGTTCCGGTTCTGAGCCAATGGGCGGCGTCGCTCCGGCCTGGCGTTACTCCTGCCGCAGTGCAGCCATTGGGTCGATTCGCCCGGCCCTGTATGCAGGCACCCAGCAGGCCAGCGCTGCTACGGAAAGCAGGATCGCGGGCACACCAAGAAAAACGGGAAGGTAGATCATCCCGTGGGCCAGGTGGAGATCGACAATAAAGGCAACTAGCCAGCCCGCCAGGGCGCCGGCGCCGACGACACGTAACGTCTCGCCCATGATCTGGCTCACAACGCGGCGCGTTGACGCGCCCAGAGCCAGCCGCACGCCGATCTCGGTGGTCCGCTGCGCCACCGAGTACGCGACTACGGCATAGATGCCGATGGCGGCCAGCGCCAGCAATAGCGGTCCGAGGAAGAGAAACATCCGCGCCGGAATGCGGCGCAGGATGGCGCTTTTCTCAACATGCTCGTTCATGGTTCGCACGTCGAAAACGACGAGCGTCGGATCAAGGGTATTCATGATCCTGCGCAGATCGGAGGTCGCCAGCATCTCGGTCCCGGACCGGGTCCGGATGTAGATGTCGCCGATCCCGGCAGGTCGGTCCCGGTAGGAACGATAAAGCATGGGAGCCGTCCGCTCGCCGAACGATTCGTAGACGGAGTTCCGCACCACGCCGGTGATAGTGTACGCCCGTCCCCGGGCGGTGACCCGCCGGCCGATAGGCTCGGTGTTTTGCAGATAGCGGCGAACGAATTCGTCGTTGACGATCGCCTGTACCGGAGCAGCGGCATCGTTCAGCTCCGTAAAATCCCGTCCGGCATGGAATGGAATTCCCATCGTCGCGAAGTAGCCGGCCGTAACGGTGTTGGTCAGTGTTTGATCCGGCGATGCATTGGGCTGCACGTGCCCCTCGACGGTGAAGGAGGTCGCCGGCATCCCGTGAATATCAAGCGGCACCGAGGTGGCAATGGCCGCGCCCTCCACTGAGGGCAGGGCGCGCAGGCGTTCAAGCAGACGGCCCGCAAAGAGCCGGGTGGCGGCGCCATCCATATTGCGTCCGGTGAGGTCGTAGCCGGCCAGCAGAATGCCTTCCCGCCGGAAGCCGGGATCGGCATTCTGAGTTTCCTGAAAGCTGCGGAGGAACAGGCCGGCGACAATCAGGACCACCAGCGCGAGGGCCACCTGCGTTCCCATCAGCAGGTTGCGCAGCCGGCCGCGAAAGGCCGTGCCGCTGGCGCCGCGCAGCACGGACTGCGGGTCCAGGCGCGAAAGAGCAATGGCGGGCGGCATGCCGAACAGCAGCCCGCAGGCCAGGCCCAGCAGCATTGCAAAGGCCAGTCCGGCCAGGTCCATTCGGGTCTGAAAGCGGATGGGGAAGGTGCCGATCATCGGTACCGCGCGTAAGGCCTCGGTAGCCCAGACGCCGATGGCGACACCAAGCACCGCGCCGAAGAGCGCGAGTAACAGGTTCTCGGTCAGCAGGAGGCTGACGACACGGCCCGGTCCGGCGCCGATGGCGAGGCGTACGCCGATTTCCCTCTGCCGGGTGCTGGTCCGGGCCAGCATCAGATTGGCCACGTTGCCGCAGACTGCCAGCAGTAGGAGGATCATGATCGCCTGCATCAGGGCCAGGCTGCTGGCCAGCATTCGTTGCGGACCACGGGGCGCCAGCCAGAACGGAATCACTTCGCCGCGGACCCCGGCGTTCGTTTCGGGGTAGGCTTGCGCCAGTTGGCGCAGTGCCTCATTGAGATCGGCCTCAGCCGACGCGCGGCTTGCCTCCGGCCGGAGTTTCGCCATCATGGAATAGCCTCGCAGGCTGCGATCCTCCACTTCCTTGGATCCGGCGAGGAGCAGTGGCGCCAGCGTTGCCGGGGTCCAGAACGTGAAATTCATCCCGAGCACGGTGCCCTGAAAACGCGGGGGCGTCACGCCGATGATGGTCAGTGGACGATCATTGATGCGAACGGTCTGGCCGAGTACGGTTGGAGAAGCTCCGTATCGGGTCTGCCAGTATTCGTTCGAGATGACGACCACGGGATCGGCGCCCGGCCGCGAAACCTCCCCGGGCTGAATGAAGCGCCCCAGGGCGGGTTGAAGTCCCAGGGCCGCGAAGTAATTTCCGGAGACCAGCAGTCCGTAGATTCGCTCCGTACGGCCTGTTTCGCCGACGTAGAACGGAACCATGCGAAACGCCAGCAGGTCCTGAAACGCGCTGGTTCGCTCGCGCAGGTCCCGGAATTCGGGAAAGGAAGCTCCAGTATAGGAGCCTGTGTCGGCTCGCAGTTCCACATGATGAAAGCTGCCCGAACCGGAGACTCCGGGCAGCGGTTGAAATACGACGGCCTGTATCCAGGAGAAGACAGCGGCATTCACGCCGATCCCCACTCCCAGCGAGCCGATCACGACGGCCGCCATCAGCGGCATTTTGAGGATCATGCGCCAGGCATGACGCAAATCGGAGGAGAATGGATGCAGCCAGCGGCCGGCACGTACATCGCGGACGGATTCTTTCACCTGCTCGATACCGCCCACTTCCAGCAGCGCCTCGCGGCGGGCTGTTGCCGGGTCGAGTCCGCTTTGGATCTTCTCCTGTTCGAGCAGATCCAGATACGACCGCAGCTCCGCGTCGAGGTGCGTTTCCACCTGCTGCTTCCGGACCAGGTTGCGCAGGAGGTTGAAGAAAGGGCGCATGTGATTCTATTGGGCTTCGAGAGCGCGGGCCATGGCAAAGGAAATCCGGCTCCACTGTTCGGATTCGATGGTCAATTGTCGCTGGCCGGCTTTGGTCAACTGGTAGTACTTTGCCTTGCGGTTGTTCTCCGATTCGCCCCAGGAAAAAGTAAGCCATCCGGCTTCTTCCATGCGATGGAGAGCCGGAAAAAGAGATCCGGGTTTAACCTGGAACGTGCCCGCCGTGACTTGCTCGATGCGCCGCGAGATTCCGAGTCCATGCAGGGGATCGAGGGCCAGGGCCTTGAGAATCAGCAGGTCAAGCGTGCCCTGCAAAAGATTGACGGAAGGCGTGGGCATTGGTCCTATAGAGAGTCTATAGGGCACACCTATAGACTGTCAATAGGAGCCTCTTGTATAAAAAAGTGTCCGCCGGGAAACTCGGCCTGCTCGAAGTCCGCCGAGGTTTGTTCACTCCAGGCCCGGATCTGGGAGTACGAAACGTTCGGATCCGAACCGCCGCCGTACGCGAAGATGGGAATGGCAAGGGGCTCTTCGGGACGATAGCTATAGTTCCGGTACAGCCGCGTGTCGGCCCGGAGTGCAGGCATGGCTAATCGCATCAAAGCTGGATTCTGCAGCACCTCTGCCGCCACGCCATCCAGGCGCCGCAACTGATCAACGAGCCCGGCATCGTCGGGGTCAGGCCGCGGCAGATGACCCAGCCGGAACTGCGGCGCGCGGGCCGCGGAGACGAATAACGCCAGCGGCAAAGGGCGACCCGCCCTTCGCAAAGCCCGCGCGAGTTCGAAGGCGATCGCCGCCCCCATGCTGTGTCCGTAAAAGGCGAAAGGCCGGTCGAGGAAGGGCTCGATCTCGCGGTCTAGCGCCGCAACCAGGCTATCCATATCGTCGAAGGGCGGCTCATTCCAGCGAGCCTCACGCCCCGGCAGGCAAACTGGACAGACTGCGGTATGCGGCCGCAGACGTTCCGCCCACGAGCGGTAGAGCAGCGTGCCGCCGCCGGCAAAAGGGAAGCAGAACAATCGAAGGCCTGGTAGGTTCAGGTTGCTGAACCAGGAATTGTCGGCAGGCCGGCGCGCCGCCGCCTGCTTCAGTCGCAACGCCAGCAGCTTGCGTTTCGCGGAGTCGTTCGCGCCGCGGTCCCGCTGCGGCTTACGCAGCAACTCCTGCAGATAGGCTTCAAATGGCAGGACGTTCAAGTTCGCCACATATTCCAACGCGGCCTTGCGGGAGGCGGCCGATAGCATCCGGTAGTGCTCGCGATCCGTCGCCAGGCGCTCCAGTGCCGCATACCAGGGACCGATGTCCTGCGCCGGCACTTCCGCCACCGGAACCATGTTCTCGTCTACCGCCGGTTTGTACCGCGCAATGGGATTCACTGGCAACAGATAGTCAACCCCCAGCTTCGCCTCCGGGATCCCGCCGATATTGCTCGCCAGCACCGGAACGCCCCGCAGCATCGCCTCTGGAATCATCCGGCTCCTTGCCTCCGCCCATAGGGACGGCACCAGCAGGATTCGCGACCGGCTGAGTAGTTCGTCAATATTCTCTACCGGCTCCAACACAGTCACATTCGCATGCTGTCGAAGCGCAGCCATGTCGGCTGCATTCGTTCCCCAAACAGGCACAGCGGCGAACTGAATCTGAGGCATGCGTTCCGCCAGACTAAGGAAGATCGAGATCCCCTTCACAGCGCATGGGTTCACCATGGACACGTAGGCATTCTCGAATCGTCCCAAGTCTGGAAACTCGCCCGGCTCCATCAACGCGATAGGCACATGGAAGGCATCGAGGCCGCCGAACTCTCGCGCGTAGCGGGCGACGTATTCACTCACCCCAACCACGCCATCTGCCCGCCGCAGCGCCTCGGTCCGTGCGGCACTCGGCATGGAACTGTCCGGGCCGAACGGAACCGCGATAGTGGCACGCACGAGGTGCACCACTCGTGCACGCGGAGCACGCATCGCGACTTCATACAGCAGTTGTCCGGGGTCGTCCGTCGAGGTCACTATGACGTCCGGGTCGAAGCCGCCTATCTGCTCCTGAAAGTATCCGCGAAGCTGAGAGTTCCCGGTAAGCACGTGAACCTCAACCCCGTGGTGTACAAACTTCAGGCTTGCCGTCTCCGTTGTATCTACGGAGACGGCCCGCGCCGCCAGCTCAGCTAAGAGCTTCTCGTGCGCAGCAGGACCAAACTTTTCCACACGTGCAACCACGCGCACTGAATGCCCACGTGCCGCTAGCGCCTCCATGAGGAGGCGGTTCGATTTGTCGCCTCCGCCCATGGAAGGATAGTAGAGCGAGTTGTGGGCGAGCAGAATGCGCATTACCGGGCACGCAGACGCTGCAGCAACAACGCACGCTTGGCAGGCGAGAGATCAGCGGGCCGCTTTGGCTCCACTGCAACGAGGGCGCCCGGCCGCAGCGAGAGCAGCATCTTCTCGAAGTCCGCCGCATCAAGGCCGCTGACAAATCGCAGAGCAGCCGCGCGCGAAGCCGCCGCTTCTGCCTCGTAAGCTGCCTTGTCCGTTGATAGTGTCCGGAGGGCGTCAACCCATGGCTCAAGGTCTTGCGCCACACGGACAGCCTTCGGCATATGGTTCTCATCAAATCCGGCGCCGTATCGCTCGATGGGCCGGACAGGAATCACGTAACCGGTCCCCTGCTTCGCCTCCACTAATCCGCCCGAATCGCTTGCGATCACGGGCAAGCCCCTCAGCATAGCCTCCATCGCGATCAATCCGAATCCTTCTGTCCAAAGCGACGGCATCAGTAGCAGCGAAGCCTTAGAGAGCACGTCGTCGATATCGGGGACGCTGTCGAGAACGGTGACGTTGCGAAACGCCGCCATCGCGATCCTATCCTCGGTCGTTGTGCCCCAGCCAGCGAGCGCCGTGAACGAAACAGCTGGAAAGCACTTCGCCAACGCCAGGAAAATGTCGATGCCTTTCACCTGGCACGGATTGATCATCAGAACTGTGCCGCGCTGAAATCCGCCAAACTGCCTGTAAGGCGGACTGCCGTAAATTGGCGGATGAATGACCACGGCGGCGCGCGCCAAGTGCCGCTCAATATAGGCAGCCGTATGTGTGCCGATCGCGACCACCGCACGGGCACTTCGTACAATCCCGGACGCACCGTTGTCGGCGTTCCAGCTTGCCGGACCGAACGGATAAAACTGCGGCGTATGCGCGAGATACACCAACCGTTCCGGTGCGGCCTGGTGCGCTTCCCGCAACAGCATGTGGCTCACATCCTCGGAAGAAACCAGGACCCAGTCCGGCTGGAATTCGTGGATGTGGTTCGCCAATACTCCGCTGCGCCGGCCGAAGTCCTGCACGGGGAAAATAGAGATGGAGTCGGTAACTACATCATCCGCCCCGGGCAAAGCGGCGCTTACCACGCGGCACTCATGTCCGTTCCGCGCCAGATGCCGGAGCCATACCAGGTTGCTCCGCGTGGATCCTCCACGCGGCGGAGCATAAGAGGCGTTCGACGTCAGCAGAATACGCATCAGCCTTGCTCCTCGTTCGCCAGCAGGGCTTGCGCTTCCTCCTCCGACAGCCCCTCGATTTCCTGTAAGAGCCGTTCGTATTCCTGCGGATCGATGACGCCCATGTGGAACGTCTCAATTCGCGTGGCCAGATCGCCCAGAGTCAAACTGCCTCCATAAACATCGTCGATCGGCAGTTCAACGCCGAACGTTTCCTTAATCCGCAGCAGCAAAAGTACAGCCAGCAACGAGTGGCCGCCGAGGTCGAAGAAATTATCCGCTACCCCGACGGAAGGAACCTCTAGAAGCTCCGCCCAGATGGTCGACAAGGTCTGCTCAGTCGTTGTCATCCCGCGCGGCGGAGCGGCGCTCTTCAGGCGATCCTGCGCCACCGCCGCGTGGATCCTCTCCGGAGTGGAGAGTGTATCCGCAATGCGGGCATGTTCGAGAAAGCGGCTCACCTCCACCACAGCGGGCGCGCCTGGCACCGCAGGGATTGTCTCCACCGGATGCCAAACCAGATCCCGCAACGCCGCTGCTGGAAAACGCCGCCGGGAACCGAGACTGTCCAGGAACTGGCGCGCGGGAAGATTTCTGGTCGTACCTGCAAAGGAAAGTTCCACGAATTCAGCACCGCGGGCCAGCGCGGCCTTTCCCAGCCAAGAAACGACGCGATGCTCCACCCCACGCCCAAGGACGCGGCAACTCAGCAGGAAAGTATCAACCACCAGATCCGTGCCGGCCTTCGAGACAATCACCAGACCCGTGATGCCGTAATCCCCGAAGCGATCGGAGATGTCAATTGTGTAGCACTCCTGCGAATCGGTCAGGTTCATCAACTCCGCCTCACTACGCCGGATCGTGGTGAAGTTGAACTGATTGGTCCGCTGCGTGAGCTGGGAAGCGCGCGCCGCTGTTTCCGCTTTTAGCGGCACGAAGTTTACCGTGAGCTTGAGTCCCAGGATGAACGCCTCGAGGTTGGCCGTCTTGCGGATCTCATGTCCAAACTCCTGCTGCTGCGCGTAATAAGCGTTGCGGTTGCGGTCCTCCTCCGTAATGACGGCGTGATCGAAGGCCCAAACATGATCGAGGAAGTGCGGGATCTCATCTACATTCGCGGGAAGCGGAATTGACAACAGCTCGGGAATCCGGTCGCTTGCCTCGGCGCATTCCTTTGGATTGTCATCGACGAAGATGAACGAATCCAAGCCAAGCTGCAACTCCATCGCAAGGGACTTCAGGCTATCGGCCTTGGACTCCCAATTGATGCGCCATGCCGTAAAGTGCCTTAACTGCAATGGCATCTCGGGATGATTGGCAAAGACCTCCCGCACGTCTTCTTCATTGTTCTTGCTAGCCAGGCACAGCAGCATCCCGGCTTCGCGCTGCTGCAGCATGAATTCCTGCAACGCCAGGCGAGGTGCATCGATGGAGATTCCTGCAGGGCCGTCTTCGCCGCAGATGCCCTTCCAAAGAGTGTCGTCGCAGTCGAGCACAATCACCTTGTAGGGCGCCATGAAGAGTGAGTGTGCGTATCGCACCAGCGCAGTGGCAAGCGCCGCGAAATATTCTTCAGTATAGGGAATCTTGCCTAAGCGATCGCCCGTCGCGCTTTCCCAGTTCAATACCGGGTAGCGCTTCCCGATTTCCTCGAAATGCAGGAACTGAACCGCTGGAGTCTCTTCCAGATTGGACTGGATCAAACGCCCCATTTTCCGTGCGAACGCGGCGCGTGCTGCATCTGCCACGAACGCGGTGGAGCTGGGGCAGAGGCAAACCAGAATCGGCGCAAGATGATCTGCCGAGGTCTTGCGCAATGCGTCGAGAAGCTGGCAAACGTGCGCTTCTATCCGGTCAGGCTCAGATGGCGGACCCAGATCCTCCAGCCGCACCAGCAGCACATTTAGACCACGATGGTTCCGGGCAAACTCACCCGATGGATTGAGCAGCGACTGCACCAGCTGGTTATAGGCGGAGAATCGCGCTTCGAAGCTCACGCCAAGCTGCCGCCCCCAGAACGAAATGGCGGCTTGCAGCGGCTCGGCGCTGAACGTGGCGCTGATTGCGAATCGGAACGAGGACGTTTGAGCGGTCATGAGATACGCGCGATTTAATTTTACGATGGCCTCGAAGGAAGACCACGAAATTCCTGCTAACATACCATCGAATGCAGCCGATTCTCCACCGGGCTACGATGCAAACTCCCGTGGGTCCGATGATCGCGTTGATGTCCGAAGCGGGGTTGTGCGCGCTCGAATTTGAACTTCCGGGACGACAGAAGCTGCTCTCCACGCGACTGGAAAAGTGGTTCGCCGGATACAAAACGGCCGCCATGCCCGACACCTCCAGGGAGGCGGTCGCGAAGTGGCTAACCGCCTACTTCCAGCGGGGTTTTCCGTCACCGCCGAAGCTTGATCTGCGCGGTACTCCCTTCGAAAGAAGCGTCTGGGAGGCGTTGCTGGAAATCCCGCCCGCGAAAACTACAACCTATTCGAAACTGGCGGAATCGTTAGGTGTCCCTGGCGCACTGCGTGCCGTGGGGGCGGCCGTCGGCCGCAACCCCATCAGCCTGATTGTTCCCTGTCATCGCGTGGTCGGTTCGGACGGCGCGCTTCGCGGCTATGGAGGCGGCCTTCCGCAGAAGTGATGGCTGCTGGACCACGAAGCATCCTAGACCGAGCGAATCTCCACGCGTTTGTAAACTTCCTTGGTTTGCTCGAGGTTCGCGAACGCCAGGCCGGGCAATTTGGCGGAGGCGGTCCCCGCCGCAACGGCCCACCGAACGGCGTCGCGAAAATCGCTCTTATTGCTGATGGCCCAAAGGAAAGCCGCCGCCATGGCATCGCCTGCGCCAATAGGACATACTGCGTCCACTCGCGGTGGAATCACTTCCATCATGCCGCTGGCATTCTTGGCGACCACACCGCGGCTCCCCAAGGACAGAATCACCGACTCCGCGCCCATGGCATGAATGCGCTCCACGGCTTCAAAGAAATGATTTCGGGTGATGAGAACCTTGTTCAGCAGGCGTTCGGCCTCCTGCTGGTTCGGCGTCACCAGGGTGGGTGCGGCCTCCAGTCCATGAAGCAGCGCATCACCATCGGTGTCCAGCATCGTCTTGACTTTTCGCCGATGAGCCAGGTGAATCAAGCCGTGATAAAAGTCAGGCGGCACTCCGGGCGGCAGACTACCGCAGATCATCAGCCACTCCACGCCTGCCAGGCTGGCTTCCACTACTTTCGCGACGGCGGCCAGTTCCTCAGGTTCAATCTTGGGGCCGAACTCATTCAATTTCACCGTCAGGCCCTGTTTGTCGGAAATGGTGAGATTGGTCCGGGTCTCCCCGGCGATCCTGACCACCTGAATGGGAAAGTTGCTGGTCTTCAGCAGTTCCTCAAATTTCTGTCCGGCGGCTCCCCCGGAGGTCGCGATTGCCAGCGTGTTCATGCCGAAGGAATGGATCACCCGCGAGGCGTTAATGCCGCGGCCACCGGCCGATAAGCTTGTGTCCAGAATGTAGGCCCGGTCTTCAAACACCAGACGATCCGCGGAAACGTTCCTGTCCAGTGCCGGATTGATTGTAAGAGTGACGATCAACCCTACAGTGTAACGGATGCTACGCTGAAAAATGCCCCAACGCGCGAAACTACGGGCCTATCTAGCGCTCGCCGCCGTTTATTTTTTCTGGGGCACCACCTATCTGGCAATTCGCATTTCGCTGGAGGCTTTTCCGGCCCTTGTGCTGCTCAGCGCGCGCTTTCTCCTATCCGGAACTCTCATGCTGGCGGGCGCCTGGTTTGGCGGCGCGAAACTCCCCAAGGGCCGCGAATTATGGCTGACTGCGTTTTTCGGAGTAATCATCCTGGGTGGCGGAAACGGCTGCCTGATCTGGGCGGAGCAAACCGTGCCGAGCGGCCTGGCCGCACTTCTGCTGGTAACCGGCCCCTTCTGGATGGTGGGCTTGGGAGCGGCACTTCCGGGCGGCGAAAAGATTCACATCCCGGCCTTAGCCGGCATCCTGATTGGCTGCGCCGGGGTGGTAATCCTGATGGCGCCTAACGGCTTCAATACGTCCTTCAGCGCCACTCTTGTCAACGGATTTATAGTATTGCAACTGGGTTGTTTCTTCTGGTGCCTCGGCTCACTGCTGCACAAGCGCGCCATTACCACTGTGCATCCCAGCGTCAGCGGCGGAGTACAACAGTTCGCCACCGGGATTGTGTTCCTGCTGCCCGCGCTGCTGCTTCCGGGCCACCCAATCCAGTGGAATGTGCGCAGCAATTGGGCGCTCGCGTATCTGGTTGTATTCGGATCAGTGGTGGGATACAGCGCTTTTCTTTATGCGCTCGAAAATCTGCCCGTGGCAATTGTCAGTACCTACAACTACGTGAATCCCGTCGTCGCCATGGCGCTGGGTTGGTTGTTTTACCGCGAGCCATTCGGGCGCCGTGAGTTTCTGGCGATGGCCATCATCTTCACCGGCGTGGCGATTGTGAAGTGGGCCGGGCAGGAAAACCTGGCTATTCCTTCTCCAGGACCTTCGCGCCCAGAGCACCACCCACCACAGGAAGTACAGTAAGCATTACGAAGAAAACCAGGAGCATTCCGAACAGCAGCGTCGCGACACCCGCCGGACTGCTGAGGATTTCGTTGAATTGGTTCATCAGGTCCGGAGTGCCTCGCTGATTCACCTGTTCGCGGAAGAACTCCGGCAAGCCACCGGATGTAGCGATCTGAAAGACGCTAACAGTGAAGAAGACGGTCATGATCGCGAAGCAGAATATGCCGGTGATCCATCCCATACGAGCCCCGGCCTTCACTGAGACAGGTTCTCCGGTGCGCCTGGCGTAGAGATATACCGAGAAAAAACCACCGGCAGGCAATAGGAATAACTGCCAGATAGCGGCCAGGAAGCTGGGAATGGGAAACGCCAGCAGCAGCGTCATCATCCCGGCAGCCATAAAACCGACCCGCACGGCTACGGAATTATGAAAGCTGATGCCGCCCTTACCGGCGGCAGGCGCTGCTGGCGAGGCAACGTCTGGGGGGACGGGCGGAACCTCGTCCACCGGAGTCTGAAACAGCGGTTCGTCATACTGCGGCTTCCCGCATTTATGACAGAACCGGGCGTCCGGAGGCAGCTTCGCGCCGCATGTACAGTATTCACCCACCCCTCCAGTGTAGCGCCTGACCCACGGAAAGAGTTCATACTATCCCCAGCCCCGCCGATCAATAGAGGTAGCGGCATGATGTCATTGCTCAAGGCGTTACGATCAGCGGACTTACGGGCATGCCACGACACACTGCAGCGTGTTGTGGCGCTGCTGCTGCAAGGTATGCGCCTGCACGCCGTCGCGGGGGAAAAGGACAGTTATGCCATCTTCGCGGAGAAAATGAATCGGCATGAGAGTGAATTTGAGCTGGTTCAAAGCGACCCCGACCAGATGCTCGTCGTCCTTGGCTGTATACTGAGCACCTTTCGCGATTACAACCAGCAAGTCGCGCTGGACTCCGGCAACGGCAGGCGAGAGTTACAGCGCATGACCATCATGCTCACCAAGTCGCTGACCGGGCTGCTTGCGGGTGGGCAGCGCAACGTGGACCTGCTGCAAACCTTTGAGGACCAGGTGGAAAAAACGTCTGGGCTGAATGATCTGAAGAGCATGCGGGCCAGCCTCGAAACCTGTCTCGCATCCATTCAGATAGAACGAACCCGTAGGACCACGGAGCAAGCCAGCCTGCGGGAGATGGTTCACTCCGTTGTCACGGATCCGGTGGTGACGAAGAGCTTCGCATCAAAGGGAGAGGATACCCTCACGGGACTGCCCGATCTGATGTTGGCGCAAAGCCGTTTGTTGGAGATGATCCAGAGCGGCGTTCCCGGTTATGCGGTGCCTCTGCGTCTGGACAGTCTGCAAATCATTAATGCCAGGTATGGGCGTCAAGCTGGGGACGACTTCGTTTTACGCGCCACCCAACTTCTGGCTCAATACCTGCAGCCCAACGATGTGCTGTTTCGCTGGGGAGGCGCCGTTTTCCTGGTGCTCCTGGTTCGGCCCTGTACTCTTGAGGTGGCGCGGGCGGAGGTAGAGCGTCTCACAGGCAAAATCCGCGAACATACCACCATGTTGGGCGGCAGCTCCGTCATGTTTCGGATCTGCGCATCGTCAACATGCCTTCCTATCCGGCGGTACGCCAATATTGACATTCTGACGGCGGAAGTAAACGCTTTCGCCTATGGTGCCTTATGAAAAATGAATACTCCGGAAATCAGATGGAGATCTCACGGGGCGGGACTGGCGAATATCGCGACCTGTTTGACGAAGCGCCCGTTGCATATCATGAGCTGGACCAGGAGGGAACCATTCGCAGAGTGAATCAGGCTGAATGCGAACTGCTGGGCCTTTCCGCCGATGAGTTGATCGGTCGGCCCGTCTGGGAGTTTGTGGCCGGCGAGGAAGCGGAAGCCAGCCGCGCTGCCGTTATCGAGAAGTTGATGGGTAAGCGGCCTTTGGTGCCCTTTTGCCGGACCTACGTTACCCGCGAGAGCCGCTACCGCACGGTGGAAGTGCGCGACCGGCTGATTCGGAATGCGGAGGGTAAAAACGTGGGAATCCGCTCCGCACTGATAGACATCACCGAACGTGTGGCAGCCGAACAGGCTTTGACGGAGAGCAGGGACTGGCTGGAGGCGGTAGTGCGGTCGTCCGCCGACGCCGTTATCACCATAGACCCGCTCGGCCAGGTGGTCACGCTAAACCCAGCGGCGGAATCCTTGTTTAATGTTTTGGAATCGGAAGTAGCCGGCGCAGTCTTCGAAGAACATCTGAAGATAGCTGACATCCAAATTGGCGAACAATATCTACGTTCTCTTTCCTCCATTTTCACTCACAGCCTGCAGTTGTCATGGACCGGGACGGCTGCTGTCACGCCAAGAGAACGTCCAGCGCTGCGCGCCCTTCTGAGCTCATCTCCGCTCAAGACCAGGGCCGAGCACATCATGGGAATTGCCCTCACTCTTTGCCGCCACTATTGCCCTCTATTGCTGGCGCTGGATCTCGAACCGGCGGTTCGAATTAAACCGGAAAGGAAGCAGCAAGCCTGACGACTTTGTGACAAAGAGCAATTAACCATAAGGTTGTTCGATCTGCTCTTCATTGATCTCTTCCCCATGGCGGCCGCAACGCTACTCTCGACCGGCCGGTTCCTCGCCGGTCACGACTAGGGGTTCCGGACGCCGCCAGTCGCGTGTCTGCTATAAAATCGGGCACAAACCGCAGCGTCCGCGGCTCAGTGTGGTAATTTTGCACTGATGCGCCCAGTGAATCTCCTTGTCATCTCACCCCCGAACGCCAAGCACCTGTCCGTACTTGAGAAGCTGCCTGATTCCACCACCATCACAGTTGGCCGTCATGCCGATGCGTTCGAATCGGCTGCTCCGGAGGCGGACGTCATTCTTAACGGCCTAGGGAATGGCGATACGCTGAAGCAGATCTGGAATTCCGCCCGCAAGGTGCAATGGGTTCATTCTCTCTCGGCCGGCGTTGAAAAGACTCTGTTCCCGGAACTGATTGCCAGCCCGGTGCCGATCACAAACGCGCGGGGTGTCTTCAAGCGCTCGCTCGGGGAATTCGCCGTGTCGGCCATCCTCTTCTTCGCCAAAGATCTGCGGCGAATGGTGCGCAACCAGGAGGCCGCGGTCTGGGAACAGTTTGACGTTGAGGAGATCCATGGCCGCACTCTGGGCATTGTCGGTTACGGCGAAATCGGCCGCGCTACCGCCGAACGCGCCCACGCACTGGGGATGAAGATTGTCGCTCTCCGCCGGCGCCCCGGCCTTGCCTCCGACCCGATAGTCGAAAAGTTCTACTCCGTCGAAGACCGGGCCGCCATGATGTCCGTTTGCGACTACGTGGTAGCAGCCGCACCGCACACGGAAGATACCCACGGACTGATCGGCGAGAAGGAACTGGCCGCCATGAAACCGAGCGGCGTCATTATCAATGTCGGCCGCGGGCCGGTCATCAACGAAGCGGCCCTGGTGAAAGTACTCCAAGAGAGACGTATCAAAGGCGCCGGACTGGACGTCTTTGACAAGGAACCTCTTCCGCCGGACCATCCCTTCTGGAAATTGGACAACGTGCTTCTCTCCCCGCATTGTGCCGACCACACGTCCACCTGGATGGAAGAAGCCATGGAGTTCTTCGTTTCCAATTTCGAGCGTTTCACTACAGGCGTCCCGCTGGAAAACGTAGTGGACAAAAACGCGGGCTACTAGGCAATGCCCGTAGCTAACGATATCCGCGAAGCGGCGGCGCGTATCCAGCCGATTGCGCGCCGCACGCCGGTTCTCACATCTCATCTTGTGGACGCCGCCATGGGACTGCGTTGCCACTTCAAATGTGAGAACTTCCAGCGCGGCGGTGCGTTTAAGATACGCGGCGCGGCCAATTTCCTGTTCTCGATTCCACCCGCGGATATCGGCCGGGGCGTGGTGGCGTTTTCGTCCGGGAATCACGCGCAGGCAGTAGCTATCGCAGCGGCATACAAGAACACCGCGGCAACCATTGTCATGCCCCATGATGCGCCGCGGGCAAAGCTGGAGGCGACGCGAGCCTACGGCGCCACGGTGATTCAATATGACCGGCTCACAGAGGATCGCGAGGCGATTGGAGCCCGCATCGCCGCGGAAGGGGGTGCGACTCTGGTGCCGCCCTTCGATCATGACTGGATCATCGCCGGCCAGGGCACGGCCGCGCTCGAACTGCTGGAGGAAACGCCCGAACTCGATGCCCTTGTGGTGCCGCTTGGGGGCGGCGGACTTCTCTCCGGTACCGCTATCATCGCGCAGGCGATGCGGGCTGGCATCCGGGTTTTCGGCGTTGAGCCGGAGGCGGGCAACGACTACTACCTGTCCCGAAAAGCCGGGAAGCGCGTCGCGATCGCGCCACCGGAAACTATAGCCGATGGCTTGCGATCTCCCATGCCCGGAGCATTGACGTTTCCCATCATTGAGCGCCTGGTTGAGGAAATTATCCTGGTCAGCGACGAGGAAATCCTGGGGGCTATGGAACTTCTGAGAAGCCGCATGAAGATCGTGGTCGAGCCCAGCGGCGCCGTGGGCGCGGCCGCATGCCTGTTCCACAAACTCCCCGAGGGCATCCGATCGGCCGGCATCATCTTATCCGGCGGAAATTTGTAAGCAGAGGGGCGACAATAGAATCATGTCCGACGCGCTATTGCCGCTGTTCCCGCTGCAACTGGTGCTCTTGCCAAGCACGCCCCTGCCTCTGCATATCTTCGAAGACCGGTACAAGGAGATGTTTGGCGAGGTGATCCGCACGAAGGCGGAGTTCGGCGTGGTGCAGGCCGGCGAGAAGGGCATCGTGAATACGGGGTGCTCGGCGACAGTGGAAAAGGTGCTGACGGAGTACCCCGACGGGCGGATGGATGTGCTGGCATTGGGGCGGCGGCGCTTCGAGATCCTTCGCTTGAACGATGAACGGGCTTTCCTGCGAGGTTCGGTGCAGTTTTTTGACGATGACGATGCAGGTCCGGCGGAGACGGAACTGCAGATCCGGGCTCTGGAGGGTTTCACCGAGTTAAAGGCGCTGGGGGATCAGCACGTTTTTGGCGAACCGAAGTTGGGCGATCCGCAACTGAGTTTTCAACTGGCGCAGCTGGTGCAGGATTTGAACTTCAAACAACTACTGTTGTCGACACGTTCCGAGGCGGAAAGGATTCGGCAACTCGCCGGATTTTTGCCGGAATACGCCTCGCGCCAAAAACATGTCTCGCACATGAAGGAAGTTGGCCCGAAAAACGGGCATAGCAAACTAACGCCGGGGAACCTGTGAGGCAGCACCTGATCGTCGACGCCGACGATACCCTCTGGGAAAACAACATCTATTTCGAGCGGGCTTTCGAGGACTTTATTGGGTTTTTAGACCATTCAACCCTGCGGCCGGACGAGGTGCGGACTGTCCTGGACGAAATTGAACTGGTAAACAATAAGACGCACGGGTACGGATCCAAAAATTTCGCCCGCAATCTGGGTCAATGCTACGAACGTCTGGTGGAGCGGGAGATAAAGCCCGTAGACATTCCCACGATCCTGGCGCTGGCCGAGCGCATCATCGAGCACCCTGTCGAGTTGATTGATGGAGTGCGCGAGACCCTGGAGTACCTGACGTCCCGGCATGATTTAACTCTTTTCACAAAAGGTCATCCGGAAGAACAGAAACTGAAGATCGACCGGTCCGAACTGGGGATTTATTTCGGCCATACAGCCATTGTGAAAGAGAAAGACGCGAGTTCCTATGGGGAACTGGTACAGGAACGGGAAATGAATCCCCGAATCACCTGGATGATTGGGAATTCGCCCAAATCGGACGTGAATGCGGCCCTGGCTGCCGGATTGAACGCCGTCTACGTCCCGCACGAGCGAACCTGGCATCTGGAGAAGACCGAACTGGCCACGGGAGTGGGGAAGCTTCTCGTCGTAAAACAGTTTTGCGACTTGCGTGATCATTTTTGATCTTCCGCCGCGTCTAAGTGCTGAGGTATTTGGCGATGAATGGTCCCTTTCGGCGGTTCGCGAACGCGACGGCAACAGTGGTGGGGAGTCCCTTTGCATTCCTCTCAGGCTTGCTGATCATCCTGGTATGGGGAATTAGCGGACCTATCTTTCATTTCTCGGACACATGGCAGTTGGTGATCAACACGGGGACGACGATCATCACGTTTTTGATGGTCTTTCTCATTCAGGCGACCCAGAACCGGGACGCCCAAGCAATGCATTTGAAGCTGGATGAGTTGCTGCGAGCTGTGAGCGAAGCGAGGACTGGGATGGTTGCACTGGAGGAATCTTCCGATGAAGTGATTGATGAATTGCGGAAAGAGTTCTCTCAGATGCGGGAGGAGGAGGAGGCGGCGGAGCTGAGCAAATCAGGCTCCCCACGTGTGCCCGCCCCAGCCGGCCAAGGCGCCAAACAATAGGCCTGTACCCAGGATGGGAGGATACTTCCCAGTGACTACCGCATCCGGGATACTGATGAGCAGACCGGCGACAGCCCCTGCCAGCGTGGGGTGGATTGCCAAGGTCAAGTTAGGGGCAAGGAATCCGATGGCAAACCGGCTGAAGAAGGCTCCGGTCATCGCCGTTGCCTTGTTGGGGTGTTTCATGGGGAGCATCATCAGGACGTCCAGGATGCCGGCGGCCAAGCCCAGTAGAATCCCGAGTAAGATGCGATTCATCGCAAAATCATAGCAATATTTCTCAACATTGACGCGTCGTGACCGATAAGCAGTCTATGTCAGCACTTGGATCTGCCCTCGAAATTATTCAGCGGGCCTCGGCATCGGTGGACCGGACTGCTTCACGGCTGGCGCGCCCCGCGAATAGCAGTGGCAAAGGAGATACCGTGGACCTCAGCGCGGAACTAGTTGCGCTGCTGCAGGCGAAGACCGCGAACGAAGTGGGAGTAAAGCTTGCCCAAAGCGTGGACGAGTTGCAAAAGTCTACCCTCAACGTCCTAGCCTGAATTTAGAAATTCAGTCTGAGACCGGAGCGGAAAGTTCCTTCATCTGACCGGACCGGCCCAGGTCTTCAACGTTCGCGGACCTGATGTGGCCGAAGCCGCCGGGGTTCAGATGGAGCCCTTTGCGTGGTATGAAACCGCCGAAAGCCTCGTCGCGGAATTGCATCGGGAATCGTTCTGTTATGGAAAACTGCGAAACAAACCCAAACCCACATTCGTCAATCCAGGACCGCGCATCGAATTGAATCCGCCGCTCCGAACCGGGCGGCAGTGAGAGGTACGAAGCCGAGTTGATCAACGAATGGGGCTACCGGGGCTGTCCGTCCCAACCGCGAGGCCATTTGTCGGGACCGATTGGCACGCCTCACTCGTCCTCTCGCCTGGATTGCTGTTATTCGCTAAATGCCTGTTGAAAAGCGCGGCTGCACCCGTTTCCGTCGAATCGCGATTCTATAGGTTTGGTGCAAAGTCAGGGCGTTAGTTATACAATCGCAGTCAATGAAAACTCCACGTAGCGTGTTGTATCCCTGTTGCATCCTCGGGTTGATGTTCACCTTTGCCTGCGGTGAAACGAAGAAGGCCGAAGAGAAGAAGGAAGAGAAGAAAGCCGAAGTCTCCTTCCCAGTAGTTGGCAAAGTGATCCGTGTCGATCCGGGACTGGATGCGCTTGTGCCGGCAGACGCCAAGATTGAGAAGATCGAGAGCGGGCGGACTTTCACGGAAGGTCCCATCTACATGCGCGACGGATATCTGCTGCACAGCGATGTCCCAGAGAACACCATCTTCAAATGGACCCCGGATGGCACGGTTTCCGTGTTCCGCAAGCCGAGCGGTTTTGATGGCACGGGCGCTCCGGCAGGAGCTTTCATAGGTTCGAACGGAATCACGATGGATAAGGAAGGCCGGCTCACTATCTGCGAACATGGGAACAGACGGGTGACGCGGCTGGAGAAAGACGGCACGGTGACCGTACTGGCGTCGGAATATCAGGGCAAGAAGTTGAACAGCCCGAACGACGCGGTTTATAAGTCAGATGGCGCGCTGTACTTTACCGACCCGCCCTACGGCTTCCCGACCGAAGACAAGGATCCGCGGAAGGAATTGCCGTACAGCGGGATTTTCCGGCTGAAAGACGGGAAGCTGCAGTTGCTGGCCAAAGAGTTGAAGCGCCCGAATGGGATCGGCTTCTCGCCCGATGAGAAGTATCTCTACATCAGCAATTCCGATCCTCTGAAGAAGATTTGGATGCGCTACGACGTGAAGCCCGATGGGACCATCGCCAACGGCAAGGTCTTCTACGATGTCACCAAAGAGACGGCCGAGGGACTCCCAGACGGATTGAAGCTGGACAAGTTGGGGAATCTCTACGGCAGCGGACCGGCCGGCATCTGGGTGATCTCGCCTGAGGGCAAGCTGCTGGGCAATATCAATCCGCCGGAGACACCAGCCAATTGCGCCTGGGGCAAGTACAGCGTTGGCGCCGACACCGGAAAGATGACGGCGGATGAGGAAGCGAAGACGCTTTATATGACGGCGCGGACCGGCGTCTACCGGGTCCAGTTGAGCGTCGCCGGAATTCGCCCGTAGGGGTCTGTCATGAAAAGAATACTGCTTGTAGCCTCGCTGCTGGCCTTCCCGCTGGCGGCGAGGGAGCCGCTGGCGAAGCGGATCGCCCATACTGAACCTTCGAAGTACCAGGCAATTAAAGCCGTCCACCAGGGGGCGGGGGAATTGGACTTCGAGGCGCTGTTCGGATCGGAAGACTTCAGCACGAACCTGATTTTTCTGCATCGCGGCGTCATTCCCCCGAAGGGCGGGATCGGTCATCACTACCACAATCAAATGGAGGAGATGTTCGTCATCTTAACGGGCGAGGCACAGTTTACGATTGACGGCCGCACCTCCGTGCTGCAGGCTCCGGCAGGCGCGCCTTGCCGGATGGGGCGGTCCCACGGAATCTACAATCCGGGAACAACGCCGGTGGAGTGGATGAATATCGCCGTCGGCAGCACCAAGGGTAAGTACGACGCTTTTGATCTGGGTGACGACCGCGTGGGTGTAGCCATTGACGCCAAGCCGGTGTTCGTGAACATGCATCTGGACAAAGCTTTGCTGAAACCGGTGTCGGGGATGTATGGTGGGAAGGGCACGGTGCGCTACCGGCGAGCGCTGCCACCGGAAGTCTTCTTTGCGAATTGGTCGTATGTGGATCACCTGGTGATTCCCGCGGGAAGTTCGGCGGGGAAGAAAAGGCACGAGGGCGTGGAAGAGTTCTATTACGTAATGAACGGTGACGGGACGGCGAATATCAATGCGGAGTCGGCGCCGATTCACAAGGGCGACGCGGTACCTGTTCTACTGACTGACGTGCATTCGTTTGAGAACAATGGCAGCGGCGATCTGGAATTGATGATTGTGGGGATTGCCCGGACGAAGTGGGCGCTGGATACCACGGAGGTAAAGTAATGCGCAAGACCCTGTTGTTCGCGATGATTTTCGGCCTGCCCGTGTTGGCAGCGGACCTGGCGTCCAAGATCGGGCACACCGATCCGAGCAAGTACCGGCGCAGCCGGTCGCATGCGAGCGCGGGTGATATGGCTTGCGAGACTCTACTGCCGGGCAGCGCGCTGGCCACGAATCTCTTCTTCATGCACCGCTGCCAGATTATGCCCGGCGGCGGCGTGGGCCATCATTTTCACAATACCGACGAAGAAATGTTTGTGATCTTCGATGGCGAGGCGGAGTTCACGATCGATGGGCACACATCGCTGTTGAAAGGAACGGTGGGCGCGCCCACGCGCATGGGGCACTCCCATGCGATCTATAACCCCGGCGACAAACCGGTGGAGTTCATGAACATCAACGTCTCGGCGGTAAAGGGACGCTATGACGCGTTCAATCTCGACGATGCGCGGGTCGGCGTACCGAAAGATCCGATTCCCACCTTCATGACAATGCGCCTGGATAGAGCTTTGTTGCGGCCGGTGAAGGCCTATCACGGCGGCGAAGGAACGGCGCAATACCGGAGAGCTTTGGATCCCACGGTGTTCCTGACGAACTGGTCTTACATGGATCATTTGCTGCTACCCGCAGGCGCATCCGATGGGAAGCACCGTCATGCAGGCGTGGAGGAGATCTACTATGTCCTCAATGGCGACGGCGAAGTGCAGGTGAACGGCGAGACCGCCGCGATTCACAAGGGCGATGCAATTCCAGTGTCCTTGAACGAAGTGCACTCCTTCAAGAACAACGGAACGGCGGATTTGGAATTCATGATCGTCGGCATTGCTTCGCAAAAGAACGTTCTGGATACGGTGGAAGGGGACATGCCCCGGCGGGGGAATTGACGTCAGGTAGTTGTCGGCTCAGATGACGCTCTATGACCGATACTTGCACGGCGACCATGCAGGAACATGGTCCAGATTGAATTTGCTTGGGCCTTTTGTATACCAACCCCAATATTTGGCTGATGCGAGCGCAGTGGCCCACGAGACGATGACGCGGGCGCGGGCGAACGTGGCGACTCTAATCGATCGTCTGACGCGGATCGGCTTTGATTTTTTGCTGCCGAGAACCGCCGGTTCGGAATGGATGGGTCCAATGGGTCCCGAAACGAGTTCGGATGATCTTCTCGTGCACTCTCTGCCTCATCACGACTCCGAAACGCTGCTAACACGCATCGAGGAAACGACGGCCGGCATCGTTCCTCTATCCGTGAGGGCTTGGTATCAGATCGTGGGTGCTGTGTCGCTCCTTGGTGATCATCCCTTGCTTTCATCGTATAAACGGTCAATGTCAGATGGACCGATCTACTCGGACCCTCTGATGGTTGTCCCGTTGAGCTCAATGGTCAACGAACTCCAGTTTTTTCCAGAAGTGTCCCGGAAATTTAGCTTTTTCCCCGATAAGTACTTCAAGGCAGGCTGCAGCGGGGCGATGTCGATTGAGATTGATTGTGAAGGCGCCCAAGCAGACGCGATACTGCACAATGAGCCTCACGGCCTTTATTTTGTCCAGTATCTGCGGCACAGCTTCTCCTGGGGAGGTTTTCCAGGATGGTCGGGATGTCCGAATCGACCCGAGGATGAACTACGATACCTTGCGGAAGGCTTGTTACCGATCTAGCCTGTCCCCTTACTTCATCATTTCGCCGGCGGACTTGCCCGCGAAGTTCAGCACGTCAGCCGGGAAAATACCTAGAAACAGCGTGGCCAGGGCGGAAATCCAGATGGCGGTTTTCAATCCCGCGCCCAGCGGTTGCAGCGATTCGGTGGCTTCGCCGGGCTCGTGCATGTACATCACGACCATGATCCGCAAGTAGTAGAATGCCGCCACGGCGCTGTTTAACAGGCCGAGAACCGTTAGCCAGACCAGGTGCGCATCGAGAGCCGCCTTGAAGACGTAGAACTTGCCGAAGAATCCGCCCGTCAGCGGCACCCCGATTAAGGACAGCAGGAACACGGTGAGCAGTGCGGCCGTCGCCGGTTGACGCTTCGCCAAGCCAGCCATCTGGTCGATTTTGAGATACTGTTCGCCCTGCCGCGCAAAGTGCGTGACCACCGCGAAGGCGCCCACGTTCATGAATGCATAGGACGCGAGGTAGAACATCGCCGCGGCGGTTCCAATGGACGAATGCGCGGTAACAGCCACCATGACGTAACCGGCATGGGCGATAGAGCTATAAGCCAGCATCCGTTTGATGTTGTTCTGGCGGATTGCCGCGAAGTTGCCGACGATCATGGTGAGCAGCGCCGAGATCCAGATGATGGGGGCCCAGCGATCGCTGATGGGTTCGAAGGCGGTCATGTAGACGCGCAGGAAGACGGCAAAGGCCGCGGCTTTGGGACCGGCGGACATGAAGGCGCTGACCGGAACCGGCGCTCCCTGGTAGACGTCCGGAGCCCAGACCTGAAATGGAGCGGCGGACACCTTGAAGGCGAAGCCGACGAACATGAGCGCGGCTGAGGTTCCCACCAGGGACAGGGAAGGCGCGATCTCCGGAGTGTTCAGGATGCGGCGGATTTCCGTGAGGTTGGTGGAACCGGTGAGCCCGTAAATCCAGGCTACGCCATATAGCAGGAAAGCTGTGGCGAACGAGCCGAGCAGGAAGTACTTGATGGCTGCTTCATTGTTGCGCTTGTCGTCACGCAGGTAGCCCGCCAGAATGTAAGATGCGATCGACGAGATTTCGATGCCGATGAAGACCATCATCAATTCATTGGCGCTGGCCAAAATGCACTGGCCGACGATGGAGAACAGCAGAAGGGCGTGATACTCGCCGGCCTCCGCTTTTTCGCGTCGCAAATACTGACCGGAGGCGAAGACGACCAGAATGCCAACGGCAATCACCAGAACGCGGAAGAACGTGGCGAAGCCGTCCACCAGCAGCATGTCATGGAATGCCGGACCGGGGTTAGAGTAGGCCACAACCGCGGCCCAGAGGGCGGCGAACAAGCCCGCCATGGAGAGATTCGGCAGAAAGCTACGATTGCGCTGGCCAATGACCGGTTCCAGCATCATGACCACAGTGGCGACGATGGTCAGAATAATTTCGGGCAGGAAACGGAAGTACTCGGCGCCGGTGGGGATGTAATTAACGGGCATTGACTGCCTCCGCTACCGGCGCGGCCTGTTGGGAAACTACGGCGGGAATTTTCACCTGATATTCGATACTCGATTTGTTCTGCTGCAGCGTGCGCGCGGTGGCGACGCCAATGGAGGGCATGAAGGTTTGCGAACCCATTCCCATCCAGACCATCAGGACCAGCAGCGGCAGGATGGCTGCCCATTCGCGCAAGCTGAGATCCGGCATGTGCCAGTGGCCGTGTTCGTCGTCGTGCGTGTGTTCCTGCTTGTGATCGTGCGCGTCGTCGTGGCTGTGCGTGTGCCCATCGTCGCCATGAGAATGGGTATGCCCCGCGGGCCCATGAGAATGGGCGTGGCCATGGCCGGCGTCCGCTGCCTGGCCGGGCATGCGCCCGAAGAACGTTCGCTGGTACAGCCACAGCATGTAGCACGCCGAGAGGATGACGCCGATGGCGGCAAATACCGTCCACTGGAAGTTCACTTGGGCTACACCCTGCAGGACCAGATATTCACCGATGAAATTATTGAGCGTGGGCAGGCCGATGCTGGCCAACGTGGTAACCAGAAACACGGTTGCCAGCCACGGAGCGGCCGTGGCGACTCCACCGTAAGCTGAGATTTCCAACGAGTGGCGCCGTTCATAGAGGTAGCCGACCAGCATGAAGAGAGCACCGGTGGAGATGCCGTGATTCAACATCTGATAGACCGCACCGTCGAGTCCCATTTGGGTGAATGAAAACACCCCGAGAACGACGAAGCCGAGGTGGCTCACCGAGGAGTAGGCGACCAGCTTCTTCATGTTCGGCTGCACCAGCGCGACCAGCGCGCCGTAGATGATGCCGATAATCGCCAGGGCCGCAATCCAGCCTGCGTTTTCGCGCGAGGCATTCGGGAAGAGCGGCAGGCAGAAGCGGACCAGGCCGTAAGTGCCCATTTTCAGCATGACGGAAGCCAGCATCACGGAGCCGGCCGTAGGGGCTTCCACGTGCGCATCGGGCAGCCAGGTATGCAGCGGGAACAGCGGCACCTTGACGGCAAAGGCCAGGAAGAAGGCCAGGAACAAGAGGGTCTGTTCGATATGCGTTAGCGGGACCTTGCCGCTGGAGAGAAGGTTCAGAATTACGGGATAGTCGAACGATCCCGTCTTAAAGTCCAGATAAAGGATGGCCACCAGCATCAGCATGGAGCCGGCCATGGTGTAGAGGAAAAATTTGACGGCGGCGTAGATACGGCGGTCATGGCCCCAGATGCCGATGAGGAAGTACATGGGCACCAGAGAGATTTCCCAGAACACGTAAAACAGGAAGAGGTCGAGCGCGACAAAGACCCCGATCACGCCACACTCCAGCAGCAGCAGGAAGGCGAAGAATTCCTTCTGACGGTCAGTGACGGAATTCCATGAGATCAACATCGCAATGGGCGTGAGCAACGTGGAGAGCAGCACCAGCCAGAGGCTGATTCCGTCCATACCGGTGTGATATTTGATTCCCTCGCCGGGCAGCAGACCAGGAGCCTGAATCCACGAAACATTCGTCACGAACTGATAATCGCCCTTGGAAGCCACCACGGGGCCAATTAGCGCGAGCGATCCCAGGAACACAGCCAGTGCGACGACCAATGCGAACATCTTCGCTGCGCCGGGATTGCTCTTCGGCATCAGCATGACGGCGGCGAATCCGATGAACGGGATTGCGATGAGGATGTCGAGCAAGTTCATCGGATGCTCCCCGTGAGGCCCATGGCCAGGATGACGGCGATGGAACCGAGAACCACCCAAGCCGCGTAACTTCGAATATTGCCGGACTGCAGGCGGCGGAGCGCGCCGCCGATATTCATTGCACGGTGGCCGATGCCGTTGACGCTGCCGTCGATGAGACCGGCGTCCATGCCCTTCCACAGAACACTGCGGGAACCTTGTACTATCGGCTCCACCACAGTTGCGTCGTAGGCTTCATCCACGTAGTACTTGTGATAGAGCAGCTTGTGCAGACCATTGAAGTTCTTCGATGCCGCATCCGCCAGGGACGGGCTGGCGACGTAGAACAGGTAGGCAAGGAAGATGCCCAGGAGTCCGGAAGCCACGGCGGTATATTCCAGCCACTTTTCCGATTCTTCGAGAACCTTGGGGAACATAGGTTCGAGGAAGTGCGGCAGGGGGATGAATCCGCCCGCCAGTGACAGTACCGCGAGAATCATCAGCGGCGCAGTCATCACCAGAGGAGATTCGTGGGGATGCGCTTTGCCGCGGTAGGTTCCGAAAAAGGCCATGAACACGGACCGGAATACATAGAATGCCGTCATGCCCGCAGTGACTACGCCCACCCAATACATCCAGGGCGCGTGGTGGTACGCCGCGATCAGGATTTCGTCTTTGCTGGCGGCGCCGGATGTGAATGGAACGCCGCTGATGGCCAGAGCAGCGCAAATGATCGTGATAAACGTGATGGGGATCTTGGACCGCAGCCCGCCCATTTTCCGGAGATCCTGCTCGCCGCCGACGGCGTGAATCACACTGCCGGCTCCGAGGAACAGAAGCGCTTTGAAGAACGCGTGGGTCACCACATGGAACATACCGGCCGCGAATGCTCCGGAGCCGAGGGCGAGAAACATGTAGCCGAGCTGCGACACGGTGGAGTAAGCGTAAACCTTCTTAATATCGTTCTGGACGAGGCCGATGGTGGCGGCCATCACCGCTGTGGCCAGACCGACGATGGCGACTACATCCATCGCGATGGGCGCATGAACGAACAGCGCCGACGACCGGGAGACCATGTAGACACCGGCGGTGACCATCGTCGCTGCGTGGATCAGGGCCGAAACCGGAGTGGGGCCCGCCATGGCGTCAGGCAGCCAGACATAAAGCGGAATCTGCGCGGACTTTCCAGCGGCGCCGACGAAGAACAACAGGCAGATGGCGGTAAAAATTCCGGCGCCCTGATCCACCGGCATTCCTTTGGCGGCTTCAAACACTTTGCCGAAATCGAGCGAACCAAAGTTGATGACAATCAGGAACATAGCCAGCGAGTATCCGAAGTCACCGATGCGGTTTACGATGAATGCTTTCTTGCCGGCATCGCACGCGAACTTTTTGTCAAAGTAGAAACCGATCAACAGGTAGCTGCACAGGCCCACACCTTCCCAGCCGATGAACAGGATGAGGTAGTTGGCGGCGAGCACCAGAATCAGCATGAAGAACATGAACAGATTCAGGTAGGCGAAGAAGCGGTAATAGCCGCCCTCATGAGCCATGTAACCTGTGGAATAGATGTGGATCAACAGCCCGATGCCGGTGACCACGAGAAGCATCACAGCGCTGAGGCGATCGACTGCAAAATCAAAACCGACGTTCAGATTCCCGCTTTGAATCCAGGTGAAATAACGTTCGACGTGTGCTTCTTCCGGCATTCCTGCGCCCCACAGGCCCATGGCGGACAGGGTCTTCAAGACCCACAGGAACGACAGCAATACCGAACCGATCGCGATCGCGTTGACGACGTTCTTACCGGACTTGCGTCCAATGAGTCCGTTGATCGCGAACCCGGCGAGGGGGAATACGGGAATGAGCCAAAGTTGATGCATTCAGTTGAGAGTTTCCGCTCTTAATTCTTCATGCTGTTGATTTCGTCGATCTCGAGCGTGGATCGATTTTTGTACACGGTCAGGATGATGCCGAGGCCGACCGCCGCCTCAGCGGCTGCCACTACCATTACGAAGAACGAAAATATCTGCCCGTCCACTTGTTTGAGATGGTAGGAGAACGCGATGAAGCTGAGGTTCACGGCATTAAGCATCAGCTCAATGGACATGAACACGGTAATGATGTTTTTGCGAAAGAGAAATCCGGCAACGCCAAGGGAAAACAGAATCGCGCTAAGCAGCAAATACCAGGAGAGTGGAACGGATGCAGGCATCTTAGATCTCCTTCCGGGCGAGGACGATGGCCCCGATGATCGCGATCAGGATGAGGATGGAGGTCACTTCAAACGGAAGCAGGTAGGTGGTGAACAACGCGCGTCCTACTTCCAGCGGTCCGCCCTGGGTAAAGCTCCCAAACACGACGGGCGCCGATTTCGGCATCATGCCCTGCACGCTGAAGCTAAGCACGCCGATGAAAACTGCGAACAGCGGAATGCCGAACCATTTAACCATCGGCGACTTCGAAGACTTTTGTTCCGTGCCCGCATTCAGCAGCATGATGACGAAGACAAACAGGACCATCACCGCGCCGGCGTAGACCACGATTTGCGCCGCCGCGAGGAATTCAGCGCCGAGCAGCAGATAGAGCACCGCAAGCGACACCATGACACCCACCAGCGAAAGAGCGCTGGATATGGGGTGAGTCTGGACAACCAGACTGATGGCGGAGGCGACCGCGATAAAGGCAAACAGGAGAAAGAGGGGTGCGTCCATGACTATTGATTGGGGAAAACGGCGACTATAAGGGCCGTTACCAGCAGATTGAGGAGTGCCGCCGGAAAGAGGAACGTCCAGGCGAATTTCATCAATTGGTCGTATCGGAACCGCGGCAAGGTCCCGCGAATCCAGATATAGACGAAAAGCAGGAAGCCGGTCTTGGCGATAAACCAGAAGAGCGGTAAAAGAATTGGCTGCAGTACGGGAACCAAAAAAAGCACTCCGAGGCCGAAGAAAACCACCGCCGTGACCGACAGTGTGATGCGGTCAAACGGACGCGCCGGGTGCAAAGCGTGATAAAGCGCAACGGCTGCGCTGCCAACAAGAAGCAAGGTGGGGATGTAACCCGAACCGTAGGCGACAGGCAGCGGCGCATGCCAGCCACCGAGGAAGATCAAAGTGGCTACCGCGGTCACCGTCACCATGTTGGCGTATTCGGCCATGAAGAATGCCGCAAATTTCATGCTGCTGTATTCCACGTGGAAACCGGCTACCAGCTCATTCT
>JBDUEM010000013.1:0-49964 GCA_040002435.1 Bryobacteraceae bacterium
ACGGCGGAGTATTCGGCGACAGAAGGGCCTTCGCCGGATCCAGCTTGTACACCAGTACCTCGTCTAGCCCAAGGTCGGCGACAATGGCGAACCGGTTGTCCGGCGACGGATTGATGGAGTGTGCGTGAGGCCCTTCCTGACGTTCCTTATCGACACTGGATCCCGTATGTTGAATGGCCGAGGTCGCCTCCCCCAATTGCCCGTTGTCCTTAATGGGCATCGCCGCAATGCTGCCACTCCCATAGTTAGCCACCAGCAGGGTCTTGCCGGTGGCATCCGTGCGCACATAGCAAGGCCCGGAGCCTTTTGACGATACCGTATTCAGTTTTGTGAGAAGACCGGTTTTGGTATCGATCGAGAACGAACTCACGGCGCCGCTCTTCTTACCCTGGAAATCGTCAATTTCACTGACGGAATAGAGGAATTTGTGGTTCGGGTGGATCGCCA
This sequence comes from Bryobacteraceae bacterium, assembly GCA_040002435.1. GTDB lineage: Bacteria > Acidobacteriota > Terriglobia > Bryobacterales > Bryobacteraceae > JANXXV01. The sequence goes on from JBDUEM010000013.1 coordinate 448, forward strand.
CGAACGAAGGATTTACTGTTGCCGCAGCCAGGCCTATAGAGGTCAGTTTGCCTGTATTCGGCTGAAAGCGGTAGACGTAGATTCCCTTACTGGCACCCTTCGTGTACGTACCGAAATAGACAAACAATTCCCCTGGGGCCGCGCCGGCTGGTGCAATGGTGAGCGCTAAAGAAAGAAGAAACGTGGAACACCGTATAAAATTCATTTGGTTTCATGAGAACTCATCCGGTACCACGAAAGCAAGTCCCAGGGAACAGGTCATTCCGGACGCGATCGGAGGACAGCGCGCCTCCGTCCGTAATCTTCATCACTTGGTGGCGAATTTAGCGGGAAATATACAAGGATTTCGGAGGGTATTTAAAGGGCATGCCAGAGCATGCCCTTGACCACTAACTCCTCCACGGCTCTTAGAAATGGAGCCGGAGTTGCCAGCGAACTACCCGGCCGCCTCCATCCATCGCCGTCTCCTTGTGGAAAAGGCCCGGTTGAGAGGCGGTTACATTTGCTGCCACCGTCTGTACAAGCTGAGAAGGCGCGAACGGGCTAACGCTGACCGTCCCATATTGCGGCGTGTTAAAGATGTTATAGAATTCCGCCCGGAACTGCAACTGAAACCGCTCCGTAAGCCGAATATTCTTAATTGCATTCACATCCCAATTCTTAAGTCCGGGCGCCCGCTCGGTATTGCGGCCCAAATTTCCGCCGGGACTCCGTTTCTTCCCGTCGTTGGCGGGTAGCCCTATAAAGCGCGCATCCTTCGGATCGATCGGACGGCCGCCGTCGTCCGGGTTGACATAGCCGGTCGGCGACGAAGAGGAAGGAACGGCGCGCACGCCAGCACGCCCCGCAGGGTTAAAGTTGGGACGGTCGGCAGTGCTGCCGCCCAAGCCATCGGCATCCTGCCCGTTGACAATGGTGTAAGGCGTGCCGCTCTCGAAAGTCGTCAGGCCAACCAATTCCCACCCGCCAAGTGCATGACCCACAAGGCCGCGTTGGTTTTTCATGAACGGCACTTGATAGTCATAGGTCAGGACGGCGCGGTGGGTACGGTCGAAGAACCCGACCGCCCGGTCCACGCTCAAGCCGCCATAGATTGACGGAACAGACTGGATCGCCAGGTTCGCGGTGTTCCCGTAGTTGAATATCTCGCTGACGTTGTCGATCACCTTCGAGTACGTGTAGGCGCCCGAGAAACTCAGACCGCCGCGGAAACGCCTTTTTAGTTCCATCTGCCCGGAATGATATATCGAGGAACCGCCGTTTGTGCGGATAGAACGCTGTCCAGACAGCTGGTCGAGCCGTGCCATTTTCGCACTTGCGGGGACCGTACTGGGAACCGGAACCTGCAATTCTACCGGCACCAGCGGATTCAGATCCTCCTGGGCAAAGAGGCGGATCCCCCGGGAACCGACGTAGCTGACGTCAAGCAGGAGATTCCCGGCCAGCTCACGCTGGACGCCGGCGGACCAGCGCATGTAGTACGGATTCCGCAGGTTCTGGTCGATGCCGCTCTGGCTGAGCAGGGGCGTGATGGCCGGCGCCACCTTCGGGATTAACGCGGAGAAGTTACCCGATCCGCGCGGCGTTGCCGTTATTGCCTGGGAAGATTCGCTGGAGGCCACGGCGTTCGGTGCGGCCGCCACCGCATTTGAGGTGATGTTGTTGAAGAAGCTGTCATAGCCCATCCCGAAGCCCGCGCGAAGGGCAGTTTTCTTTTCTCCAAGGAGGCGGCCGAGGAGGCCGGACCCTCCGGCCGGTGCATAGACTATGCCGGCTACCGGGCTGAAATTGTTCTTGTCCGGGTTCACCTTATTGGGCAGCGTGAACGGACTTTGCAGGGTGACGGGATCTACGTTGAATATTCCGATGTATGCCGGAGTCTTAATCACGTTCATCGGCGTTCCGAAATACTCATACCGCACGCCCAGGGTGAGGGTAATGGAGTCGGTCGCGCGCCAGCGGTCCTGGGCGAAATAGGCCTGCCGAAAGAGGGAAGGATAGTAAAACGGGGTCCCGAAAGTCCGCAGGGCTGATCCCGCACCTCCGAAATCATCCAGAAAATTGGCCAATCCCGAGAAGCTGGTTCCACCCGCGGGCGAGCTGTTTCCGTAGTTCAGGGTGCCGCGATCGTTAAATGGCGCTGCCTGACGCGCCCTTTGGTTCATCAGGTCAATGCCGGCCCGGATGCTGTGTGTCCCGTGAACGATGCTGACCGTGTCCTGCAGCACATAATTGTTGAACGTCCGGCCCTGAGGAAACGTCGAGCGAATGCCGTAAACACTATTTGAGGTGGTGTTGATGCCGGCGATGGCAATAAGCGGCAGCGTTTTTCCCAGGTCATTGGCCGGGTCCAGCGGTACATCGAGTACAAACCGCGTGAAGGAAAGTCTCAGCTCGTTCGTCATCGACGGAGAAAAGATGTGGGTGTGGTACAGCGCCGCACTGGTCGTCTTCTGAGAGGCGCTGGTGTTAAAGCTGGGAAATGAGAGAGTCTCGCCGCCGGTAGGCTGCAGCAGGTCGTCGACCAACACCCGGGCTGCCAGCGTATCTTTGTCGCTAAACCGGTGATCGACCTTCACCGCATACTGGCGATCCCGCGCCTGTTGAGAATAGGGAATGATGATGCGGCCGAATTGTACATCCGGCCTGCCGTTGCCCAGCGGAACCAGGAAGTTGTTGAAGACCCCGTCGTATCCGGCGGAGATGCTCTGCAGAATATCGGCATTGGCATTGCTGCCCTTCGGAAAGAGATTCAGCAAGGTGGCGCGGCCGGCCGCAGTCGGAGAAACCATCTCGTTGCTGCTTTGCGAGAATTGCCGCAGTTCCAGGTAGGAAAGGTGGAAGAACGTCCGGTCGCGGATGATGCGGCCGCCCAGCGTCCCGTCGAATTGCTGCTCTGTCCCTGGAAGATTCTTACCCCTGGCCCGGATGGAAGGATCCTGAGACAGGGAGCTGGAAATGGCGTCGTCGCGTGTGGAATCGAGGACGAACCCGGCTGTGCCGTGGAAGATGTTCGACCCCGATTTGGTGATCACGTTGACCACACCACCACCCGCGCGGCCGAATTCGGCATCGAAGTTCGATGTTTGCACCGAAACCTCCTGCACCGAACCCGGATTCCCGACTGTAAAAGCCTGACCGGCGACGGAAATGTCGTTGTTGTCAGTCCCGTCGATCATGAAATTATTCGAACGGCCGCGTCCCCCGTTTACAACGAAGGAGTTGCTGGGCGTTGCGTATTTGCTGCTGACCACTCCGGGAGCCGTCAGTGACAGCGTGACCGGATTGCGGTTAGCAAAGGGCAACTGCTGAATGTCATTATTCGCGATACTCTTTCCGCGGCCCATGCTCTCGGCCTGGAGTTGAACTGCTTCCGCGTTCACTTCCACCACCTGTTGGACTTCACCGAGTTGCAGGTTCGCGTCCAGGGTGACCACTTGCGCGGCGCTAACCTCGAACTGCTGAATACTGAAGGTCTGGAAGCCCGTGGATCTCACCTTGAGCGAATACCGGCCCAGATCTACGGCGTCAAACCGATAGAGTCCCGCCTCATTGGTGGTGGTACTTCTGCTTACGTTTGTGTCCAAGGCAGTCAGTTCAACTGAAGCTCCGGGCACCACCGATTTCTGGGAATCCGCCACCAGGCCGCTGACCGTTCCACGGCTGGTTTGTGCTTGTGAGTTTGATGCAACCATGGCTGACAGTAGACACACCTGTATCCACGCATGTCCTGGCTTGAAAGACCGCATATTTGAAACTCCCGATTGTAGATTTGTCGCCCGGTGGCAACCGGAACTGGACTCGGGTCGATTCTAGCATCGGTTCGCGTGCCAGACAATCCGTTTCACGTATGACTTTTCATAGAGTTACGGGGTACGCAGCGCTGCCTGCAATGTGGTGCGGGACGATTGTCTTCCGGTACCGCGTAAGACCGCTTTAGACCAGGACGAAAGCGGTTCTTTTTCTTGATCTTGCGTCTTTAGGTGTGCGTGATAAGGGCGAGACAGGAGAAATACGGAATAGCGGAACGAAACGAAAGATTAAATTGCATTAATACGCGAAAAAGGTGCCCTTTCAAGGAATGACTTCCACATTGCTGAGCAGCAGGAGACCTTCACGGACCAACGGACGAATTTCCGGAATTGCCTTTCGTAGCTTCGCTTCCTCATCGACCACGATGATGGTGACTGGCCGGTCGTCGGATACCCCGAACAACCTTTTGCGGTGAATCCGATGGTGACTGCCAAAGCCCATCACGCCCATCTGTACCGTAGCCCCCGCGATTTCGAACTGGACTAATCGGCGGAGGATCGCCTCGTAAAGGGGTAATTCGTCATATTGGTCTGATTCATCCACGAAGATTATCAGCATTTTGGTTGGTGGCGTCATGGCTTACCCGTTCTCCTTCCCGCAACAAGAGCATATAAACCCGGCAGCGCCAGCAGAGTTAGCAGCAGCGTGGATAATAATCCGCCGACGACCACGGTGGCCAGCGGCCGCTGGACGTCCGATCCGATTCCGCTCGCGCGGGCCGCAGGAACCATTCCGAGCAGCGCCACCATGATCATCATCAGGACCGGGCGCATTTGCGCCATGGAACCCTGCACCACGGCATCGGCGACTGTAATGCCAGGATTGCTGCGCCGCAGACGGTTAATTTCGGCAACCACCAGCACGCCGCTCATCACCGCCACGCCGAACAGCGAAATGAACCCGACGGCAGCCGAAACGCTGAGATTGATTCCGCGCAGATACAGAAAAATGATACCGCCAACCAGGGAAAATGGAACGTTCATCATGACGAGCCCAGCGTATACCGTGGAACCGAACATGAAAAACAGGAGGACAAAGATGATGGCGATGGTGATGGGCAAAATGACGGTGAGCCGCTTTCGCGCGCGCTCCAGATTTTCGAATTGTCCGCCCCACTCCACCCGGTAACCCGCAGGCAGCTTGACGGCCGCGTTGAATTTGCGCTGCGCCTCGGTGACAAAGCTTCCTTGATCGCGGCCCCGAATATTGGTTCGGACAGTAATCTGGCGCCGGTTCTCGCGCCGCGCAATAATGCTCGCACCGGTCACCACTTTGATCTCAGCCAGTTGTGACAGTGGAATGCGGCCGCCATCGTGCGTGGGAATGAGGATGTGGCTGATGGCGCCAGGGTCAATGCGAGACTCGGGCGTGTAGCGCACCGTGATATCGAAACGGCGCTCGCCCTCGAACATCGTGCTCACGGCGCGGCCTCCAATGGCGAGCTCGATCACATCTTCCACATCCTTCACATTCAGCCCGTAGCGCGCCACTTCCTGGCGGTTCACCTGAATGCGCAACTGCGCCTGATCCTCCTCCTGTTCGATCGCGCTATCGGCCGCGCCGGGAACTTTTCTGATGATTGCCAATGTTTCGGCCGCTTTAGTGCGGAGAACCTGCAGGTCGCTGCCTCCGATGATTACGGCCAGATCCGCAGCCGAGCCGGTCACGGCTTCTGTCACGTTGTCGATAATCGGCTGCGTAAAACTAAGGGATGCGCCGGGAACCTGGTCCCGCAACTTCTTCGAGAACTCCTCCACCAGCTGCGCCTTGGTCTTGCCGCTTGGCCAGGTGTCGTAGGGTCGGAGCGCGACAAACACTTCGTTGCGGTTTGGGCCATAGGGATCGGTTCCGGAATCGTTGCGGCCCGATTGCGATGCCACGAGTTTCACTTCCGGCGACTGCCGCAGGATGGAGCGGATTTGCGTCGCGATTTGTGCCGACTTTTCCAGCGAGATGCCGGGCGGCAGATTTGCTCTCACCCAGATGACGCCTTCATCGAGTTGGGGCAGAAACTCCGATCCCAGAAGAGAACCGATGGCGAACGCACCGATCACCACGCAGGCCGATATGGCAACGATCAGTTTGGGCTGAACGACCACGCGCTGCAAGATCTGCCCATACTTCACTTCCAGCCATTGCAGCACCGGGTTGCGCCACCCCTTGGAGCCATTGCGGAACAGGTAGGTGGCCAGAGCGGGAATCAAGGTCAGAGCCAGCAGCATGGAACCCAGCAGCGCATAACACACGGTGAAGGCCATCGGCGTGAACAAACGACGTTCCACGCGCTCCAGTGTGAAGAGCGGGATATAGGCGGCGATGATGATCAGCAGTGAAAAGAAGATGGGCCGCTCTACTTCGAGCGCAGCTTCCCGGACGGCCGCGACCACGCCACCGCCACTTCTGTTTTTCTTCTGTGTCTCGAGCGTGTGGACGATGTGCTCCACCATCACAAGCGTGGCATCGACAATAATTCCAAAGTCCAGCGCGCCGAGGCTCAGCAGGTTGGCCGGAATGCCGGTGAAGTGCATGCATACGAACGCGAACAACAAGGAGAGCGGAATGGTGATCGCCGTCAACAGCGCAGCTCGCACGCTGCCCAGGAAGAGGATCAATACCGTGACGACGATGATCAAGCCCTCGAGCAGTGTGTGCGTCACTGTGCCGAGCGTGTTGTCTACCAGGTCCGTTCGATCGTAAATAGGCCGGAGCTTGACGCCCGCGGGGAGCCGGTTCGCATTGAGATCCTCGACAGCTTCCTTGATTCCCTTCAACACCTCGGTGGGATTTTCACCCCGCCGCATCAGCACGATGCCCTCGATTGCATCGAGATGTTGGTCGACACCGAAGATTCCAGTCTGCGGCGCCGCTCCCAGGGTTACGCGCCCCAAATCGCGGACAAGAACGGGCACTCCCTTGGTCGCGGAGATGACGATATTCTCGATATCGCTGATGGATTCAATCTGGCCGACGCCGCGAATCACCATCGACTGCTGATGATTATCCAGCAAGGCTCCGCCGGCATTCTGGTTATTCGCATCCACCGCCTGGGCTATGGTGGCGATAGAGAGGTTGTATTTATCCAGGGCGAGCGGGTCGATCTCGATCTGATACTGCTTGATCAGTCCGCCAAAGGGCACCACGTCCGCTACTCCCTCCACCTGCCGGAAGCGCGGCTCGATCACCCAATCCTGCAATTCGCGCAATCGCATGGCGTCGGCTTTTGGACCGGCCTCGATCACATACTTGTACAACTCTCCAATCGGTGTCGAAAGCGGCCCGAGTGTGGGGGTGACGTTGTTCGGCAACTGCGCGTCACGAAGTTTTTCCAGCACTACCTGGCGCGCGAAGTAATCGTCGGTGCCATAGGCGAAAGTCAATTCCACGACGGAGAGGCCGAAGATGGTCCGGGAACGGCGGGCAATCACATTCGGTACGCTATTGAGGGCGCGCTCAAGGGGCACCGTGACTTGCTGCTCAACTTCTTCTGAGGCGCGGCCGGGGAACAAGGTGACTATGACAACCTGGGTGTCGGAGATGTCAGGGTAGGCTTCGATTTTGAGCTGGCCGAACGCCCAGATGCCCATTCCGATGAGCGTCAGGCCCATCAGCAGGGTGATGAATCTTTGTTTCAGCGCGAACCGCAGAAGTTTGGCGATCAAGTGAAGAGGCCTCTAGATCCCTTTGAGCAGCATGACGCCATCTACCACCACACGGTCGCCGGCCTGCAAGCCGCTGAGAATCGCCACGCCGTCTTTGACGCGCGCACCTACAGTAACCGGCCTTTGCACAAAGACTCCGGGAGATTTTTCCACGTAGACGATGTTTTGTCCGTCACCCTGAATTACCGTCCCGGCCGGAACTACCGGACGCGGCTCCATGGCTTCCACATGACGGATCTTGCCGAACATCTCGGGGCGCAATCGGCCGCGTGAATTGTCCATTTCCGCGCGCACCTTTACGGTGCGGGTTTGGGGATCCACCACGTCGGCGATCTTCGTCACGCGTCCCGTGAACGTTTCGTCCGGATAAGCCGCCAGCTCAATTTCCAGCCGCTCGTTTAGCTTGATGAGACGGATGGAACTCTCCGGCACATCGGAGGCGACCCACACAGTGCTGAGATCGGCAATCGTCATCACGGGCGCGTTGGTGTCATTCCGGAATTCGCCGGGCACCATGTTCATCTCCAGCACCTTTCCCGAAATGGGTGCGCGCACCACCAGCTTCTGGCCGAACTGTCCAGGCATCAGCCCGAAGATTTCCAGACGGCGCGCAGCCTGTTTCTTTACCGCCTCGGATTGCTCCAGCGTCGCTTTGCTCTGTGAGACATTGTTCTCGCCGTTCAGCACTTCCTTCTGGGCTATCGCATTGTGTTCGAAGAGATCGCGAGCACGGTCCAGATCGGCCTGCGCCTTGAGGAGGGTAGCCTTTGCCTGGTTTACCGCCGCGTCCGATTGCAGATAGGCTGACATTGCGGCGTCGACGTCGGCACTTTCCACGGTGAGAAGTGGCGCGCCCTGCTGCACCGAGTCGCCCAATTTCGCCAGTACGCTGGTAATCCGTCCGGCGACCGGCAGCGAAACGTGCGCCACGCGGTTCGGATTGACCTCGATCTTCCCGGGCGCTATCACTTCGTCAGTGGGTACGCTCTGGACCTTTACCGCCTCGACACGAATCTGCTTTAGTTTGGGCGAATCTGCCGGAATGACGATCTCACCGCCGCGCGCCGGTGAGGCTGCGGATACGGCCGCCGTTTCCACAATCTCTTCTTTATGCCCGCACGCCATGGAGAGCAAAGTTGACGCAATGAAGATGGCACGGACTGGTTTCACGGAGTTACCGCCTTTCCTGAGATGGAATCAATTTGATACAGACTGCGGGCATAGTCGGCACGGGCCTCGTTATAGCTCTGGATCGTGTCGTTAAAGGCACGCTGGGCATCCAGAAATTCGATCAGCGATGCCTCTCCCCGGCGATAGGAGTATTCAGTGGTATTCCGGACTTCCCGCGCCTGTTGCAGCATCTCTTTCTCCAGGCTCTCCACCATGGTCCGGGATGTGGAGTATTGCTCATAGGAGATCTCCACTTCCGCCGCGATGGAAGCGCGCAGGGCGTTCAACCTTGCCTCCAGTTGCTGGTGCTCCAGACGCGCCCGCTCAATTTCGCCTTGATTGCGGTTGAACACCGGTATCGGCAAGCTCAGATAGAAACCCATGGAGTTTCCGGTTCCGGTTGGGCTCTGCTGCCGGTGATAAACGCTGCCGATTGTGTAATCCACTTTTCCCTGTGCGATCTGCAGGCGGAGGTCGGCTGCCGATCGCGCCTGATCCTGTTGAATAGACCGCAGGTCGGGGCGAAGCTTCTGTGCAAGCTCCCGCAACGGGTGAATGTCGATGGGTTCGGAATCCTTGCGCATTTCGCCCTGCACGGTGAAACCGTGTTCGAAATCCTTGCGGCCCATCACGACCTCTAACTTGTGTCGGACGGAGTGCAGACGGAATTCGGCTTGGCGGGCGGCGTTCTGAAACTGCAGCGCCGCCAACCTGGACCGCACTAGCTCAACCTGTGCCAGGTCGCCTGTGCGGACCCGGTTGGTGTTGACTTCCACAATTGCGTTCAACGCCTTCAGATTCTCCTGTGCCAGCGCGAGGGTCTCTTTGGCGAGCAGAACGTCGACGAAAGCGTTTTCGACATCGAGGATCACACCCCGCAGCGTATTCAGTACGTTCAGTTCAGCCACCGATTTTCCCAACTCGGCCACGGCGATCCGGCTTTCCCTTTTCTTGCCGCGCTCGATCACGAAGTCGGCCCGGACAGCGGCTTCGGCCGGGCCGGCACCGTTTGACGGGGTGAAGCCGGTTCCTAAGATATCCAGATAGTCCCCATCCACGGTGAGAACGGGATTCGGGCGCAGCCTGGCCGTGATGAGCCTCGCCTCGGCCAGCGGTATGTTCAACTTTTCTGCCACGAGGCCGAGGTTGTTGTGGATGGCTTCCTGAAGCGCCTGATCGATCGTGATGGGAGCAGGAGGCGCCGGCGTTTGGGCGAAAATACGGCCGGCGGCAATCAGGGTGAGCACTAGCAGTCTTTGAGTTGGCATGTCCTAGCGGCGATGTCGGTTACGCAGATTCCTAGTTGCAGCAATGCGCTGTCAGCAACCAGCATGCCGCGAATCGCCAGGAACATCGATAGCCCGGAAAGGCTAAAAGTGGGGACAAAGTTGAGGGGGAGGCGGGACAGGGACGAAAAACGCGGGGCGGCTACCCTTCGGCGCCGCCTGGCGCTTTCCAAAACCAGCAAGAATCAACTACTTGACAGGCGCAGCGTGCGTTGAAACTACGGAGGTAGCGGTTTTCTTCGCCTTCTTGTGCTTCTTGGCCGTCTTAGTGACGGGCGCGGTTGGGTCCGCCTTCGGCGCGTCGGCCGCGAACATCATCGGGACGGCAACTGCGGTTGCCAGAAGGGTCATCGCGATCTTTTTCATTTGATTGCTCCTTCGGAGGGTCGACCTCCGCTTTCTACACTTCCATCTTGCGGCTATTCGGCTGGAAGTTCGATAGCCCTGAGAAGCTACGTGATAAGGCCAGTTAGTGGGGGGATTGGTGCGGAAACCTTAATGAAGCGAGGCGGACCGGAGGCCGCAACAAACGCAAACCGCCTGCCGGCTCCTTTTCGGAACTGGCAGGCGGTTTGTGAAGGCCCGAGCGGGCGAGCTTACTTAGCAGGCGCCGACGGCACGGCGTTTAGGGCAGCGGTGGTCTTTTTGGACTTCTTCTTATGCTTCTTGGCCATCTGGGTTGCCGGGGCGGATGGGTCCGCCTGCGGCGCGCCTGCCGCAAACATCGGGACGGCAACGGCGGCCGCCAGCAGGGTCATCGCGATCTTTTTCATATGATTGCTCCTTCGGAGGTTTCTCCCTCCGCTTTTACTTTCTAATCGTGTGCTTTTCCTGCAGGAAGTTCGATAGCCCGGAGAGGCTAGACGGAGATACCAGATTAAGGGGGATCGGATGTCGGAATTTTAATGAAGAAATAAAAACAATCGCCTGACGGCCCGCTTGCGGACGCCGTCAGGCGATTTTCGAACGGACACCTGTTACTTAACTGGAGCCACGTGAGCAGGGGCGACCGAGGTCGTGGTCTTCTTCGACTTCTTGTGCTTTTTGGCCGTTTTGGTAGCCGGGGCGGTCGGATCCGTCTTGGGCGCATCGGCGGCAAACATCATCGGGACGGCAACCGCGGTTGCCAGGAGAGTCATTGCGATCTTTTTCATATTATTGCTCCTTCGGAGGTTGTCTCCGCTTTCTTTCTACAGTCCCATCATGCGGCTTTACCCGATCTATTTCGATAGCCTCGAAAGGCTATAAGCACTCACGGGGTTGCGGGGGAGATGCCTATATGTATTTAATGTTTAAGCAAGTCTTGCGGCGTACCCCAAATTCGTCGCGGTACGTAGCCGGAATCAGGTATGGCACAACCTGTCTGCGTACGCCACACTGGGGGGTGACTTTTTAGCGCGGCATTTCTACGAAGAATATGCTTCCCGACCGCATTACGCAGCGCAACATTCTCCGGGTACTGATCCTCGGCTTCACCCTGGTGATCCTTCTACTGTTAGCCGCCGGATTCATGGGCGTGCAAAATGTGCGCTCTATCAGAGAGAGTTCGGCCGGTCTGGTAGCGGAACAACTGGTGACCACCCGCTTGATTGAACGCCTGGAGCGGGAACAGAAGACCGTCAACGCAGTCTTTTACAATTTGGCCCGCACGCCGGATTCGGCCGATCCCGATCAAATCATTCCACAACTTGCTGAATCGGATCTTGCGTTCGAGAAAATTGTCCGGGATGCCCGCGGCACACCGAACGAGCAAACATGGAAGGACCTGCAAACGGCAACTTCCGGATTCTCGAATGAGGTTCGGCGGCTTCTGGACCAAGAGGACACGGAGAGCTTCGCTTCCGCCGACCTTCTGCGACGGCACCAGGAGGTAATCTCGCTGACGGCAAAGCTGCTGTCGGCCGGTTACAGGAAAGCGTCCGCTGCGCAGAACAAGATTGAAAGCCGGTCGGCGGGTCTGGTGAAGGAATCGGTTGGCCTGCTTGGCTCAACCCTGCTACTGGCTCTGCTCTGCGCGGTGCTGACGGTGAAGATGTCAGCGGGGCTATTCCGGCAGATGGAGGAGCAGGCGAACGAGCTCAGCCGCGTCTCCTGGCACATGCTGGAGAACCAGGAGACGACCGCGCGGCGCTTTTCGCACGAATTGCACGATGAGCTTGGACAATCCCTAACGGCAGTGAAGGCAAACCTGCTGGCCATCGACCATAGCGGGCAGTTTGACCGCCGGCGCCTGGACGATGCCCGCCAGCTTGTGGACGAAGCCATCCGCAACGTCCGCGAACTCTCGCAGCTCCTGCGTCCCGTGATTCTGGATGACTTCGGTCTGGACGCGGCGCTCCGATTCCTGAGCGAAGGCTTCACAGACCGCACGGGAATTGAAGTGGAGTACAAGTCCGATTTCACGGGACGCCTCCAGGATGAGACCGAAACGCATCTCTTTCGCATCGCGCAGGAGGCCTTGACAAACATTGCGCGGCACTCCGGCGCGACCCACGTAGGATTGAAACTGCATGCCGACGGCGGCAAGCTGCACATGCTGCTGAACGACAACGGCCGCGGCTTGGCGCCGGGGAATTCTCCGGAATCGACGGGTCTCGGTATGATTGGGATGCGTGCCCGGGCGCGCAGCACCGGCGGGGAACTGCGAGTGCAATCGGGGAAAGGGTCGGGGGTTCAGATTGATATTTGGGTGCCAATGCACGGCGAGCGACTGGTAGATGATCCGCATCTTGTTAGCTGACGACCATGCAATGGTCCGGCAAGGATTCCGGATGATTTTGGGTTCGCAGCCGGATATGGAGATTATCGGCGAGGCGGGCAACGGGAAAGAAGCCGTGGAGATGACGGAGAAACTGCTTCCCGATGTGATTGTGATGGATGTGGCGATGCCGGAATTGAACGGCATTGAGGCGACCCGGAAAATTATCGCGTCGCTTCCCCGCAGCCGCATCCTGGCCCTGAGCATGCACAAGGACTCGGTGTATGTACGGGAGATTCTGCGCGCCGGGGCGCGCGGTTATCTCCTAAAGGATTCGATCGACAGCGATCTTCTTGCGGCCGTGAGGGCTGTAGCGAAGGGCGAAGGATACCTGAGCCCGGCGATCTCCGACGCCGTACTAACGGATTACCGCAAGCACGTGACTGCTCCTTTGGACTTGCTGACAAGCAGGGAGCGCGAGGTGCTGCAGATGATCGCCGTCGGTAAGACTAACAAGGATATCGCCAACGAGTTGAAGCTGAGCGTGTATACCGTGGATGCGCACCGGGGGCGGATTATGGAGAAGCTGAATCTGCATAGCACCGGGGAACTGGTGCGGTTTGCGGTGCGGAATGGTTTGATCGATTGACCGGTCAGGCCGCTATTTCTTGCCGAGGACACCTTCGAGCGAGTCGGCTGAAGCGAATTTGATGAACCAGCGTTTCACCTGGACCGATGTGGCTGCTTGCAATCGCCCGCCAACCCATTTCGGAAGACGGCCGAATTTTGCCTCTAGTTGACCCTGCAGCAGGTTCGCCAACTCCTCCCGAAGTGTGTTCTGAACAATCTCCTGGATAAATTCATTCTTCGTGATATCTCTGGTGACGTCCATGGCTTTCAACTCCATTGTCAGCGTTCCTGTCAGACGGCGCAAGCCCGACAACAACAAGAGCTGCGACAGTGCCCTTCGCCTTTCTCTGCCGGTCAACTCGCTGGCCAGCTTCGCGATTGCAAACACCTGCTTCTCGCCTCCGCCGGCCAACATCGCTAAGGCCAGGTCGCCGGGGCGGCCGCTCGCCATGAGTTCCCGCGCGTCCAACTCACGAATATCCAGTAGCGAGTAGCTGTATCGCGTCTCTCCGAGTTGCACATAATCCTTCATGCGCATTCTCGGCTGCCCGACATACAACACTACTCGCCGTACGCGGCGCCGGTATTTCTGTCCCAGCAGCAGGCAGTAGATCCCTTCACGGTATGGCATGTCCCGGTCGTTAGTGCTCTGAAACTCCAGATGGAGGATCGGCCCGTCTGCCAGCGACAATACCAGGTCTGCCCGCCGCTCCTCCACTCTGGCTAGTTCGACGTTGAGAACTTCCTTGACAGCCACTCCGCCTGTCAACTTGTCCAACAGGCTTGGATGATCCTGTTGAAACAGGTCCTTCACAACGACGTCGTATTTGCTCGCTTCTTTCACCGGCTAACCGATGCCCAGGGTCCGCACCACCGGATCGGGCTCGTCTTCAAATGTAAGCCCTACCGCGTCCGGGCGCCAGATGCGATGCGTTCGGAAGGCCAGCAATAGCGCGGCGGAGAGTAAAAAGAACAGAGCTACCCTTACCGGTCGATGCAATATCCACACCTCCAGGTCCGTCATGCTGAAACTGTAAGTTGTCAGCCCATAGAGGTAGAGTGCCGCGAGCACCGCCGCGTTCATCTTTCCGGGGCAGTATGAACACGCAAACGGGATCTTGTGAAAGTGGAAGAACAGTACCTCGACCAACAGCCACGAAAGGATCACGCCGAACGAGAGGTGAAACAGTGCCAGATTCCACCGCCACATCGCGAATTCCAGTGGTGCCAGGAGAACAAATAGAGGCAGGATGCCGCTCAGCGCCACCCACCGCCGGCAAGCCTTCAAATGTTCATCGGAAAAAGAGGCATCGGTTACTTGGAATGCCCAATTCGGCGTCAACTCCGCAGGGAAGCTGAACGCCGCACGCAAGCCAGTGAGCAGGCAAAACGACAGGATCAAGGGAACCGCTAATACTCCTATGGGTGACACTTGGATCTTCGGCACGCCGCCAACATTGGCTACTGCAAAAACAATCAGAATCGCAAATGCCATGGCAAAGCCGCCATAAGCCGCCAGGAACAGCCGGTGCCTGCTACTGCGCGCCAGGGTCTGGCCGATGAAGTGAAAGGTGGCCCGCTGCAACGGATGCCGCAGCAGCGAATTGTGGAGCAAACCAGTCAGCTTAACCCGCAAGCGACCCGGTCCGGCCAGTTGCAGTTCGATGCTCTCGAGCGCCCGGCGCGCATGGCGCCGGTAGCCCGCGACGTAGGCTACGAGACAAACCGCACTCGCCAGTGCAAGCGAACGTACAGCCACCATTGCCAAAGGATGAAACACCGGGTGCACGACGCCCGGCCGGAGACTCTCATATAAACCGAGAAACCAGAAGCAAGGGAAATAAAACAGATAAGGACTGTTCTGTTCCACCAAGGTTTGGATTAACGCGGAGATCAATGGGTAAAGTATCAGGACCAATACCAGAAGCCCCATGGATACCATCTGTACCAACGGAGACACCCAGCGGAACGCCTTGCTGGTAAGCACATTGATCAGGATTCCTTGCAATCCTGCGAAGAAAAATGCAACGAACAACCCGCCCGCAACCGCACTCGTCGCATGTGCGAGCATCATTTGGTGAAGGTTTGACGAGGAGCCCGCATGGCCCATGCTAACCACGGGCAGCAGCACGGTGGAGAAGCAATTCAAGTCGAATGCGAAGAGCCCGAGAAAGAAGCATAGCGCCAAAACTTTCGAGCAGAACAAGCTGAAAACTCGAATCGGCAGCGCGCTTAGAATCAAGTAGTCCCGCCGGTCTGGAAACAGCGAATCCCACTCGAATACGGTGACAAATCCCATCACCATCATGGAATAGGAAACAAACAGATACCGGTCTGACGTCGCCTGCCAGCTATCGAAAGGATGCCGTGCCGTGGGTGGATAGTGCTTCATCATGTAGAAGCAAAGAAAGAATCCGGGTACGGCAAGCAGTCCCAACAACTGCACCACGCTGGTTTGCATCTCGCCCTGGCGTGAGACTGCGTCGTTGTCGAAGAACCGCGCCACAAAATGGCGCGTCAGGGCGAGGAAGCGCGAGCGGCGAAGCGTCTTCACTTTGCGTCCTGCATCACCTCGACGATGCCGCTGGCAACGTCTTCCATGTTTTCCTGTTGGACCAGTTCGCTGAAGATATCTTCCAGCGTTGGCAGGCTCATCAGCCCGCGAAGATTCGCAACGGAATCGTCTGCCATGATCTTGCCCTTGTAGATAACGATCACTTTCGCGCAGACGCGTTCCACAACTTCCAGAACGTGGGAGATGTACAAGATCACTTTGCCGCTGCGAGCCAGCGCGGCCAGCAGATGCTTAAAGAGCAGCGCCGAAGTGATGTCGAGACCGGAGAGTGGTTCGTCAAAAATCAAAATATCGGGATCGTGCAATAGGGCGGCCGACAGCAGTACTCTCTGCTTCATGCCTTTGGAATAGGCCGAAATTGGCGCGTATCGATGCGGATGCAGCGCGAACAGTTGCAACAGATCGTTGGCTTTCCGGTTGACAGCCGCCTCCGGCAGGCAGCGCAAACGTCCGATCAGCTGCAGATATTCGAGACCGCTGAGGTACGAGTAGACGTGCGCTTCTTCCGGCACATAGCCGAGCCGTTTCTTGTAGCCGTTGAGATCCGCGCGAATATCGACGCCGTCAAGCAATACCTGACCCGTCGTTGGCTCCAGCAGCCCGGTGAGCATCTTCACCGTAGTGGACTTTCCCGATCCATTGGGACCGAGATACCCAGTGACCTCTCCCGGCCGCAGCGCAAACGTAACGTGATCGACTACGGGTATGTTCCGGTAATATTTCGTGAGGCCGCAAACCTCCAGCACAGAACACTTTGACTCCGCGGAGCGTTGGTTTGTTCCCGCCTAACTCGATAGCTTACGCTTCCGCAGTTCATCCACGCTGACCGCTAGAATAATCACGGCCCCGATAATCGCCTGTTGCAGGTAGGGGCTGATGCCCAGCAAGTCGCTGCCATTCGAAAGCAGGCCCATGATAAAGGCGCCGACGAGTGTCCCGATCACGCTGCCTTCGCCGCCGCGCAGACTTCCTCCGCCGATCACCACGGCGGCAATGGCTTGTAGTTCATAACCCTGCCCGGCCGTCGGTTGCCCGGTCATCAGCCGCGAAGCTTCAATCATCCCGGCCAGCCCCGTGAGCGCGCCGCCGATGGCGTAGACCGCCGTCACATGAAACGCTACCGGAATGCCCGCATAAAAAGCCGCATCCGGATTGCTGCCAATAGCAAACGCATAACGGCCCAGCCGCGTATGCTCCATCAGAACGTGCATCGCTCCGGCGCAAATCAAGAGCACCCACAGCACAAACGGCACCCCCAATACCGTGCCTTCGCCCAGGAACGAAAAGCTCTGCGGAATCTGATGCACCGGTAATCCATTGGAGATGATCAGCGTAAGCCCGCGCACAATGCCGAGCGTGCCAAGCGTCACGATGAACGGATTGATGCGCAGCTTGGTGGTCAGCAGGCCGTTCACAAAGCCCCAGAAGCAGCCGGTCAGGATACCCACTACAACACCCACCGGAATCGAGTAGCCCTTCTCCATCGCCATGGTGCCCAGCAATCCGCCCATGGCGAGGATGGCGCCCACAGACAGATCAATGCCACCCGCCACGATGATGAGCGTCATCCCCAGCGCCATAATGTTAATCACGGCCGTCTGCCGCACTACGCTCGACAGGTTTGTGTTCGTGAGGAAATGGGGGGATGCGATCGCCAGCGCAACAATCAGGACGATGAGGGTAATGAACGGCAACAGCCGTTGAATCATGTGGTCTGCTCCTGCGGCGCGGCGAGCCGCATAATCTGCTCTTGAGTTGCGTTCCGGCCCGGCAATTCCCCGCTGATCCGGCCTTGGCGCATCACCAGAATACGATCCGCCACCTGCAGCAGTTCGGGCAGCTCGGAACTCACCATCAGGATCGCCGCACCGGATTTCGCCAGCTCGTTCATCACATCGAACACTTCTACTTTTGCGCCAACGTCGATGCCGCGCGTGGGTTCATCGAAAAGGAAGATCTTCGCGCCGCGAGCCAGCCACTTGGCGATCACAACCTTCTGCTGATTGCCGCCGCTCAGCCGTCCGGCGAGCTGCGAACCCGAGGAGCACTTGATGCGCAGACGGCCGATGAAGGTGTTCGTCATCTGCCGGCCCGCCGCCTGGTTTAAAAAGCCGAAAGTACTGATGGCGCCGAGACTGGCGAGCGTGACGTTCTCGTCGATGGGTAAGCCGGTAGCGAGGCCCGATTTCTGCCGGTCTTCCGGGATGAGTGCAATTCCCGCTTCGACGGCTTCCCGCGGCGTGCGGATCTTCAATTCCTTGCCCCGGACGAAAATCTTGCCGCGATCCACCGGGTCCAGTCCGAAAATAGCGCGGCACAACTCCGTGCGGCCCGCGCCCATCAACCCGCCGATACCAACAATCTCCCCCGCCCGAAGATACAGCGAAATGTCCTGCAGCACATCCCCCCTGTACAGGTTGTGAATCCGCAGTAGCTCCTCGCCCGGTGGCAGAGGATCGCGCTGATAGATGGACGTAACTTCACGGCCCACCATGTACTTGATCAACTGATCCGTGGTGAGTTCGCTCAGCGGGCAGGTATGCACGGTTTCGCCGTCCCGCAGCACTGTGACGCGATCACCCACCGAGCGCAATTCGTCCAGGCGATGCGTGATGTAAATGACGCCCATCTTGCGAGCTCGCAGCGTACGCACGATCCCGAAGACCTCCTTCGTCTCCGACTCGGACAACGACGATGTCGGCTCATCGAAGATCAGCAAACTGGATCCGTGGAGAATGGCGCGGCAGATCTCGACCAACTGCTTCTGCGCCGGACTGAGCTTCTGGACTTGCCAATTTGCTTGCAGCGGAAAATGATGCTCCTCGATCAGACTAGCGGCCCGCTGCTCCATTTCCTTGCGATTGACGTAACCGCCGGCGAGCCTTGGCTCGCGGCCCAGGAAGATATTTTCGGCAACCGAAAGATGCGGGGCAAGAAGGCATTCCTGATGCACCATGGCGATGCCGTTGGCCGACGCCTCAGCCGGGTTCTGAAATGCGACCTTCTGCCCGCGCCAGAGAATATCGCCGCTATCCGCCTGCGTGATGCCGGCTACGATCTTCATTAGAGTGGACTTGCCCGCGCCGTTCTCCCCCATCAGGAGATGAACCTCGCCTTCATTGATGCTAAGGTTACCGTTGCGAAGGGCCGTAACGCCGCCGAATCTCTTTTGAATGTTCTTCAGCTCAAGCAGCATGCGAAATGAACCAATACGAGGGTTCCGGAATCTAACTTAGCATGATGCAGTTCGAGCACTCATCGTGGATTGCCGCGCCGGTGGAAACCGTCTTCAATTTTCACAGACGGCGCGATGCCATCGAACTGCTGATGCCACCCGATCAGAAAGTGGAGGTGGTCAGCCGCGAGGGCGGGCTGGAGGAGGGTGCTCGCGTGGAGTTTCGAATCCCGATTGGACCTTTCCGGATTCGCTGGGTGGCCCACCACATCGCCTACGAGGAAGGGCGGCTGTTCATCGACGAGCAGCGCGAAGGGCCATTTGCAGCCTGGGTGCATGCGCACCAGTTCAAGGGCGAGAACGATGGAACGAGACTGACGGACTCAATTGAGATGGCGTTGCCCGGAGGCCCAGTCGTGGAAGCGCTGGCCGGCTGGGCAGTGAAACGGAAATTGCGGAAGATGTTCGAATACCGGCACGAAGTGACGCGGCGGATGTGCGAAGCTAATGGCGGTGACCCCGTTTGTTAAAGCGAAACATCTTCCAAAGGCTGCTTCGGTACAATTGAGGAATGAGCGAGCTTACACTGGACCAACGGCTCGAACGGCTAGTCGAGCGTCACGAAGCGCTAACCCAGTCGGTTGAGAGCCTGGCAGTGACCACGCGCGAAACTAGTGATGCGGTGAAGGAGGCTACGAGTCTTGTTCGATCCCTGGCGGAAGTGGTCAAGCAAGATGGCGAACATATCCGCGCGCTGGCGCGGATCGCCGAAATTCACGAACCGCTTGACTGCGCTTGAGGGCGGAGCCGACGGAGAGCAATAGCAGCCGTCGCGCTAATACTCCCCGCCGCTATCGTCAATATCCCGCATCGGATTTTCAAACTTCGTATACTCTTTCAGGAACACCAGGTTCACGTCGCCGATGGGGCCGTTTCGCTGCTTCGCTACAATAAACTTCGCCAGCCCCTTCAGATCGTCACGGTCCGGTTTGTACACCTCCTCGCGGTAGATAAACCCGACCAGATCCGCATCCTGCTCAATACTTCCGGATTCGCGCAAATCGCTCAACTGCGGACGGTGATCGCCGGGCCGGGTTTCCGGGGCGCGGCTTAACTGCGAGAGCACCAGCATGGGAATCTTCAGTTCCTTCGCCATCAGCTTCAATCCGCGAGATAGCGCGCTGACTTCCTGGTTTCGATTTTCAAAACGCCCGCGGCCGTTCATCAGCTGCAGGTAGTCGATCACCGCCAGACCCAGGCCGTGCTCGGCCTGCAAACGCCGCAGCTTGGCGTGGATGTCCATCAGATTGGTGCCGGCCGTATCGTCGATGAAAATGGGTGCTTCCACCAACTGCATGGCCACGGTCTGAAGCCGCCGGCGCTCCTCGCCGTTCAGATACCCGGCGCGGAACTTCTGCTGGTCCACCCTAGCGCCGGCGCAAATCATTCTGGTCAGCAGCGATTCCTTCGACATTTCGAGCGAAAAGATTGCCACCGTCTTCGGATCGGTTTCATTCGTGGCCACGTGTTGGGCGATGTTCAGGGCCAGGGCCGTCTTTCCCATGGCTGGCCGGGCTGCGAGAATAATCAACTCGCCTTCATGCAATCCGGCCGTCATTTCATCGAACTTGGAAAGCCCGGTGCTGATGCCGCGGATTCTCCGGCTGGGGTCCAGGAAGACATTCAGGCCGCCCTGAAACTCTTCGATGATCTGCCTTGGATTTGCCAGCGCGTCCTTGGCTCGCGTCTCGCCCAGTTTGAGCAGCGTTTCTTCGGCATTGGCCAGAATCTGATCCGGTTCGTCCTCGCCGGTGAAGCAGCGGTCAATCAACTTCTGCGAGGCAAAGATGATACGCCGCAGGACCGATTTGTCCTTTACGATACGGACGTAGCTGTCCAGGTTGAAGAGCTGCGGCAAACCGTCGTCGAGTGAAACCAGGTAGGTGAGACCGTCACAGGATTCGAGCTGGTTCTGCTTCATCAGCTCATTGGCGATCGTGACGCGGTCGATGCGTTCGCCGCGCGTGCTCAGGTCATGCATGCGCCCGTAGATCTTGCGATGCTTCTCCAGGCTGAAGTCGTCCGGGTCTATGGAGCCCGCCACCTGAATAAAGAAGGTGTCGTCCGCCAGAATGGCGCCGAGCACAAAACGTTCGGCGTCAAGATTCGCGGGCAAACCCTTTTCTAGAGCGAGATCGATACTAGGCATAGTGCGACGTTCCAACATAACTTCTGCGCCTGCCCAGAGCAAGCGAAAGTTTAGGCAATGGAATGAGGGATATAGGCTGTGCCTTTCTTCCCCTGAATCCCAACTTTCCTAACCACCTACAAGTTGTTAGAAGAAATGATAACAAACTGGTCACCTATTTAGTTTTCCTGGGATTTCCACAACGAATCCTCCGTTCCGGATTGAAACAGCCGATTCCCGAATTGGCTAGAGAAGTATATATATTTCAAGTACTTGAGCGTGGCGCTTCAGTTGCATTCCGGCGTTAGGTGAAGAAAGTATATTTGCTAATTGTAACTTCCATCCTCTTTGTCCCGGCGGGATTTGGAATGCTCTCCAACCAGATCCGGTTTGCGCCCCAGGAATCTGAACCTGCCGCGCTGCGCTGGGTTTGCGCCGGGCTCGGCCTTCTCGTCTTCGCCGGAAAGAAACGCCCGGCTAATGGATGGTGATCTTGTGAGACGAAAGCGTGGATCCGGTCACTTGTTGAAGCCGCGACAAGCTCTTGTTAAAGTCGAGCCGGGCGATCACGGCGCGGCGGCGGGAGTCGGCGGCCTCGTTCTGCCTGGTGAGGACCAGAAAGTTGGTGGACTCGCCGGTTTGGAACAAGCGGGCTTCGCTCTCGAGCTTTTCCTGCGCGGCGCGCGCACTAGCCTCAGCGGCGGCAATTCGTTGCCGCCCGCTCTGAACCCCCTGCAGAGCGTTCCGGACCTGAGCCTCAACCCCCTGTTCTACCTGGGCCTGCTGGAGCCGCAAGCGCTTTTCAGCGATCAGGCTCTGGACGTAGTTGGCATCGGCAGTTCGGTTCCTGAGGTTGAGATCGATCTGCAGGCCAGCCTGAATGCTTTGATAACGGCCACCGAAGACATTTCCCAGGGCAGTTCCGTATCCGCCGATAAGAAAATCGGGGAGAGTCCCGGCAGGAACAATGGGCAACGGGGCGATTCCGGCGAGGGTTGACAGCCGGTTCACTTGGGAATAGAGAAGATTGCTGGAAGCAGTAAACGGATTCTCGCCAGGCCGGATCGATCCGCCCAGCCCATTGAGCGAGTAGTTGGCGACGATGTTCACTTGCGGCTTCCGCAGGTCGGAGTTCAGATCTTTCTGGATATCGTTAGCCTCTTGCTGCAGGGTGACGGAGCGCAATTCCGGACGCCGTTTCAAAGCCTGAGCCACAGCCTGGCCCAGGTCCTCCGTCTCCGGGATCTGGCTTGTCTGGTCGTCCGCCGGAACAATCTCCTCTGCCCAAATGGGCGCTTTGCGGTCGGGCGTCAGCAGCGTCTTCAACGTATTCTCGACCGCAGTGAGAGTGGCTAAGCTCGAATACAGCGTATCCAGCCGTCTCTGCAATTCGGCTTCGGAAGCGGCCAGTTCCACCGGGGCAAGCGTCCCACTGTCAATCAACCGCCGGTTTACCGCGAGCTGCTCCCGGGCCAGGGAGACACTGTCCCCTTCCACCACCACATCCTGCCGGGACGCAACCAGATCCCAGTAGGCCTGTTCCACGCGAGTGACCACGTCGATCACGCGAATCTCGTAATCTACTCCGGAAAGATCCAGCCGCTTCCTGCGAATGTTGATTTCCGTCCGCGCGGGATCCGTGTGCAGACCACGCAGCAGCGGCTGGTTCAACCCAAGCGCCAGCCGCGAGGTAAAGAAGGGGTTAAACGATGAGAAAGGATTGGTGTTGGTTTGCCGCGCATTTTCAAACGTCAAATTCAGCGCTGTCCCATAGTTCGGAAGCCGCTGGTCCAGGTAGAAGTTCTGGTTCAGAAACCGCTCATTCAGTGTGCCGCTGCTGCCTTGCAGGATGGATCCCGTCGGCGTATTGCGGTTTTCGAACAGCGGAACCCAGCGGAAAGCAGGGTCAAAGAATCCACGGGCGGATCTGACGGCCTCCTGCGCGGTGTCGCGGTTCGTTTTTTCAATCTCGATTTCCAGGTTGTTTGCCAGTGCCAGCTCAATCGCTTCCTGCAAACTCAACTTGTGCTGCTGGCCGCCGAGGCCCACCCGCGGTGGAGGCGCCTGGGACCATGCCGGGCCGACGCTTGCCGCCAGGAGGACCAGCAGCAACGGCAGGGTCGTGGTAACCATCTGCACTTTGCGACCCCGGAACAGACCGCGCAGTCTGCCCCACAGATTGAAATGTGCGACATCATCGAACAGGGAATAGGCGACCGGTGTGACCAGCAAAGTCAGCAGCAGGCAGAGCGACTGTCCGCCGATTACGACGATGGCCACGGTACGGCGCGAACCGGAGCCCGCACCACCACCCAGAGCCAGCGGAATCATGCCGGCCACCAGCGCGGCGGTCGTCATCAGAATCGGACGCAGCCGGTCTTCGCAACCTTGCATGATGGCGTGAAGCCGGTCCGCTCCCCCTGCCCGCAGTTTCTTAATGTGATCGATCTGCAGAATGGAATTCTTCTTCACGATCCCAAAGAGCACCAGGATTCCCAGCGACGTATAGATGACCGAAAAGTTTTCGTGCGCCAGCACTAGCGAAAGCAGTGCAAAGGGAATCGATAACGGCAAGCTCAAAAGGATGGTTACCGGGTCGATGAAGCTTTCAAACTGCGCCGCCAGCACCATGTACATAAACACGATGGAAAGAATGAACGCGATGACGTAGCCCTTGGCGGCGCGCCCAAATTCCTTGCTCTGCCCAACCAGTCCGGTGCGGTACTCGGAAGGCATGTTGAGACTGGCGATGGTCTCATCCAGAACCGGCAGCACTTTACTCAGCGATTGTCCGCCCACCAGGTTGGCTGTCAATAAAATCTGCCGCTGGCGGTTGTAGCGTTCAATCTGCGTCGGTCCATCGGCCGGCTCAAGGGAAGCTACGCTCGCTACAGAAACGTTCCCCAATGTTCCCGAGGGGACGTAAAGCCGGTCCAGCGCCTGGGGCGAATTCCGAAACTCCTTTTGCACCCGAAGCTGCACGTCGTAACGATCTTCACCCTCGCGGTATGTAGTCACCTGATCGTCCCCGCCCACCAGCGTGCGCAAGGCGTTCGCGATGGAACTCACGCTGACGTTCAGGTCCGCGGCTTTGTCGCGATTCACCTTCACACGTAGCTCCGGCTTGCCCGCTTCATACGAACTGTCCAAGTCGGCCACGCCTTGCACATTCGCCAGACGCCGCTTGATCTCGCCGGCGTATTTTTCCAGTTGCTTCAAGTCGGGACCCTGCACGAAGAACTGCAACTCCGCGTTGGATCCACCGCCTTGGATCAGCGCCGGCAACTGCACGGCGATGGTCAGTTCGCGGAATTTTTTCATCCGCTCGCGAGCCATCACCATCAGCTCTTTCTGCGATTGTTTCCGTTCTTTCAGCGGGTTGAGTTCGACGATGATGGAACCGCGATCCACCTGCTGGCGCACGTCGGCCCCGATGGTAGTAAGGATGTTCCGGATGCCCGGCAACTGCTTCAATTCGGCCTCTAATTCCTTCATCACCGTCTCCGATCCCGAGAGGGAAGAACCGGGCGGGAGACGTACGATTACCTCGAATTCTCCCTGATCGTCAGTGGGCAGGAAGCCCACGCCGGTCATTTTGAACAGTGGCACAATACTGGCAACGACAAGTGCGGATATGCAGACGATGACCCAGCGGTGCGACATCGACCACCCCAGCATCGCCTGATATGGCCTGGAGATATGGCGGAAGAAGCCGGCTTCTTTGGTCGTGTGGCCTGCCTTCTTCACCTCCGGCTTAAGGAAGCGCGCGCACAGCATCGGCGTCAGCGTGAAACTGACCAGCATCGACACCATGATGGCGAACGCCGCCGTGTATCCGAAGCTCGACATGAACTTTCCGACAATTCCACTCATCAGCGCCACCGGGATGAAGATGATTACCAGGCTAAGAGTGGTGGAAAGGACCGCCAGTCCAATATCCCGGGTGCCTTGAATGGCTGCCTCCATCGGGCTCAACCCCTTCTCCTCGGCAAACCGGAAAATATTTTCCAGGACCACGATGGCGTCGTCGATCACAATTCCCACCATCAGGACCAGCGCCAGCATCGTGATCTGATCCAGCGTGAAGCCCATGGCGTTCATCAGCGTGTAGGTGGAAATAATCGACGTGGGGATGGCGATTGCCGCAATCAGCGTGGACCGCCAGCTTCGAATGAACAGGAACACAATACCTGCCGCAAAAATTCCACCCAAAATCAGATGCTCCTGTACTGCGTTGAAAGAGTCCGAGATGAAGTCCGACTGATCGCGTGTGTAGGTAATCACGTAATCCTTCGGCATGCTTGTCTTCAACTCGGCGATTCGATCCTTGATGGCGTGGATGACGTTCAGCGTATTTGTGCCCGCCTGTTTGCGGACTTCCAGAACCACGGCGGGCGTGCCGTCCAGCCGCGCCAGCGAACGCGGCTCTTCCACGCCATCCTCGACATATCCAATGTCGCTGATGCGAACCGGATTGCCGCCGGCTGCCCCGACGACGATCCGCGCGAAATCTTTCGGATTCTCCACACGTCCCAGCGTGCGCAAGGAAAGCTCGCGGCTGCCCTGCTCCACGCGGCCGCCGGGAATCTCCACATTCTGCGCCGCCACCGCCGCACGAACCTGGTCGATATTCAGGTTATAGGAGTATAGTTTCTCGCCATCGAGCCAGATTTGGATTTGCCGCGTGCGGTCACCGACGAACTTCACCTGCCCAACGCCGCTCAGCGATTCGATGTTCTTCTTGATCGTATCGTCCACCACTTTGGTGGTCTCGCGGAGATCGCGGCCGGATGCTACCACGACGTTAATGATGGGGGAAGCGTCAGTCGCCAGCTTTTCCACGATAGGCGGATCGGCATCACGAGGCAGGTCGCGCAGCACGCGTGAGATCTTGTCACGGACTTCCTGGGCGGCGACTTCCGGATCCTTCTCCAGCACAAACTGGATGAAGACCTGCGAGACACCTTCCGAAGAAACCGAGCGCAGATCGTCAATGCCTGCAATGGTGTTCACCGTTTCTTCAATTCGCTTGCTGACCTGCGTTTCGATTTCTTCCGGGGCCGCGCCGCGGAGCGTGGTGGTGATGGTGACGATGGGGAAGTCTACTTTCGGAAAGAAGTCCACGCCCAGCTTGGTGTAGGAATTTATGCCCATCACCACCAGGGCCAGAATCAGCATGGTGGCAAAGACCGGGCGTTTGATGCAGAGTTCGGCTAATTTTTGCATGGATATTCCTCTAGGTGGTGCGTACCGGCGCACCCTGAATCAGTTGTGAGAGCGAGGAAACAGCCACACGATCTCCAGCCTTGATCTCCGCGTTGGGCAGCTCAACCCAGCCCTTGAGTTCCTGGCCCGGGGTAATTTTGTGTTCCACTACGCGGCCGTCGCGGATCACGAAGACCTTGGTCAATCCCGCCACTGTATGTATCGCATTTGCCGGCACCACCAGCACTTCCACATTGCGTGACAGTACCAATTGCACCTGCACGAACATCCCCGGGCGCAGCCGGGGATCGCTCTGCGCCAGTCGCGCCTCTACCGTCAGCGAGCGCGACTTGGAGTCCAGCGATGGATTCATCTCGCGCACGATGGCATGAAACTCTTCGCCGCCGGCAGCCTCCGTGGTGAAGCTTAGGGTTGCGCCTACACGCACGACTCCAGCCGCAGTCTCGGGAATCTCCACACGCAGTCGCAGCGGATTCGTCTTTACCAGCGTAAGGATGGCCGTATTCTCCTTCATGTACTGTCCAACCGATGCGTTCTTCTGGGTGACCGCGCCATCGAACGGCGCACGCACCACGGTGTCGCCCAGTCTCTTCTGGGCCAGCTTCACATCCGCGCGCAGCGCTGCCACATTGGCCCATTGCGTCCGCATGTCGTCCCGGGCAGCTTCCACTCCGGCCTGTCGCGCGCGGAACGACTTTTCGAGCTCTGTAGCGCGTTCTTTTGAGATGTCGCCGGTTTGCACCAGCTTCATTGCACTTTCGTACTTTGACCGGGCATCTTCCATTTGCGCTACGGCCTGCCGGATAGCAGGCGTGGATTCCGGCGTGACATCCTGTTGCGATGCGTCCAGCCCAACGCGAGCGAGCGCCTGCAGCAGCGCGGCCCGGCTGCGTTCCACTTGCAGCGAGAGCTCCTGCTTATCAAGCTCGGCCAGCACTTGCCCCTTGCGGATATTCTGGCCGAAGTCCACGTAAATAGCCGCGATTCGTCCCGCTACTTCAAAGCTGGAGGTCACGGTTTCGTCGGGGATAAGTGAACCGGTTACCGAGATCGCTTTATCAATTTGCCTGGTTTCCGCCACGGCGGTCTTCACGGGGATCGGTTCCGGCGCCTTTGCGGAAGCGGCTTCCGCTTTGGGTTCGTTCTTGGAACAGCTTCCCAGAATGAGCACGAATGCAAGTAATCCGGCGATGCGAAGTTTCATTGTTGTCCTTGAATGCACGTACCGTTTAAAAAGATTCCGACCATTCCCTGGATGATCTCTTCGTTTGAGACCGTGAGGTTGCCACAGTGAAAAAGAATGGCGTGTTGGGCATAATTCGACACCAGGCCCAGAAAGACACGAGCGGCAAGGGCAGGATCAAGCTGGCGCATGGCACCTTGCCGGATTCTGCGCTCGATGTAACCGCTGACGATATCCAGAACCCGCGAACTCTGGCGTTCAAAGAACAGGTCCTTCAATTCATGACCTTCCAGATTGCTGAAGAGCAGCAGCCGAATGAAGGAGGAGTCATGGGTATACCACTTGAGAATCAGTTGGCCCAACTCGGTGAAGAATCCCTCGTCATCGTCCACATCGTGGTAGCGGTCGGCCAGCGCGGCCAGCAACTCCACTCCTTTGCACGAGCTGTAGTCGATAATGGCGGCGTATAAATCGCCCTTCGTCTTGAAATGTTCGTAGAGGATGGGTTCGCTGACGCCAACGGCTGCCGCGATTTCGCGTGTCGTAGTGCCCCGGAATCCTTTTTCTCCGAAGAGCCGGATCGCCGCCTCCACGATGGAGGCCTTCCGTTCCTCGCTGGAGAGGCGGTGCCTTGAGATTACTTTTTCTGACATGATGAGAAGTTAGTAACTGCTAACCTAGTGATTCTTAGGTTAGCAGTTACTAACTTTGACGTCAATACTCCAAGGCGTACACTCTTCAGATATGCGAACACCATGGCCCATCACCGCCTTTCTGTCGGTTGCAATTCTTCTGACCGGGCAGTCCCTGGACAGTGTTCTGTGGATGCAGACTGCGGTTGAGCATGACGCCTCCTATTTGCAGGCATACCGCCAGGCCCACTTCACGTTGGACCGTGCGTTGAAGGACCGGCGTTGGACGGCTGCCGTGGAACAAACAGGCAAGTTCAAGCGGCTGCCGCCGGCAATCATCCTGGACGTTGATGAAACGGTGCTGGACAACAGCCGGGCTGAGGCTCAGGATGTCCTCGATGACGTACATAGTTTCGACCCCGTCCGCTGGGACGTGTGGGTTAAGAAGATGGAGGCTGCCGCACTGCCCGGAGCCGCTGAATTTACCCGGTATGCCGCAGCCCGGGGCGTGAAAGTTTTCTATGTGACCAATCGCGGCACCGCGCAGGAAGACGCTACTAGACGCAACCTGGCCAAATGGAACTTTCCACGGGATGACAAGCTGGATACGGTCTACTGCTTGGGCGAAAAACCGGATTGGGGATCGGACAAGGGCACCCGGCGCCAGGCGATCGCCGAGCGCTATCGGGTTTTGATGCTGTTCGGCGACGATCTCGGGGACTTTCTTTCGCAGGTTCGCCAATCGCCCCAAGAGCGGAAAAAGCTCGCGGAAAAGTACGTCGCCAATTGGGGAGAACGGTGGGTCATCCTGCCGAATCCCGCATATGGAAGCTGGGACCAGGCGCTTTACGGCTTCGATAACTCATTGAATCCGCAGGCACGGCTGAAGAAAAAGACGGAGCAACTTCGGGGATTCAAATGATCGGTTGACAACTGGAGGTCCCCTCGCCCATACTCCTATCAAGAATCTATGGGAAAGAATCAAGGCGAACTCGTGCAGGGAACCCTGGACATGTTAATCCTCAGAACCTTGAACCGCGGGCCGATGCACGGCTACGGAATCGCGCAATTCATTCAGCAAATCTCGGAGGATGTCCTGCGCGTGGAGGAAGGTTCGCTCTATCCGGCCTTGCACCGGTTAGAACTGCAAGGTGTGATTGAGGCGGAGTGGGGCCAATCGGAAAACAACCGCCGCGCCAAATTCTACCGGCTCACCGCGCGCGGGCATAAGCAACTTGCCGATGAAAAAGTGAACTGGATGCGTCTGGCAGGAGCCATCGCCCGCGTGATGGAAGGAGCCTGAAGTGGATTGGCTGACAACCCTGCGGCTGCGCCTGCGAAGTTTGCTCTTCCGGAAACAACTCGATCGCGATCTTGACGACGAGATGCGGTTCCATCTGGAGATGATGCGTGCCGCGGGCGGGGACGTACGCCGCTTCGGAAATGCGACCCGCTGGAAAGAAACCAGCCGAAATTTGTTCACCTTCGCCTGGCTGGAGTCGCTTCTTCAGGATCTTCAGTATGCCGTCCGCACCATGCGGCGCAGCCCGGGTTTCACCTTCGTTGCCGTTATGTCACTTGCTCTCGGCATCGGCGCGAATACCGCAATCTTCAGCCTGTTCGACGCCGTCCTGTTGAAGACGCTGCCGGTGCAATCTCCGGAGCGACTCGTAATCGTCAAGCAAACGGTGAAGGGGCACAAGTCGCCATGGTCCTATCCGCTCTACCAGGACATTGCCCGCAGCCAGCAGGTGTTTTCGGGAATGCTGGTCAGCACCCATCCGGACGTTGGTTCGCTCGAAGCCGGCAAACTGCACGCCTGCCTGGCGAGCGGCAACTACTTTGAGGTGCTTGGGGTGAATGCGATGGCAGGACGCGCGTTTTCGAACAGCGATGAATCGAGCCCAGTCGCCGTCATCAGTTTCGGATTCTGGGAAAGGCAGTATGGACGTGATCCCGCGGCGGTTGGAAAGAAGCTGGTAATTGACGGCAGCCCGGTAGAGATCATCGGCGTCACGCCGCGCGAATTCTTCGGTGAAGAACCAGGAGAAGCGCCCGATATCTGGCTACCCATCTGGATGCAGCCACAAATCAACACCGCCAACATGCTCAACTCCCGGGGTTGGGGCTGGCTCGAAATGATGGGGAGGCTGAAGCCGGGCATTTCGGAATCCCAGGCCCTGGCTGCCCTGAATGTGGATTTGAACCACGCGCTTCTGGAGACCGAAAGGCCCGCCGCTTACCGGGTGGAACTGGAGCCTGGAGCCCGTGGCTTGGCGAGTCTGCGGGATCGATTCTCAAAACCCTTGCGGGTCTTGATGACAGTGGTGTTTTTGGTCCTGCTGATCGCCTGCAGTAATGTTGCGAACCTGCTGCTTGCGAGGGCAACCGTAAGGCGCAAAGAAATCGGCGTGCGGCTGGCGCTTGGTGCGGGCCGGGGCCGCGTGGTCAGGCAGCTATTGACGGAGAGTATTTTGCTGGCGGCCATGGGAGCTATCCTGGGCCTCTTCCTGGCGAACCTAGGCGGCAGCATTCTTCTGCAACTGGTGTCCACCAGCGATTCTCCCGTGACCATCGCCCTGCAACCCGATGCGCGGATTCTGTTGTTCACATCCGTTACGGCCTTATTGACGGGGATCCTATTCGGTCTGGCGCCTGCGTTACAAGCGACGAAGACTGAAGTCCAACCAGCGCTCGTACGGGACCGTCCAAGGCAACGTTTGAGCAAGAGCCTGATCATTGCTCAAGTAGCGCTATCCTTGATACTCCTCACCAGTGCCGGCCTTCTGGTGCGAAGCCTGCAAAATCTGAAGGGCGCGGACGCGGGATTTCGCCGCGACCGTGTCTTCTCGGTATCGATCCGCGTCAACCAGCGGGATAGGACACCTGCAGCCTGGACCGCTTTGCATGACAGGGTCTACTGGCAACTGAACGCCATCCCCGGCGTTCTGTCGGCCAGCTTGGATTTGTGCGGGCTGCTCACGGAATGCGCACGCACCAGCGGTATACGGGTTCCCGGCCGCATCGCGGAAGCAGGGCACGAAGAACAGGTACGGGTCCTGCAAGTGTCGCCAAACTATTTCCAAACCGTGGGAATGCAAATTGCTGCTGGCCGAGGATTTGAGGCTGGAGACAGGCAAGGCGCGCCTGGCGTCGTCGTGGTGAATCAAACGCTCGCACGCTATTATTTTCCGGGGCAGGAGGCAGTGGGAAAGAGATTGTTCCTGGGAGAGGCGGTGAATCCGGTTGAGGTTGTTGGCGTGGTGAAAGACGCTAAGCTCGACGGGATGCGCGATGACGCTCCGCGGCTGCTGTTTCAGTCGTATGTTCAGATTCCGGGACACTTTTACTCCGCCGAGGTTCGCACGGCACCGGAGGCGGCCGGCGTGGTGAGCGCCGCCCGAAAAGTCATAGAGGCCGACCGAACTCTGGAAGTCCGCGGCATCCGAACGCTGACCGAACAACTGGAAGAAACCCTTGTTCCTGAGCGCATGATGGCAAAGCTGGCCAGCTTCTTCGGGGCCCTGGCCCTGCTGCTGGCAGCGGTGGGATTATACGGGACCATGTCGTACGCCGTTGCCCGGAGAACCAATGAAATCGGAATCAGGATGGCCGTCGGGGCCGGGCGCGGCGATGTGGTCTGGATGGTTCTGCGGGAGGTCGCTCTCCTTGCCACGATCGGCTTGGCCCTGGGCGTACCTGCCGCCCTCGCCGCCGGCCGGATGCTGCAAAGCTACCTCTTTGGATTGAACCCCGGCGATCCTCTAACGCTTCTTGTGGCAGCGGCGGTATTGTCATCAGTAGTGGCAATCGCCGGATTTCTGCCTGCCAGACGCGCGGCCGCCATCGATCCGATGACAGCGCTAAGAATGGAATAGCGCTCTAGCTCCACAAGTGCAGTAGGCCGAAAAGCGCAATCCACAGGATTCCCATGAAATGCCAATACAGCGCAATGGCCGAGGTGATCGTCCGCTCATGCCGGAAGACCTGCTCGGTTGCGCCTGCCAGCCGCCGCGAGCGCCAGTCAATGAATAGCAGCGAGAAAATTCCAAACAAAACGTGAAAGGCGTGAGCGCCGGTGAAGACATAGAACATCGAGCCGTGAAGGTTGGCCGCGACATAGATCCCTTGGCGCTTCAGGTCCTGCCACGACAGCAATTGCGACACGATGAAGGCGAAGCCGAGAAGCGTGGTCATTCGCAGAGCGAAGATGTACGTCGCTGCCAGGCCGCGGCGAAGGGCCCTGCGGGCCACTTCGAACACCACACTGCTCGCCGCCAGCAGCCCCGTGCTGATCCAAAGGGTGACCGGTATGCGCACGTGCTGCCAGGTAGTCTGCGTTCGAAGTTGAATGCCGTACGCCAGGACCAACGCAATGAAAAGCGCCGCGATGGAGAACAGCGCTACAATCATCCCCACCTGGTAGACGCTGGGGGAGTAGCGAAATTCCCCGCCGCCGGAATCACCGCCGCCACCGCCGAAACCGCTTCCGTCATGCCCCGGACCCCGGCCGCCAGTGCCGCCGTGCGCCG
The DNA here is from genome assembly GCA_040002435.1 of Bryobacteraceae bacterium. Taxonomy (GTDB): domain Bacteria; phylum Acidobacteriota; class Terriglobia; order Bryobacterales; family Bryobacteraceae; genus JANXXV01. The sequence goes on from JBDUEM010000013.1 coordinate 33,215, forward strand.
GCCTCGGCTTATCGAGTTGTGCTTCGCTGAGACCTGAAGGCATCCCCCCCATTCTCCCACTCATCGGAATGTCATATCATGAGAGTCTCCGGAGGATATGACGATGGGTATTTCACGAAGAAGGTTTCTTGAGACAGCGGCGCTGAGCGGTGCGGCGGCGCAGCCACTGCTGGCAGCCGAAGTAGACGGCAAGTCGGGCATGCCGACTCGCGTCCTGGGCAAGACTGGCGCAAGGGTTTCCATTCTCGCGTTCGGCTGCGGTAGCCGGTTCCTCTCCTACCCGGACGACGATAAAGCGGTTGAGGCTTTGAACAAGGCACTCGATTTGGGCATCACCTACGTAGACACCGCCTACGGCTATGGAAGCGGAAAGAGTGAAACCCGTGTTGGCAAGGTAATGGCCACGCGCCGCAATGGACTTTTTCTCGCTACCAAAATCAACGTCCGCAATGGCGATGAAGCGCAGCGGATTCTGGAAGGCAGCTTGAAGCGCCTGCAGACGGATCACGTCGATCTCATCCACATTCACAGCCTGACCGACGAAGCCGATCTGGCCGCGGCCGAAGCCAAGGACGGCGTGTTGAACGTCCTCCACAAGCTACGCGATCAGAAAGTGACAAGATTCATCGGCGTCACCAGCCACACGGACCCCGCGGTGCTGAAAACGGCACTGGAACGCCACGATTTCGATTGCACCCAGATGGCGCTGAACGCGGCGCGTGCCGGCATGCGCAACGGCAGAGGCAACATGGAGATGAACGACGCGTTGACCACCAGCTTTGAGAGCCTCGCGCTGCCGGTGGCCAACCGCAAGAAGATGGGTGTCATCGCCATGAAGATTTTCGCGCAGGAAGGGCTTTCGGGTAAGGCGACGGCGGAGAAGTTGATCAGCTATTCGCTCTCCCTGCCCGTGACTGCGTGCGTAGTTGGGATGCCGCAACTGGACTTCATCGATCAGAACATCGCGATCGCCAAGGCTTACCGTCCAATGCCGCATGGAGAGATGAAGGAACTCTCAGACCGTCTGTCACTGGCTCACAAAGCACGGCTGGACCGGTATTTCTGTAATCACATCGACGCCTGAGTCATCCTATAGAGGATGATCAAGACCGTAGGATTGCTCCTCTGTTCGAACATATTCATGACCACGGCGTGGTACGGGCACCTGAAGCACCGTAGCTCGCCGCTGCTGCTTACGATTCTGGTTAGCTGGATAATCGCACTACCGGAGTACTGTTTTCAGGTGCCCGCAAACCGGATCGGATACGGTACGTTGAGCGCTTTCCAACTCAAGATCATTCAGGAGATTATCACGCTGATAGTCTTTGTAGTCTTTGCGTGGCTCTATCTGGACGAGCCGATGCATTGGCGCTATCTCGGATCGTTTCTATGCGTGATTGGAGCAGTGGTCTTTGCGTTTTGGGGAAAGGGGTAAACGCTGCACCGCCCGAAAGCTATTGAAACAGCCGTCGTTCCCGCCGCAGAAACGCCGGCATATCCAGGTCCGACTTCCCTTGTGAGTCTTCCTTCGTATTCTCGATCACGGTAGCGGTGGTGGCAATCGCCTCTTGCGGAGCCGGTTCCGGTTCGCGTTCTACCGGGGCAGGCTCGTCATCCCGCCGGCCGAAGACGGGTTCCGCTTCTTCTTTCGGATTCGAGCTACGGGAGCCGAACGACAGCTGCGGCGGCCCTGAAATCATCCGCCCTTCCTGGACCGACGTGCCGCGATCGATGGCCGGTAGATTGGCGCGCTGGAAGCCGGTGGCGATTACAGTGATTTTCACCTGATCCGCCATCGCATCGTTCATCACGATGCCGAAGTTGATCTGGACATCCTCGTACTCGGCGGCAGCACGAATCAACGCGCAGGCTTCGTTTACCTCGTGGATGCTCAGCTTGCTAGATCCAGTGATGTTGATCAGAATACCCCGCGCGCCCTTGACTCCGCCCTCTTCCAGCAAGGCGCAGTTAATGGCCTGCCTGGCGGCTTCCACGGCGGCGTTCTCTCCGCTGGCAGTAGCGGTGCCCATCATTGCGTAACCCATTCCCAGCATGATGGCGCGAATGTCGGAGAAGTCGCGGTTGATGATTCCCGGCGTTGTAATAATGTCGGCAATGCCCTGCACGGCCTGCCGTAGAACATCGTCGGCCACCCGGAACGATTCGAAGAAACTGGTGCCTCGGGGCACAATCTCCAGCAGCTTGTCATTCGGCAGGGAGATCACGGTATCCACCGTTGCCGCCAGGTCCGCGAGTCCGCGCTCGGCTTGCTTCATGCGCCGCGGTCCTTCAAAGCTGAACGGCTTGGTTACCACCGCCACGGTCAAGGCGTTCAGTTCCTTTGCCAGCGCGGCCACTACCGGGGCGGCGCCCGTGCCGCTGCCTCCGCCGAGGCCGGCAGTGACGAAAACCATGTCCGAGCCTTCCAAAATTTCAATGATCCGCTCGGTATCTTCCAGCGCCGCAAGGCGGCCGATGGCAGGGTCCGACCCGGCGCCAAGTCCATTGGTTACTTTTCGTCCAATGGCCAGTTTGTTAGGCACGCTGGACGCGTCGAGCGCCTGGACGTCGGTGTTCATGATGTGAAATTCGACGCCGCTGAGGCCTTCGTCCATCATCCGCGCAACCGCGTTGGAGCCGCCGCCGCCTACGCCGATTACCTTGATCTTGGTGCCTAGGAGAGACTCTTCCTGAATCTCGAATTTCAAATTCCGCTTCGTGTCGGTCGCCATTACTCGTTCTCCTGCAAGCCTCTCTATCGTAGAACAAGTCCCATAATTCCGGGGACCTTTCGCTTCCATTCTTTTTGCGTTTTCAATTTTCCGGAGTACATCGCCAGGCCAGCCGCCGCGGCCCACGTGGGATTTTTCAACTGATCCGGCCAGTCTTCAATTCCCAGCGGCAGACCGCTGCGCGCCTGGCATCCCAGTATCTGTTCCGCCATATCCCACATGCCGGGCAGCAGCGCCCCGCCGCCGGTGAGGACCACGCCTTCCAGCAAAGACTGTTCCATGCCTACCTTCACCAGTTCATTCCGGATATAGAGAAACAACTCTTCGGCGCGCGCCTCCAGAATCTCATTCAATTGGCGGCGCGTGGCTTCGCGTGCAGGACGCCCTTCGGCGGACGGCACTTCAATCAGGCTGCTGTCGGAACTGAGACCCAACCTCGCACAGCCGTACTCTCTTTTCAGCCTTTCGGCATCTTCATAAGACACGTTGAAGCCGAAGGCTACATCGCGGGTGAAGTGGTCCGCCGAGATAGCCAGACTGGCGCCGCGAAGCAGCATCTCGCCGTCATAGACCACCATGTCGGTGGATTGTGCGCCAATGTCAATCACCGCTACCCCGCGGGCGCGGTCCTCCTGCAGAATGCAGGCATAGGCGCCGGCGATGGGCTCGAACACCGTTTCTTCCACCGCGAGATGCGCCTGATGGACGGCGCTTACCAGCGCCTGATGATCGTGCGTGGATGCCGTAATGACGTGGACGTTCGCCTCCAGGCGGGAACAGGTTGCGCCCTTCGGATTGCGATACCCGGCGCGGCCGTCCAGGGTGAAATCCTGTGGCACCACTTGTAACAGCAGCCGGTCGTCTTCCAGTCGCACGCGGGAAGCCAACTCTACGGCATAGCCCAGGTCGCCGGCGTCGATTTCGCGCGGCCGGCCAAACTCATACAGTCCCCGGCTATTGGCGCTTTCAACAGTGCTTCCCCCAACGCCCACCACCGCGGCGTCAATCGAAATTCCGGCCGATGCCTCCGCCTCTTCCACTGCCTGCCGAATGCTCTCCGCGGCGGCTGCCTGGTCTGACAGTCTCGCCTTGCCCCAGCCGCGGGAAGCGGATTCGCCGAAGCCGAGGAGCCGGATCCGGGAATCTTCCATCACACAGATCACACATCGGGTGCGCTGGCTGCCCGCATCTAATCCCACCGCGTAGCGTGAATTATTCGACACGGCTGTCACCTCCAACCGCGGTAATCCGGTCCTTCAATCGCAGATCCAGTAGTCTTGCATCCACCAGGCGCAAACGAATCTGATCGTAGTTCGCAGTGAAGTTATTCATCCGCGGTAGAAAATCGTGATTGCCCAGCATCAGCACCACTGCATGACGGTCGAATTTCTCCGTGACCTTGATGTTTTCCAAATCGGAGATATCGATCTCGGAAAGTTTTGCCATGATATCCGGACCCAGTTCCTGTTTCAGCCGCAGCAGGCGTTTCACGCGCTGCCGCCGGACTTCTTCGGTGTCCGCCGCCGTGACCCCAATCATCACCGGCAGCTTCAGATTCGCCACGCGCTTGGGATCGAGCAGCACGCCTTCCGTATCAATGAGACCGAACTGCGTGCCGCCGTGCGCGCCCGCTACCTGCACAAAGGCAACCGGCGTCCGTTCCACCACCTTCACATACAGCTTGTTCGGCCAGATGCGGGACACTGTCGCCTCCTTCACCCAGTCGATGCCCATAAGCATATGCCGTCGCTCCTGGATAGGGCAGAGATAGATGCTGCGGCCGAAGTCGCGCGCGAACACCTGCATCACTTGGGTATCGGCGGTGTAGAAGAGACCCTCCATGCTGAAATTCGGGTTCGGAGCGCCGTTTTCCGGCGCGGTTGGCAGCACAAAGCGTGAATCGCTGATGAAGAATTGCTCTACGCGCGAGGCCGTAAACATGACCAGCACCACGCTCAGTGCTGCGAATACAGTACCGAACACGTAACGGAACAAGCTGTTCCCGCTGGCGGATTCCGTCGCCGTCATCGCCAATTCAGAGGCTGCTCGGCGGGCCATCAGACGGCGCTCCCCGCGGCGTGCTCGGGCGTCGCCATCCGCACTGCTTCCAGGAACTTGTCCCCCGCCTGCCAAACATTTCCGGCACCCAATGTCAGTACCAGATCGCCTTCGCGGGCGCGCTCCAACACCGCGTGGATCGCGTTCTCTGCCGTGCCGACATACTCTACCGCCCTGTGTCCGAAGGCGCGGATTCTTTCCGCGAGCGCTTGAGACGTAACGCCCTCAATAGGCTTCTCCGAAGCGGCGTAGATGTCCAGCAAATAGACGTAATCAGCCTGATGGAAAGCTTTTGCAAAGTCGTCCATCAAAAGCTGCGTGCGGGTGTAGCGGTGCGGCTGAAAGATCACGTGAATTTTTTGATAGTCGCAGGCGCGCGCCGCAGCAAGCGTAGCCCGGACTTCCGTCGGATGGTGTCCGTAATCGTCAACTACCGTGATGCCGTTCTCCTGGCCCCGCAGCTGAAAGCGCCGGTCGACACCGCGAAAACTCGCCAGGCCTTCCCGGATCAGTTCGGGCTGCACTTCCAGTTCCAGACTGGTGGCGATGGCCGCCGTCGCGTTCAGCACGTTGTGACGGCCCGGCACCGCGACACGAAATTCGCCCAGGTCTGTATCATGAAATCGCAGCCGGAACGTGCTCGAAAGATGGCCCGCTTCCATGGACACGATTTGCAGATCGGCCTGCGCCACGGTTCCATAGGTAATGGTGCGGCGCCGGATGGAAGGCAGAATCTGCTGGATGTTCTCGTCGTCCAGGCAGAGGATGGCCGCTCCGTAGAAAGGAACTTTATTGACGAATTCGGTGAACGCCGCTCGAATCTCAACGATCGATGGGTAGTGGTCCAGATGCTCACGGTCGATGTTGGTAACAACGGCAAGAATGGGTGAAAGCTTTAGGAACGATCCGTCGCTTTCGTCCGATTCCACTACCAGGAAATTGCTGTGACCCAGGCGGGCATTGGATCCGCCCATGGTGCCCACGCGTCCGCCCACCACCACAGTCGGGTCAAGGCCGGCATGGCTCAGGATCGCCGCCGTCATCGATGTGGTCGTGGTTTTCCCATGACTGCCGGCGACCGCGATCCCGAACTTAAGCCGCATCAGTTCGGCTAATAATTCCCCCCGCGGGATCACGGGGATATTGCGCCGCCGTGCTTCGGCTATCTCCGGGTTCTGTTCATCCACGGCGGAAGTAACGACAACGGCCTTGGCGCCATCTACGTTGGCTGCCGCGTGCCCTTCATAAACATGGGCCCCTAGTTGAGCCAGGCGGTCGGTAATCGGCGTCAGTTTCACGTCGGAGCCTGTAATCTGATAGCCGAGGTTGAGCAGGATCTCCGCGATCCCGCTCATCCCTATCCCGCCTATGCCCGTGAAATGCAACTGCTGGGGCTTAAAAAACATTTGAGTCCTTAATTGTTTCGGCTTTCCGGTCTGCTGTCAATCGAAATCTCGTGTCGACACGACGCGTTGCTCATACGCATTATCTCACCGCTAATTCTTCCAGGATATGCGCCGCCCGGCTTGCCGCCCCTGGTCTCGCCATCGCCCTGGCATTCGCACTCATCGACTGCAGTGTCTGGGGTGCCGACGCCAGTGCCAGCACTTCATCGAACAGCCGCTGGCCATTCATTTCACGGTCCAGCACGAGGCGTGAAGCACCGGCTCCCACCATCGCCTCCGCGTTCCGCAACTGGTGATCGTCGGCAGCAAAGGGGAAGGGAACCAGGATCGACGGTTTTCCGGCCGCGGCCAATTCCGATACCGTTGACGCGCCGCTGCGGCAGACAATCAGATCCGCGTCATCGAAGGCCTTCGGCATATCGTTCACAAAGGGCATCACTTCACCGGAGACGCCGCTGTCGCGAAACTCACTTTCCAGGACGGAAAACATTTCCGTTCCACACTGATGCACAATTCTCACCCGCATACGCTGCGCAAACAGATTCCAACTGCCGCGAGCCGCTTCATTCAGAGTTTTCGATCCGCGGCTTCCGCCCGTAATCAGGATCGTGAACGGAACGCGTGGTTCCGTTCTTGGCGGTATTTTAAAAAATTCCTCGCGCACCGGCATCCCTGTTATCTCTGCCCGCCCCTGTGGGAAATACTCCAGCGCCTCGGGGAAGCTCACCAGCGCCTTCTTGATCCACCTGCCCATGCGGCGGTTGGTCATTCCGGGAATTGCGTTGGGCTCCATCACCACCATGGGGATTCCAGCCAGCCTCGCCGCTAACATCACCGGTCCCGCCACGTAACCACCCATGCTAAACACCGCTCTTGGCTTTCGATTGTGGAAAATCTGCAAGACGCGCATCGTACTCATCGGGATTTGCGCCAGCGTCCGGATACGCTGGGCGGCGCCAACCCGGTTGAATCCACCAATCTCAATCCACTCAATAGGAAATCCTGCGGCCGGCACAAGCCGTGATTCCATCCCACGCTGTGTCCCAATGAAGAATGACTCGTACCCATGCCGGCGCAGTTCGTCTGCGACCGCGATGGCCGGAATAATATGCCCACCCGTACCGCCCCCTGCCATCACAAATGAGAGACCGGCACTCATTCCGTTTGGCCGCTGGTTGTCAACGATTTCTAACCCGCATGTTCGCTGATGCTCAACAAAATTCCCAGTGACGTCAAAGTACTGAGAAGCGAACTGCCGCCGTAACTGATCATTGGAAGCGGAATGCCTTTGGTAGGTCCCATATCCAGCACCACACTCATATTAATCAAGGCCTGAATCATCAGCGATGCAACGATGCCGATAGCCAGGAAGCGCCCGAAATCGTCCGCCACCCAAAACAGGCTGAGTCCGCGCCATAGGATGACAAAAAAACCGGCAAGGATCGCCGTGCAACCCCAAAGCCCCAATTCCTCACCTACCACCGCATAGATAAAATCCGTGTGTGCTTCCGGAAGATACAGCAGCTTCTGCTTCCCCTGCATCAGTCCTAAGCCCAGCACGCCGCCGGCCCCCACGGCAATCTTCGACTGCCGCGCCTGGTATGCCGTATCGCGGGTCGCCAGGGAGCTATGAACGTACGTCTTGATCTGGCCGCCGGGATTCAACTTGTCGATGTAGGTGTAGTCGGGGTCCACATATCCGATGATTCGCGCCAGTCGATAAGGTTTCGCTGCAATTGCGACGCAACCCAGCATCAGACCGCCGATACAGACCAAGGCCAGATACTTTCGGTCCAGTCCTGCGACGTAGAACACCACCACCGCCGTTGCCACCAAAACCAGCGCTGTCCCGAAATCCGGAGTAGCCACTGCTCCCGCCACCACAAATAGAGCAATGGCCGCCGGGATCAGCGTGTGCTTGTCATTGATGGCTCGAATCCGCAGGGTGATGAAGTAAGCCAGGAAAATGATGAGTGCCGGCTTGGCGAACTCGGAAGGCTGCAGTCCCAGTGGGCCCAGCATCAACCAGCGGTGGCGGCGGGGGTCTGCGAAGTAGACCACCACCAGCATCGCGACTACGACGCCGAGCGGTGCAAAGGCCCACACTGGATCCTTGAACCTGCGATAGTCAATCTTCTTGAACGTCATCAACACGAGGAAAGAGACCGCCCCAAAGAAGATTTGTTTGCTGATGAAGTAATAGCTCGACTTGTATTTCAGCTCCGCCATCACCGACGATGCACTGTAGACAATCACCATGCCGAAGCACACCATGATCACGATGGTGAAAAATAAAATCCAGTCGGTCTTCAGACGTAGTGCCATTGTTCTTTCCTCACAGGGCGTTCACCGCGGCTTTGAAAGCCCGGCCCCGCTGTTCGTAATTATCAAACTGATCGAAACTTGCGCAGGCCGGCGAGAGCAGGACCGTCTCGCCCGGCGCGGCATTGCGGGATGCATGATCCACGGCCGCTTCCAGCGTGCCGCACTGCACCAGCGGAACCGACGATCCAAGCTGTGCCGTAATGATGGAAGCGGCCGCACCGATCAATAGTACGCCGCGTGCTTTCTGCTGCAGCCGCCCGGTTAGCAGCGTGTAATCGCTGTTCTTGTCTTTGCCGCCCAGAATGATCCACAGACCGCCATCAAAGGAGTCTAAAGCCTTGATAGTCGCGTCCACATTGGTGGCTTTTGAATCGTTGTAATATTTCACCCCGTTGCGCTCGCGGACGAACTCCAGACGATGCTCCACGCCAGGAAATGTAGCGATCGCGCCGGCGATCTGTGCCGTGCTCGCGCCGGCAAGCCGCGCAGCCGCTGAGGCCGCCATGGCGTTCTCAATATTATGGACGCCGCGCAGTGGCACCTCGGCCTGCGAGATCAAGGGCTGGCCATCGAATACAATTGTGCCGTTCTCCAGCCAAAGGCCCGGAGCGACCGGATGGGAGAGGCTGAACCACAGAGTCCTGGCCGCCGTATCCGATGCGAAACCGACACAGAAAGCGTCATCGGCATTGAGAACCGCGAAGTCTTTCGGCGCCTGGTTCTCAAATAAGCGGCCCTTTGCCGCCGCGTAGCGCTCCAGCGTGTAATGGCGGTCCAGATGATCCGGGGTGATGTTCAGGCAGACTGCGATATCCGCGTGAAACTGGTCGATGGTTTCCAACTGGAAGCTCGACAACTCCAGTACATTCCACTGGCCGGCACGGGAGGTCTTGGTCATGGAAGTGGGGGCCAAGCCGATGTTTCCGCCCACCTGCACCGCAATGCCGCTCTCTTTCAGAATGTGGCCGACCATCGCCGTGGTGGTGGTCTTACCATTGGATCCGGTAATCCCCATCACGGGTCCGTTTAGAAAATAGCTGGCCAGTTCCACTTCGCCGATGACCGTAACTCCTTTGGAACGGACCTCCTCGATGACCGGAAGATCGGCTGGAACACCGGGCGACAAAACCACCATGTCCACACCCTCGAACGATTCGATAGTTTGAGGAAGGATTTCGCCTGAGGCGGCCTCATCCACTGCGCGCACCACCGCGCCGTTCCGCGCGAGGAGCTCCGCAGCGGCCACGCCGGAGCGCTTCATCCCCACCACCGCCACCTTCAGGCCGCCCAGATTCTTCATCGCAGTTTCAGTGTCGTCAACGCGAACAGGGCCATCACGAGTCCCACAATCCAGAACCGGATGATGATCTTCGATTCATGCCACCCGAGAGCCTCGAAGTGGTGGTGCAGCGGCGCCATTTTGAAAATCCGCTTCTTTCGCAACTTGTAACTGCCCACTTGCAGCACCACCGAGAGTAGCTCCATCACGTAAACGCCGCCGATGAACAATAACAGGATTTCCTGTTTGATCAGTACGGCGACCACGCCTAGGGCGCCGCCGAGCGCCAGTGAGCCTACGTCGCCCATGAAGATTTCCGCCGGATGCGCGTTGTACCAGAGGAAGCCCAGGGACGCACCCATCATGGTGCCGCAAAAAATGGTGAGCTCCGATGCGCCGGCCAGCCGGGCAATATCGAGATACTTGGCGAATTCGGCATGCCCGCTTACGTAGGTAAGCACCGTGATTGCTCCCGCGGCGATAATCATGAGACCGATCGCCAGCCCGTCCAGGCCATCGGTGAGGTTCACGGCATTGGATGCGCCCGCAATCACTATCACCAGAAACAGGAAGAAAAACAGGAAAGCAAGGGGATAGGTCCAGGGGTTTTGCAGCAGGCTCGTTATCAGCATATCCGGCCGCCATTGTTTGACGAACGGAACGTTCATCGAAGTATCGTAGAGATTCCGCGTATGCAAGGCAAGCAACACCACTCCGACAACAAGGGACGCCAACACCTGCAGCAGAAATTTCTTTCGCGCCGTTAATCCCAGGTTCTGCATCTTGCGAACCTTGGTGAAATCGTCATAGAAGCCGATAGAACCAAAGCTCAGCAGACCGAACAGTGCAATCCACACGTAAGGGTTTCGCAGATCCGTCCATAGCAGCGTCGGCACGACGATCGAAATGATAATCAGTACGCCGCCCATGGTCGGCGTGCCCGCTTTCGATTTATGGGATTGCGGGCCTTCCTCGCGAATATGCTGGCCGATCTGAAACTCACGCAGCTTCTGGATCAGCCATGGACCCAGGACGATGCAAAGAAAAAGGGCAGTCAGGCTGGCGAAGGCCGTACGGAACGTCACGAATCCGAAGAGGCGCAGCGGGCCGAAAATGGGATACTCCCGACCGTAGACAAGAAATAACTTTTGGTAAAGCAGCCAAAAGAGCATTGAGGTTATTTGAGAAACTCCTCAAGCGCTTTTTCCACGCGCGTTCCGCGCGAGCCTTTGAAAAGAATGACGTCGCCCCGTTCCGCTATCTTTCGCAACAGAATGCCTGCCTCCACGGGATCTTCCAAAAAGTAGGCGGCGTTCTCCGGAAGACCCGCTTCCACGGCCGCGTCCACCATGGCCCGCGCCGCGCCATGAATTCCTACCAGCACGCTGATCTCACAGGCCGCGGCATAGCGGCCCACTTCCCGATGCAGCGGTTCTGACCAGCGGCCAAGTTCCAGCATTTCTCCCAGGACAGCAATGTGGCGCGCTCCGCTTGTCTCCCGCAACACCTCCAGCATTGCGCGAGCGGCGTCGGGATTGGAATTATAGCAATCATTGAAAATCGTAATCCCGTTGTGCACCAGTCGTTCCCCGCGCATTTTTCCCGGAGCCAGGGAACGCACGGCACCTTCCAGTTCCGCGGCACGGATATCGAAAGCCTCGGCCACGGCGATACCCGCCAGAATATTGCGGATGCCGTGGCGGCCCGGCAAAGAAGAGGAAAACCTCGCCCCGCCCACCCGGAAGCTCACTCCATTGTCCAACAGGGTTACGTCTTCGGCGCGAACCGCCGCGCCTTCGCCGATTCCGAAGGAGATTACCTTGCCTGCGCGCCCATCGTTGAAGTGGCGCACCCGATCGTCGTCGTGATTCAGCACGGCAATCCCACCGTCTGCGGGGAGCGCATCAATTAATTCCTTCTTCGCCAGCGCAATTCCTTCGACACTCTCAAAGCATTCAATGTGGGCCGTCCCCACGTTGGTCACAACGCCGACGTCCGGCCGGGCAATCGCAGCGAGATCCCGAATCTCACCCGCATGATTCATACCCATTTCCAGAACCGCAACTTCTGCATCGTCGGGCAGCCGCAGAATGGAGAGCGGCAGGCCGATGTGATTATTGAAATTGCCAACCGTCTTCCCCACGCGCAGGAACGGTTCGAGCAGCGCCGCGATCACATCTTTGGTGGATGTTTTCCCCGCGCTGCCCGTCACGCCGACCACCTTCCCACCCCATTTGTTCCTCGCCCAACGCGCCAACTCCTGCAGCGCACGAAGCGTATCCGCCACCTTCAGCGTCAGTCCCGCGGTCTCGACGTTCTGGTCTACAACCGCCGCCGCGGCGCCCCGCTCGAAAGCCTGCGCAAGATAGCGATGGCCGTCTGAGTTTTCCCCCGGTAAGGCGAAAAACAGATCACCGGGCATTACTGTACGCGAATCGATGCTGAAGCCTGAGACTGCCCCGGATGCCTCGCTTCCGCTCCCAACCACGCGCGCCACGTCCTGAAGCTCAAGCAGAATACCCGAACCCCCGCAACACCCGCCGTGCAATCTCGCGGTCGTCAAACTCGATTGTTTTGTCTTTAAGAACCTGATAGGTCTCGTGTCCTTTTCCCGCCAGCAGCACCACGTCGCCTGGTCCCGCCTGCTCAATTGCCCGGCGGATCGCCCGCTCACGATCGGGCTCGACGATATGGGGCGTATCGGAACGGCGAATGCCCACCAGCGCATCGTTCATGATCGACAGCGGATCTTCCGACCGGGGGTTATCCGAAGTCAACACCACGAAATCGCTCTTCGCCGCGGCAGCCATACCCATTAGAGGCCGCTTGCTGCGATCCCTGTCTCCGCCGCAGCCGAACAGGGTGATCACCCTCTGTTTCGTCATGCCCCGAGCCGCGCGGATGGCGTTCTTCAGCGCATCGTCGGTATGCGCGTAATCCACAATCACCAGGAACGGCTGGCCTTCCTGCACTCGTTCGAAACGTCCCGGAACCGCGGTGCATTCGCGGATGCCACCGGCGATCACCGGCGGCTGGAGGCCGTAGGACACGCCTGTGCACCACGCCGCCAGAATGTTATAGACATTGATCTCCCCGACCAGTGGCGATTCCACCGGATAAGTGTTGCCTTTGTGTTGAATCTCAAATTGAAGTCCTTCGAAAGTGGAAACGATCTTCGTCGCGCGCGTCGTTGAGCCTTCCTCAAGGCCATACCAAAACACCTCCGTCTCGGGATTTGTCTCGATCTGCTTTGCATAGGGATCGTCGTGGTTGATCACGGCAAAGCGAGGCGCCGCCGCGCCATTGCCGGTAAACAGCAAGGACTTGGCCGCAAAGTAAGCCTCCATGGTGTGGTGAAAATCCAGGTGATCCACCGTCAGGTTGGTGAAAACCGCGGTATGAAACTGAATGCCATAAACCCGGCCCAGGGCAAGCGCGTGACTGGAGGTTTCCATGGTGGCGTGTGTTCCGCCATCGTGCTCCAACTGGGAGAAGATGTGAAACAGTTCCAATGACTCCGGAGTGGTGTTGGCCGCCTTCAGTACCTTGCCCGCCAGACGGTACTCGATCGTTCCCACCAGCCCAGTGATGTATCCCGCCTCGCGCAGGATGGCGTCCACAATGTAGGATGTGGTGGTCTTGCCGTTGGTCCCCGTGATGCCAGTGAGCCCGAGGCGTCTGTCTGGGTGGCCGTAGAAATTCCCGGCGGCCAGGGATAAAGCCTGCCGCCCGTGGATCACCGTTATCCAGTTTCCGGAGAACTCAGCCGGGCGGGGATATTCGCTCACCACGGCTAGCGCGCCTTTGGAGATTGCTTGCGAAGCGAATTGCGAGCCGTCTACATAGGCGCCCAGAAAGGCGAAGAACACGAAACCTTTTGCCACTCTGCGGGAATCATAGGCAAGACCCTTCACAGACGCCGCTGCCACCTCTTGCGGTATCTCCGAATTGAGAGCGACCCCTTGCAGGACTTCGCTCAATGTCATGCTGATCTCAGCGGGCAAATTGTACGCGGATGCGCTCTCCTCGCCGCAGCGGGGTGCCCGGCGCAGGTTGCTGCGCCGCGGCGAGGCCGCTACCGGTAAACTCCACCTGAATTCCTAGCGCGGCCGATTGTTCCAGCACATCGCGCAATGTCTTTCCAACAAATCTCGGGGTCCTTGGGCCGACGATCACCGCTTCCTTGCCCGATACCGGCGGCACTTCAATCACCCCTCCGGTAACAGTAGCGGTCAGGTGCGGAATCGAAGGAGCCTCAGGTGCGCCGGCGGCGGCAACCTGTGCGGGCTGCTCTTCGTCGTCTAGAGGGTTGACGCCGCCCAGGTCGGCAATCGCCAGGTCATTCACCGGCGTCTTGCTGTCGTCCGGCTGCGCAACAAAGTCGGGCAGGTCTTTTGGAACGTCCAGGAACCGTAGTGCCGCCATTGCTACCGCGCGAAACACGGGCGCCGAAGCCTCGCCGCCCATCTGAGCGGTGCCGTTCAGCGTCGCCACTACAACGATGGCCGGATTGTTCAACGGCGCAAAGCCCATGAACGAAGAGTTGTACTTGTGTGTATAGGCATGCGCCTTTACGTCATAGATCTGCGCTGTCCCGGTCTTGCCGCCGGACGTATATCCGTCCAGCCGAGCTTTCTTGCCAGTCCCGGTGAGCACAACGCCTTCCATCATCTGGCGCATGGTGATGGCAGTTTGCGGCTCCAGAACCCGCACCGGCTGCACGTAGGGCTCAAACGCCTCCGGATCGTTCCCACCCGCTCGCGTGGGCTTCAGCGTCATTCTTGGCTTCACCAGCATTCCGCCGTTGGCGATCACCCCCGCCGCAGCCGCCAGTTGCAGCGTCGTCGCGCTCAACTCGTGCCCCATCGCGATCGAGCCGATCGAACTCGGAATCCACTGCCGCAACGGACGGAGCCGTCCGCTCGATTCGCCGGGCAGCGGAATACCCGTGCTTTTACCGAATCCGAAACGCTTTACATATTCATAAAGATTCTTGTCGCCCACCCGCAAGCCGATATTGATGGCGCCGATGTTGCTGGATTTCGCCAGCACATCCGCCATGCTCAGCGAAGCATAGGAATGGTGGTCGTGAATCACGCGCTTGAACAGCGTCATGGATCCGTTGCCGCAATTGATGATGGTGCCCGGCCGGATGTTGGTGGTCTCCAGCGCTGCTGATAATGTGATGACTTTGAATACAGAGCCGGGCTCAAAGGGACTTGATACCGGTAGATTGGTCCGCGCTTCCAGCGTCTCGCCTTTCAATGGCGGGACGTTTGGATTGAAGCTGGGATAACTGGCCATCGCCAGCACTTCCCCGGTTCGCGGGTCCATCACCACCAGGCTCCCAGTCTTGGCGTGCGTTCGTTCTATCCCGATCGCCAGTTCCCGCTCCGCTACATGCTGGATGCGCTCGTCGATGGAAAGCGTCACGTCCCGTCCTGGTTGGGGGTCGGTGAAAATCTGCAGGTCTACCACGCGCTGCTTCACATCCGATGTGGTTCGCATGACGCCCGGTTTGCCCTCGAGCCGTTCGTTCATGCTCAGCTCGACCCCGGCGTTTCCTTTCTCCACGTGATCTACGCCGCCCAGCACATTCGCTCCCACGGTGTCCTTCGGATAGAAGCGGCGGCTCTCGGTGCGAAATTCCACCCAGTCGAGGTTATAGCTGCGCAGCTTGGCTGACTCTTCCGGGGTGATTTTCCGCTTCACCCACAGAAAGCCACGATGATTGTCAATCGCCGAGGCCATCTTGCCCAGCAGAGCGTCGCCGTCAATTTCCAGTACACGCGACAATAGATCCGCTGCCAGCGCGAGATCGGGCACCCGTAGCGGATTGATGCAAACCGAATCCACCGGCAGACTCATTGCCAGCGGCCTTCCCGTGCGGTCGTAAATGATTCCACGCGGGGCCTGGATTTCTACTTCCCGGTCCTGTTGCTGTTGTGCCAGCTTAAGGAATTCGTCGTGGCGGACAATTTGGAGGGAGACCAGCCGGAGCAGAATCAGAAGTCCCCAAACAAAAGATGCGCGCGCGAGAATCCTTAACCTTCGGTTGGCTAATGGCTCCGCGCGCGCGTCCAAGGGAACTCCTCTTTATGCAAACCAGGTCGAGAGAGACTAACGGCGATTCAATGCCAAAGAGCCTTCGTTCGTTGGCGTCAGATAAACTACGTTTTCAGACTTCGGATCTTCGAACTCCTGGTCGACGGCCAATCTTGCCAGGCGTTCCGGACTTACCAGCTTTGCTTCTTCCAGATCCAGTTTTCCGCGTTCCGTGATCAGGCGCTGATTCTCCGCCTGCAGAGTGTGCAACTGATAGTTCGCCAGCAATCCATAGGCACTGGGGAGCAGCATCCCAATCAGCATCGCCGCTGAGACGCACGACGCGCCCAACACTTTCCAGCTCCTCCGGCTCGCGGTCGGATCGGCTTGCCGCACAACGCGGGAATTGTCAATTTTTTTTACGAAGAAGTACACATCTTCGTTCGGAAGCGAGCGCAGTTTGAAGTCGTCGCTCATCGCGCGGCTCGACACCGTTTGTGCAGCTTCCGCCACACGGCTCGCATCCATAAACTGGTTGAAGATATTTGCTAGCGTAGCCATATTTCTTATTCGCCTTAACCTACTGCTTTAGATCATTTCCAGCGCCCGCAGTTTCGCGCTTCGGGACGCAGGGTTTTCATTTGTTTCCGATTCCGATGGCCTGACCACGTGCTTGGTCAGCATCACTGCTTTGCCTTCGCGCACCAGGGCCTGGAAGCTATGCTTGACCCTGCGATCTTCCAGCGACATAAAGGACACAATAACGATGCGTCCGCCGCTTTTCACCAGTTTTGGAGCTGCCTCCAAAAGACTGTCCAACTCGTCCGCCTCGTTGTTGACGGCCAGCCGCAGCGCCATGAAGGTAAGAGTGGCGGGATGAAGACGGCCCGTCCGGTGCGCGGCGT
>JBDUEM010000014.1:0-49236 GCA_040002435.1 Bryobacteraceae bacterium
AGCGCGAAACCTTCCTCAAGATGAGATTTCCCAAGCGAAAGCTTTGTAGGGCCGTCGTAGACTACGACGTTGATAGGACGGATGTGTAAGCGTAGCAATACGTTGAGCTGACCGTTACTAATAGCCCGTTCGGCTTGACCATAAAATTTACTGTAGTACACAGAGTAAATTTCTAAAGTAAGCGCGCAGCAAGAAAGTGGGCATTAACTAGTGGGCACTGTAAAGTGCTAATCGGCCCGTCAGAATATTCAATGGATCCCAATTTTGGGTGACCCTAGCGAGGGGGTCCCACCCGTTCCCATCCCGAACACGGTAGTTAAGCCCCTCAGCCCCGATGGTACTGCACGCGCGAGTGTGTGGGAGAGTAGGAAGTCGCCCGATTAAATTCAAAAGCCCCGGCCCCTAACAAGGTTTCCGGGGCTTTTCACTTTGCGATAAGCTTAGGGTAGCGCTGTGTCCCATAATCACTCCCATCACCACGGCACCGGCAAGATTCTGGTTTATTCCAGTATCGCCACGGTTTTATTCGTTCTTGTCGAATTCGCCGCCGGCTTTCAGGCGCACAGCCTGGCGCTGCTTTCCGATGCCGGCCATAACGTTACCGACGCCCTCGCTCTACTGCTCGCGCTCTTCGGAGTGTACCTGCAATCCCGCCCGGCCGACGACGTCAAGACGTACGGTTATCATCGCGGCGGAGTACTCGCGGCTTTCGTCAACGCCCTAACGCTGATCATTTTCTCGATCTACTTGCTCTATGAGAGCTATCAGCGGATATTGAAGCCCGAAGTGGTTCACGAATCGACGATGATGATCGTCGCCGGCTTGGGCATCGTGGTCAATGTTGGCATCCTTTTCGCCCTCCGGTCCAGCGGTGACAGCCACGATCTCAACATTCGCGCCGCTGCGGTGCATATGTTGGGAGACGCGCTGAGTTCCGTCGCGATTATCATCGGAGCCGTCGCCATACACTACACTGGGTGGCTGCTGATTGACCCGATTCTGTCCATCCTGATTGGCCTGCTCATCATTTGGAGCGCCGTCGACGTGACGCGCGAGTCGCTGAACATCCTGCTCGAGGGTCTTCCCCGAGGCCTGGAATTGAAGGGTGTCACCGATGCCATGAAGGAAGTCGATGGTGTCGTGGATGTTCACGACTTGCACATCTGGAGCCTCGGCTCCAGCGCTCACGCCCTAAGCTGCCACGTCCAGATTGAGGACGTCCCGCCATCGGAGAGCGACTGTATCCTGAAAAGCATCAATTGCGTGCTGGAGACAAAGTTCCACATCCATCACAGCACCATTCAATTCGAACACGCGAAATGCGCGCTATCCGATAATCCATGCACCATCCAAGCTGGTGCGCCCTCTCACATCAACTAGCGTTTAGCCGCGCCACATGCTTTCAAACTCTTCGTCCCGCGGGACGCTAAAGAATTCCAGGAACTTGTGCTGTTTCGGGGGACTTTTCGGCTCCAGGTGAGGCGCCAACGTTCTCGCGAGATTGAGGATGCCCTGACCCAGTTTTGAGTCTTGCGCGACGGGGCTGCCGGCGATAATGGATTTCTTGACGCTGCGGTAGTCATTCGAGAAACTGAAAGCCACCGGCATTCCGACGGATTGAACCACTTTGTCATCCGGCAGTTCTCGCCACTTGCCGCCTTTCCGATTCAACAGCAGGCTGACCCTGTCACCAAGGCCCAGTTCCTGCAACGCGGCGATTCTTTTCCCGGCAAGATGAAGCGGAACGAGCTCTGGCGTCGTGACCACGAACACCCGGCGAGATTCCCGGATCAGATCGAGCGAGAAAGGATCCAAGCGGCTCGCCAGGTCGACACAGATCACTTCATACTGGGAGCGGGCGACCGAAAGAACCCGCTGCAGACTGTCGAGGTCGATGGCGGACGGCGGGTTCAGATCGCCGGCATGCAGTACATCAAGTTCATCCCAACGGCCAATGAATTGTGTCCATAACTCCTCGTCCAAGCTTCCGGCCAGACGTATCGCATCCACCAAAGAAGCGCTGTTCCCCAATTTGAGCAGGAACTTGATCGCCCCGGCGGCCAAATCGCAGTCCATGAGAAGCGTACGGGCGCCAAGATCATCCGCGAGGGCACAACTCGTCGACACGCAATGGTGGAGCACCCAACGCCGGGCTTGGCCGGCAGGAAAGTATAGAGGTCAGCCAGACGGAAGACCTTAGGCGGGTGGCTCCTTAGATAGCGCTCCACAGACGCGACAACACCCGCCAGCTTCGCCTGATCAAGGGGCGTAGTCAGATACTCACGGAGGCCAAGATGCATCAGCTTCGGCAGCATTTCCGGTTCAACGTGACGGCTCACGCCGACAATATAGAACCCGGGGAGAAAGTCGTCGATCTGCGCCGCCAGCGCCTGAGCTTTCGGGAAATCATCCACACAAAGGAACAGAAATTGAGGTTTTCGGACGCGAACGGTCCGCAAAAACTCGTCCGCGGTAGGGTAGCTTGTCAGTACCCGGCCCACTTCAACATCTCCGATAACGTGAAGCATAGCCGTCAGTTCGGCGTTTAGCGCGATGTCGGGGCTTATTAATATGCTCTGGAGCATATTAATGTTATCGACGGCGGGGACGAAAAGTAGTAGGCGGACCTCACATCTCAAGATACGCCAATAGCCGTTTGCCCAACGCCGCGGCCGTTCCTGAATCGGGCGCGATCACCAACACCGTGTCGTCGCCCGCGATAGTCCCGACCACTTCGGGCCAATCTTCCTGATCGAGTGCGATCGCAATAGAATTCGCATGACCGGGCGATGTCTTCAGCACCAGAATATTTTGAGCGGCCCTGGCCTCCAGCAGAAACTCGGCCATGATGGTATCCACCCCCGGCCCCACGCTGGCGCCTTCCACCTGCCGGTATCCTTCGGCGGTTTTCACCAGCCCGAGTTCGCGCATGTCCCGCGACAGCGTAACTTGCTTCGCTACCACTCCTACCGCCGCCAGTTCCCGCGCCAACATCTCCTGCGTGAAGATCTTCTGCGCTTTGATCAACCGAAGAATCTGGCCCTGACGGTAAGTCTTGTTCATCGCAACTGCGTAAGACGGAGATCGGCGGCATCTAGGGCCGCAGCCACTGACGCCGGTCCCGTACCGCCTTTCACCTCGCGCGTCTTCATTCCTTCCGATGGGTTCATCAGACGGACCATATCGGCGGTGAATTCCGGAGCAAAGGCACACAACTCGGCCGCGGTCCAATCGGACGGTTGCTTGCCGGCCCGGATGCTTTCCAGGACCAGCCGGCCGGCAATCTGGTGAGCCTGATGGAATGCCGTTCCATTCTTCGCCAGGGCCTCGGCCAGATCGGTTGCCACCACCCAACTCTCCTGCGCCGCAGCCGCCGGCCTTGCGGTATTCAACTTCGTCAAATCGGCGACGGCCTTCGCCATCACCAGGCACCCGCGCAGCTGATCCGCCGCCTCGAAGATCGGCTCTTTGTCTTCCTGCATGTCCCGGTTGTACGTCAGGGGCAGGCCCTTCATCGTTACGTAGAGAGATGTGAAGCTACCGAACACACGCCCGCTCTTGCCGCGAATCAGCTCCAGCGAGTCCGGGTTCTTCTTCTGCGGCATCAGGCTCGATCCGCTCGTGACGCCGTCACCCAACTCCAGCCAGCCAAATTCTTCGCTGGAGTAGAGGATCCAGTCCTCGGCCAGCCGGCTCAAGTGCAGCATGGCAGTGGAGGCGGCGTAGAGGAAGTCCAGCGCAAAGTCCCGGTCTGCCGAAACGTCCATACTGTTGCGCGTCACGGAGGCGAAGCCCAGGTCCGCGGCTATGGCTTCGCGATCGAACGGAAACCCGCTGCCCGCGAGTGCGCCTGAACCAAGCGGCAATACATTCACCCGGGCACGGGCCTGATCCAGCCGCTCCCAATCGCGCGCGAACATCTCGAAGTAAGCCAGCAGGTAATGCGGCCACAAGACAGCCTGGGCGCGGCGCAGGTGCGTATAGCCCGGAATCACGGCGTCCGGATACTTCCGCCCCAGTGCCACCAGGGACTCCATCAGGCTCGTCAGTTCCGCCTTGGCCGCATCGATTTCATCCCGCAGCCAAAGCCGGATATCCAGCGAAACCTGCTCGTTCCGGCTGCGGCCGGTGTGGATCTTGTCCGCCAGCGCGCCCGCCTTCTCCTTCAGCTTGCGGATCACAAGCGTGTGGACGTCCTCATCAGCCGCCCCCTCAAAGAAAGCCGCCGTCGATGCTTCCTCACCGATAGCGGCAAAGGCTGCGCAAAGCTGGTCCACTTCGCCCGCCTGCAGAATTCCAACGCGTCCCAATGCGCGCGCAAACGCCTGTGAACCCCTGATATCGGCGCCTATCAACCGCTTGTCAAAGTGCAACGATCCCGAAAACCGCTCGAAAATCTCCGACGGACCTTCTTCGAACCGTCCACCCCACAGCTTCATAGTTGTCATGTTTCCGAACTAACCCAGCATCATCAACAGCAGTGCTTTCTGGGCGTGAAGCCGGTATTCGGCCTGATCGAATACCACCGATTGGGCCGACTCCATCACAGCGTCAGTGGTTTCCTCGCCGCGCTTTGCCGGAAGGCAATGCATGAAGACAGCATCAGGACGAGCCTTCGCCATCAGGGCTTCATTCACCTGGTACGGCTGGAAATCGAGCCTGCGCTGCTTTGCCTCATCTTCCTGGCCCATACTGGCCCACACATCCGTGTAAACGCCGTGGGCTCCAGCCACGGCCTCAGCCGGGTTGTGAGTGATCAATACACCGCAATCATTGGCCGCCGCGAATCGTTCGGCCTGCTGAATAATCTGCTGATTGGGCGTGTAGCCGCTCGGGTGTGCCAAGGCGAAATCCATTCCCAGCCGGCTCGCGCACAGCATCAGCGAATGGGCTACGTTATTCCCATCGCCCACGAATGCCAGCTTCTTCCCTTTCAGACTGCCGAACCGATCCTCCATGGTGCAAATGTCCGCCAATGCCTGGCAAGGGTGGTACAGATCCGTCAGGGCGTTGACCACCGGCACCTTCGACCAGAGCGCCAGGTCGTCCACCGTCTTCTGGCTGAACGTACGTGCCACGATGCAATCGGTCCAGCGATCCAGATTCCGCGCGATGTCTTTCAGCGGCTCACGGTCTCCAATCGCCCCGACCGTGGTAACCGCGTCTCCGCCAAGCTGCTTGATCGCCAGCTCAAACGTCAGGCGCGTCCGCAGCGACGGTTTTTCGAACAACAGACTGAGATAACGTCCGCTCAGGGCCTTCGCATAGCGCGCCGGGGTAGCCTTTACCTTGTGGGCCAGATCGAGAAGCTCAAGCAGTTCGTCTGTCGAAAGATCGAGATCGGTCGTCAGATCCTGCACTCTTGCTTTGGCGACGGGGCTGACAGGAAACGTAGCTGGCATCTGATTCCCTCCGGAGTGAATGTTTATTCACCTATATGAATAATTACACATATCTGGTCGCGATACAATAATCGCCTATGAGAGCCATTCACTTCCTCACAGCGATCGCTGTACTCGGTTTCTCCCTTCAGGCGCAACCCGCGCGGCCGGTACAGGAGTTCAAGACCTCCGCCGGTATGGTAAAGATCACCCCCATCCGGCACGCCAGCATGATGATCGAAGCCGGAGGGCAGTTGATTCAAGTAGATCCTTACAGCCAGGGCAATTATGAAGGCCTTCCTGCGGCCGACGTGATTCTGATCACCGACATTCACGGCGACCACATGGATCCCAAGGCCATCGAGAAAGTTCACAAAGCGGGCACCACCATCATCGCTCCAAAGGCCGTCGTGGAAAAAGGTGTCGAAGGTACGGTCCTGAACAATGGCGAAACGAAGAAGCTGGGGAAATGGACCATCGAAGCCGTCCCCATGTACAATCTGACGCGCGGACCAGCGGCAGGCAAGCTGTATCACGATAAAGGCCGCGGTAACGGGTACATCCTGACGTATGGCGGCAAGCGCTTCTACATAGCCGGCGACACCGAAGGAATTCCGGAAATGCTCGCGCTGAAAAACATAGACGTTGCCTTCATTCCGATGAACCTGCCGTACACGATGACGCCCGAAGAAGCGGCCGACGCCGTGCGCGCATTTGCTCCGAAGGTAGTCTATCCGTATCACTACCAAAAGAGCGACGTCAACGCCTTCAAGGCGGCGCTCGCCAACACCAAGATCGACGTCAGACTGGTCGATTGGTACTACTAAGCAAGTAGTAGAATTTGAGTATGACCAGTCGACTTCTGCTGTACGGCACCTTGCTGGCGGGTTTCGCGTGCGCGGATACTCTCACGCTTCGCGACGGGCGTACGATCCAAGGGACTTTTCTCGATGGTACTTCGCGTCAGATCCGCATGGCCGTGGATAATCGGGTAGAGTCGTTTTACATCAACGAAGTTGCCGATCTCAAGTTCGGCTCTGGGAGTTCCAACTCTGCACCTGCGCCGCCGGCTCCAGCGGAAGATAGACCCAGGGCGGCCGCGGAACCCCCACCGCCTCCTCCCCCTCCGCCGCAGCGGGATTCTCCTTCCGCGTCCGGCATCCAGCGGGCGATGGTGGAGATCCCCTCGGGAACATCGATTGTTGTGCGCATGATTGATGACGTCGATTCCCAGCGCGATCGGGTTGGACAGACCTTCAAAGCAAGTATTGACGAGCCGGTGATGGTAGGCGCGGAAACCATCATTCCGCGCGGTGCTGACGTCATGATGAAGCTGACGGACGACAAGGAGTCCGGCAAACTCACGGGCAAGACGGAGCTAACCCTGGACATCCTCACGGTTAGAGTGAACGGACGGCTTGTGGATATCGACACGGCGGAAGTCACGACCTCCAGCGGATCCAGGACAGGGAAGACCGCAAAAGTAGTGGGCGGCACGGCCGCCTTAGGCGCAATTATCGGTGCGATTGCCGGTGGTGGCAAGGGCGCCGCCATTGGCGCGGGCTCGGGTGCCGCGGTGGGCGGCGGTGTGCAGGTGCTGACCAAAGGTCAGCGGGTGAGGATTCCATCGGAGACACGGCTGAGCTTTACCCTGCAGCAACCGGTTCGGATATGACTCTCAGGATAGCCACAGCGCTTGCTTTCGCGCTTCCGCTCTTCGCAATTGAGGAGTTGCCACTGATAGAAGGCAATCCCAAGGGCCTGGTTCGGGTGGTGATCTATGAAGATCTGCAGTGCTCCGATTGCGCGGCCTACCGCAAGATGATGGACGAGCAGTTGTTGCCGAAGTTCGCTTCCCAGGTTGCCTTTGAGCATCGCGATTTTCCGCTGCCGAAGCACAAATGGGCGCGGCAGGCTGCAATCGCGGCCCGGTTTTTCGCCACCCTCAAACCCGATACTGCTGTCGCTTTTCGCCGCGAGACGTTGGCGCATCTCAGCACCATTACGCCCGAAAACTTTAACGCTCATTTGACGGAGTTCGCCAAGGCCCACGACGTGGATCCCGCCCGTGCCATCGCGGCGTTGGACGAAGCCTGGTTCGCGAAACTGGTGGAGGACGATTATCAGGAAGGGATCGCGCGCGGCATCTCAAAGACGCCGACGGTTTTCGTGGACTCAGAGCCTTTCGTGGAGTCGTTTTCAGCCGAGGATATCTCCAAGACGATTCAAGCCGCCCTGGAAGTGTCCAAGCGCCGGTGAACAAGCCCATTGCAGTGGTGACGGGCGCAAGCCGTGGAATCGGACGCGGAATCGCGGAAGACCTCGCCAGGACGCACACGGTGGTCGCAACCTACAAGGGGCGCCGTGACGCGGCCGAGTCCCTGCAGGCTGCTACCGGGGCTATCCCCTTCCAGTGCGATATCGCTTCCCGTGTGGATCGCCAGGCGTTAATGTCATTTGTGTTGGAGAAGTTCAACGGCCTGGATTTACTGATCAACAACGCCGGCATGGCGCCGCGCGAACGCCGCGACATTCTGGAGGCTACCGAGGAGAGTTTCGACGAACTGATCGCTACGAATCTCAAGGGCCCTCATTTTCTCACCCAGCTTGCGGCGCGATGGATGCAGCAGCGGGGCACTGGCCGCATTGTCTTCATCACATCGATTTCGTCGTACACAGCTTCGGTAAACCGGGCCGAGTATTGTATTTCCAAGGCCGGACTCAGTATGACGGTCGCGCTGTACGCACAGCGCCTGGCGGGCAGTGGAGTAAAGGTGTTCGAGGTCCGGCCCGGCGTGATTCGCACGGACATGATCGCGGCGGTGGAGAGCGCCTACGAGGAAAAAATCGCCGCGGGCCTGATGCCGCAGCGGCGCATGGGAGAGGCCTCCGACGTCGCGCGGGCCGTCCGCGCCATTGCCGATGGACTGCTCGACTATTCCACCGGCCAGATCATCAATGTGGATGGTGGGTTTCATCTGCGCAGCCTGTGATGATATAAGTAGTGATCGTCTTGCGGATCGCCAATGAATAAAAAATTCTACGGATGGTGGGTTGCAGCGGCCAGTTTTATCACGTTTGGCCTGGCCGTGGGATTGCCTTACTACAACCTCGGCTTCTTCTATAACTACTACACCAAACCCATAGCAGACGGGGGCTTCGGCTGGTCGCGCTCCGATGCCGTGCTGGGCTTCCCCTTAGCCGCGCTGTTCACGCTGTGGGTGGGGCCGATGCTGATTCACCGCTTCAGCCCAAAGGTTCTCATCCTGATTGGAACCGCGCTGACGTTCTGCGCCTTCACGGGCTTCTCGTACATGCCGGGCAGCCTGCCGTTCTACTATTCGCTCTTCTTCATCTACACCGTTGGCTATATTTTTTCCGGCCCGATACCCCATCAGGTGATCGTCTCGCAGTGGTTCCGCAGGAAGCGAGGCACGGCTATGGGCATTGTTTACGTGGGAGTCGGGCTCTTTGGTTCGGCTGGCTCGATCCTCGTAAATTACGTTGCCAATCATTATGGATTTCACGCGGCTCTACGAGTGCTGGGAGCCTGCGTGCTGCTGGCCTGGCCGATCGCGCTGTGGGTCTTGAAGAACAAACCGGCTGACGTTGGGCAGTTTCCCGATGGCGACGCGGTGCCCACGGCCGATCAGAAAATCGAGCCTAAGTCTTTCCGCTTTCTGTTACGGCAACCGTCGTTCTGGCTTCTGACGGTGGGCAGCTTTTGTTCCATCGGTTCCATCGGCGCCGTCAATTTTCACATGAAGTTCGTGTTTGAAGACCAGGGCTTCACGAACACCAAGCAATTGAACGACATTTGGACCACCGCGAACGTGCTGATTCTCTGGTCCAGCATTATAGGCCGCGTATTCGTCGGCTGGATCGCTGACCGCGCCCCGAAGAAGATGGTCATGGTCGCTACCTATTTCCTGGTCTCTATCACAATCCCAATCATGCTCCTCGTAACTCCGATGAAGCAGGAGTTCGTTTACGTTTTCGCGGTCCTCTTCGGCTTCGGGATGGGTGCTGACTATATGTTGATCCCCCTGATGGCCGCCGAGCAGTTCGGGGTAAATTCACTGGCGCGCGCCATGGCCATCATTCTGCCCACAGATACAATTGGACAGACATGGTTTCCCTACGGCATTGCCCGCCTGCGGGAATCGGTCGGCAGTTATTCCACAGCGCTGACCGTGGTTTTCGTGGTGGCCCTGGTTGGCGCCATCGCGGTGGCCCTTTTGCCGCGGCACAAGAAGGAAGATGAAACACTTTACTTACAAGACGCTGAGCGAACTGCAGCAGGGCGCTGAGTCAGCCGGCGCCTCGCACGTACGGTTCGAGCAGGATCCCGAAACCATCAAGTCCGTTCTGGCGCGAAAAGTTCGAGTTGGAAACTTCACGGTAGGCAATTCCATCGCAATTCATCCCATGGAGGGCTGCGACGCCACGCTGGACGGACATCCGGACGAGTTAACGTACCGCCGCTACGAACGTTTTGGCCGGGGCGGCGCTAAGCTGATCTGGTTTGAGGCAACAGCCGTATGCCCCGAGGGCCGTGCCAATACACGGCAACTGCTGATCAACCGCGACACGCTGAAAGATCTGGCATCCATGCTCGATCTTACACGCCGCGCTCATCGCGAAGAGTTTGGAAACACGGACGACCTGCTGGAGCCCTTGCAGTTGACCCACTCCGGCCGCTATAGCGTGCCGCAGCGCATCATTGCGTATCACAATCCGCTGATCGATCAGAAGACACACACGCCGCCGGACTATCCCGTGATCTCCGACGACCGGCTGGAGCGCCTCGAAGACGAGTATGTGGAAGCGGCGAAACTGGCGGTCGAAGCCGGATTCCGCGCCGTGGATCTGAAGGCGACTCATGGATACCTGCTGAGCGAACTGCTGGGCGCACGCATCCGGTCCGGGCCCTACGGCGGGTCTTTAGAGAACCGCACGCGATTCCTCAAGAATGTTCTGGGTAAGATTCGCGCGGCGGTGGGTGACAAGCTGATACTGTGCGTCCGGCTGGGCTGTTTTGACAGCGTTCCCTATCAGCGCGATGCTGCGGGCAACGGCGTCCCGCTCGACTACACTACCCCCTATCCGCACGGCTTTGGCGTGGACCCGAATGACCCGTTGAAGGAAGACACCGCGGAATTGAAGACAGTAGTGGGCTGGTTGAAGGATTGGGGTGTCAAGCTGTTGAATGTTTCGCTCGGCTGCCCGTACTACAATCCTCACGTTACCCGCCCGTTCGAGCGCCCTGACGATGGCAACTACGAAGAGCCGGAACATCCGTTGTCCGGCGTGGACCGGCACTTTCGCATCGCCGGCGAGCTGCAGCGGACGTTCCCTGATCTTCCCATCGTGGGATCCGGCTATAGCTGGCTGCAGATCTACGCGCCGCACGCAGCGGCCAAAAACATCGCCGAAGGAAATGTCAGTTTCTTCGGAATTGGCAGGAACTCACTTGCGTACCCGGACTTCGCCCGCGACGCACTGCATCGTGGAGAACTGGACGAACGCCGCGTTTGTAAGACGCTTACCTACTGCACCTTCCTGATGCGTCAGAAGGATCATCCACTGGGGCAGTATGCCACCGGCTGCCCGCCGTTTGACAAGAGTGTCTATGGCCCGATTATGAAGGAAGCGCGCGATGTACAGCGCCAGGCCAAGGCAGCTCTTACAAAGATTTCTTGAGCGTACAAGCTAGAATAGAGTTTTGGTCAACAAATTAGTAGTCGAAAACCTGAAGCACCGGCCGATACGCACCTTCCTCACAGTGGCTGCCATTGGCCTTCAGGTGACGATGATCCTGACCCTGGTTGGCCTCAGCGACGGCACCATTGAAGACAGCGCACGGCGCACCCGCGGCGTTGGCGCCGATATCCTAATCCGTCCTCCTGCTTCCTCGGCCATCGGCTTGAGCACCGCGCCTATTCCGGAAAAACTGCTGCCGGTCCTTCAGAAGCAGCCGCACGTAGCGCTGGTGACAGGTACGGTGGAACAACAAACGGGAGCATTGTTTGAACGCGCCACGGGGATCGATTTCGATGCATTCAACCACATGTCGGGAGGTCTGAAGTTCTTCGAAGGCGGCTTGCCGAAGGCGGACGACGAGATTGTAGTCGACGATTATTACGCCCGCCAGCACAAACTACACGCCGGCTCCAGTTACCAGCTGCTGGGGGGAACATGGAAGATCTCAGGCGTGTTTGAAGCAGGCAAGGGCTCACGGCTCTTCATGCGCTTGAAGGTATTGCAGGATAAGATCGCCAATCCCGGGAGACTGAGCGTCGTTTACGTCAAGGCCGATGACCCTAAAAACATTCCCATCGTACTGGAAGAGCTAAAGCAGTTGCTGCCGGACAATCCGATTTATACGCTCGATGAATTTCTCTCGCTGATCTCAGTGAACAGCATTGGACTATTGAAGTCCTTCACGAATGTGGTGATCGGACTATCTATCGTATTTGGTTTTCTGGTCGTCTTCCTTTCCATGTATACGGCAGTGCTGGAGCGCACCCGCGAGATTGGCATTCTAAAGGCCCTTGGCGCATCACCGATGTACATAGTCGGCATACTCATGCGCGAGACGATTGTGCTCGGCCTCATTGGATCTGTCTTCGGAATTCTGCTGACCTACGGGACAAGGTTCGCGATCATGAGCTTTCCCGCGTCACTGACGCAGAAAATTGTTCCGGACTGGTGGCCGATTTCGACGGCCATTGCGCTTGTAGGCGCCATGCTCGGCGCGCTGTATCCAGGATTGAAAGCGGCACGGCAGGATGCGATTGAGGCTCTCACCTATGAGTGAGCCCATCATCTCCATCCGTAATTTGAAAAAGGTCTATCGCGCCGGCGAGGTGGAGGTGCATGCGCTTCGCGGCGTGGATCTCGATATCGAACGCGGCGAATTCAAGTCGATTGTCGGGCATTCCGGATCGGGAAAATCGACGCTCTTCAACATCCTCGGCGGATTGACCCCGCCTACTTCCGGTACGGTCACCATCAATGGCAAAGACCTCCGTGGCATGACCGAAGCGGAACGAACAAACCTGCGAAAGACCGAGATCGGGTTCATCTTTCAGAAGTACAATCTGCTGCCCACGCTATCTGCCAGCGACAACATCGCCATCGCGCAGGACATCGCAGGAAAGAATGGTCCCGCCGATCCGCAGTTTGCGGAGATATTGAAACTGCTCGGCATCGCCAATCGATTGCAGCACAAGCCGCGCGCTCTTTCCGGAGGCGAGCAGCAGCGTGTGGCCATCGCCAGGGCCTTGGTCAACCATCCGTCCATTCTGCTTGCGGACGAACCGACGGGCAATCTGGATACGGAGAACTCCAACATCGTGCTCGGCATCCTGCGCGATTTGAATGAACGGTTAGGCCAGACCATCATGATGATCACGCACAACCCGGAAGCGGCGGCTTTTGGTCACAGCATTACACACATGCGCGACGGCAGTATCGTCGGGTAGCGGCTTTACAGGCTCATGGGCAATGAGCGCAGACGCACGCCGACCGCGTTGTAGACTGCATTGCCGATAGACGGAGCAAGTGCCACAATCGGCGTCTCACCCGCGCCCGCCGAATCGATGTCCTTACGATCCACCAACACCGTCTCCAATTTGGGAAGATCGCTGAAGCGCGGGACCCGGTAGCGCGAAAGCTTGCCGTTCAGGATCTTGCCGTCTTCAAATTCAATGGCTTCGAAGAGCGCTCCACCCAGCCCCTGTACCACCGCGCCTTCCACCTGATTCTTCAGGTGTTGGGGATTGACAATTGCACCGCATTCGAAAGCCGTAACTACCCGCTCCACGCGGATGCGCTTGGCCGCCTGGTCCACGGACACCTCGGCACAGGAGGCAACGTATCCGCCTTTCTCGAACCCGCAGGCGATGCCGAAGCCGTGGTTGGGCCTGGGCTTGGATTTCCCCCACCCAAATTGTTTAGCGGCTGCCTCCAGCACTCCGTGCATGCGCGCATCCTTCAAATTCCGGTAGCGGAATTCCAGCGGGTCGATCTCCGCGGTGCGGGCCATGTCGTCCATGTGCGATTCCCGTGCGAAGTGGTTTGCCGTCGCCGCCAGTCCACGGTAGGAGCCTTGGCGCAGTGGCGATTTCGCGTCATGAAACTGTACCTGCTTATGCGCCACTTCGTATGGCGTGTTGATGCCGGAACCGCCAGAGTTGTAGTTGTGAAACTCCCACTTCGTCAGGATGCCGTCTTTATTGGCCGCGCTGCGGATGTCAATCACGCCGGCAGGACGGAAGTAGGCCCAGGTGAATTCTTCTTCGCGGGTCCACACCAGCTTCACCGGTTTCCCCGTAGCCTTTGCCAGGCGCGCGGCTTCAATGGCGCATTCGCCGGTATGCTTGCCGCCGTAGCCCGAGCCCGTATCAGGAACCATCACGCGAATCTGCGATTCGGGAATTTGGAACGCTTGCGCCAGCTCTTCGCGTACCCCGAACGGGCGTTGCGTGCCCGTCCAGACAGTCAACCGGCCCTCGGCCCATTCGGCTACGGCCGCGCGCGGTTCCAGCGGAACGTGCGCAATATAGGCGATTGTGTATGTGGCGTCTACCGCAGCTGGCGCCGGCCTCAGGTAGGTGAAAAGATCTTTGCTGCCTGGTTGCGAGGGCGCCTTCCATTCAGACTGGATCGCCGCCAATGCGTGGGGGAGAACGTGTGCCTCCGCGCTAACGATGCCGACAAAATTCCCATCGCGGACCACCTGAACGCCGGGGAATTTTTCGGCGCCGGTGGCGTCAATCGAGACCAGCTTTCCGTCAAACGCCGATGGACGCAGGATCCGGCCGTAGAGCATGCCCGGACGTTTGATGTCTGAAGTGTAGCGATGCTGGCCGGTGACCATGTCACGGCCATTCACCTTAGCGACCGACTCGCAGCGCGGTTTGCTGACAGCACCAGCGCCGACTTCGCGGACCAGATTCTTGCCTTTGGTCAATTCCCCAAACGCCGCACTCCTGCCGGATGCGCCCTGTACCCGCCCGTTCTCGATCTTCAGTGTCGCGCGGTCGGCGTGCCATTCTTCTGCGGCAAGATCGAGCAGCCACTCGCGGGCCGCGATGGCGACGCGGCGCAATTGGGGCGCCATGGTGGGCGTGGTCCGGCTGCCGAATGTTCCCATGTCGAACGGCACCAGGTCCGTGTCACCCATTACCATCTCCACGGATTGGACGGGGGCGTGCAGCTCTTCCGCCACCGCCTGCGTCAGGGCGGTCCGGCTGTTTTGCCCGACCTCCACTTTGCCGGTGAAAAACTGAATGGTCCCGTTCTCACCGATATGCATCCACGCCTCGGCTTCCTTGGGAATCGCGTTGCCCCCACCGCGGCGGCCGGATTCCTGCCCATCGGCATGATTCATCATCAGCAGTACGACGATGCCGCCGCCGAGGATTTTAAAGAAGTCGCGCCGGTCCGGCGTGAACCGGTAGGCCGGGCCCTGGAAGAGTTCGTAGCGTTCAGCCTCAAGCATGGGAGCCTCCCTTCGCGGCGGCCATACGGACTGCCGCGATGATCTTCGGGTACGTACCACACCGGCAGACGTTGCCCTGCATGGCCCGTGTGATTTCCGGGATGGCCGGATTGGCGGACTTGGCGAGGAGTCCGGCGGCGCTCATGATCATTCCTGAGGTGCAGTAGCCGCATTGGAAAGCATCCGCATCGAGGAATGCCTGCTGCAAGGGATGCAGTTTGCCGTGGGTGGCCAGACCTTCAATGGTGGTGATGGCTTTGCCCGCGGTAACGCGCAGCGGCGTCAGGCAAGACCGCACCGGAGCACCTGCCAGCAAGACAGTGCAGGCGCCGCACTGGCCTTCCCCGCAACCGTACTTGCTGCCGGTGAGATCGAGTTCATCGCGGAGGACGCCGAGCAGATGCCGCTCAGGGTCCCCTTCCAACTGGTAAGTTCGACCGTTGACTTTCAGGTCCATACCTACAGTTTAGATGTAGTCAGGCGCACCGTCGGGTCCGTAGGCGAATCCGCGGTGCCAGGGCTTCGCCGGGTAATGCGCGAAGGCTTCCTGATTCACCTCGTAACCCCATCCCGGTTTATCGGGGATCGGAAGATATCCGTTCTTCACCACCACCGGATCCTTGATCAGATCCTTCCGCGGGGAATCGTCGTCGGGGTGATACTCCAGGATCAGGAAGTTCGGTGTTGAGGCGGCGAAGTGAACGTTGATCATGGTGGCCAGCGGCCCCATGGGATTGTGGGGAGCAACCACCACGTAATGTGCGTCCGCCATCGCGGCGATCTTTTTCAACTCCATGATGCCGCCCGCCAGACAGATGTCGGGCTGCACGATGTCGGCGGCTTGCTTGGCCAGAATCTGCCGGAAATCATACTTCGTATAGAGGCATTCGCCAGTGGCTAACGGAATGTTGATCTTCTGTTTCAGGGCTTGCAGTGCATCCACGTTCTCCATGCGGATGGGTTCCTCAATGAAGTAGGGAGTGGCCGGGCGCAGAGCCTCGGCCATGTTGAAGGCGCGGATGGGCTCAAAGATCGTGGCGTGCGCGTCGAAGCCGAGATCCACGTCCGGGCCAACGGCGTTGCGTGCCGCTTCGGCGCGCTGCCCGGCCGCGCGCGTCACGGCGTTCCACGGCATGGACTGCGAACCGTTCGGATGCGGCGCCATCTTGAGCGCCGTGTAGCCGTACTTCGCGATCAGCTTCTTGCAATTTTCGCCCAGCTGCTGCGGGGTACCGCCGCCGGTTCCCTGGTAAACGCGAACTTTGTCGCGGCATTTGCCGCCCAGCAGCATGTACACGGGAAGGCCTGCTGCTTTGCCGGAAATGTCCCACAACGCGTGCTCAATGCCGCTGATGGCCGCGTTGATCACCGCGCCGCCCGGGAAGCGCGTGAAGTTGTACATGGTGGACCAGAGGTACTCCACGTTGCGGGGGTCCTTGCCCACCAGCCAGCTTTTGAAATCCTTAATGGTGGCTACGGTGGCCTCATCCGGGCCGACGGAATAGGCTTCGCCCCAGCCGTCGATTCCCTGATCGGTGATGACCTTGACGAAGCAGAGGTTGCGTCCGCCGACGCCTACCAGGAAGGTCTGAATATCGGTGATCTTGAGGGCCGGCTTGCCGTTATAACGGGGAGCCGACTGGGCCATGGCTTGCGCTTGCAGCGGGAGGCCGATGGCTCCGGTTTGAAGAAAATCGCGGCGTTTCATGTGGGGATATCTTATCCCATCTTGTTACCGCTTGGCCGATTCTATTTGTACTAGCGGCTCCGCGGGCGCGGGCGGCTTGGGAGGGCGAAGCAGCCGTTTGGGAAGCTTCGAGAGGTAGGTGAGGCGCTCTACTATCGGCAGCAGATTGCGAACCGTGCGGCCGTGAAAGATGAGGCTGCCCGCCACCAGCACCGGATGGGGAATGGTGGTGCAGCACTTCGAGCAGACATCGATTTCCCCGGCGCGATTCGCCACGTGAAGGCGCCGCATGCGCTGCATTGCCTCTGAGTTCCAGATCTCAGTCAGTGGCGCCTCGCCGATGCGGCCTACCGGCGCGCCATCCAGCATGTAGCTTTGGCAGCACGGATAGACATCGCCATTGTGCTTGACGTACATGGGGCCGCGCCAGAGGTAATGGCATGGGTGCTTCCAGTCACTGGCGGCGTGGCCTGAATCCGGACGCATCAGGTTGGTTTCGTCGGCCTTCACGCGGACCTGGTCAACACCCGGCACGTTACTCCAGAACCGTACGAAATCGTCGACCTCGTTCCAGTTGCGCTCCATGCGCACCATCTGGGCGACCACTTGCACCTTCACGCCGCGCTCTTTCTTCATGCGGGCGAAACGGACAAAGTTGTCGCGTACTTTTTCAAATCGGGCGCCCTTGCGGTAGTACTCGAACGAGTCTTTCGTCGAGCCATCGAAGCTCAGCGTGATGTGCTCCAGCGGCGTTCGCAGAATCTTGTCACAGGTGGCCTCGTCCAGCAGCGTGCCGTTCGTCGAGAGCAGGGTAGAGATGTTGTGCTTGTCGCAATACTCGATGCGCTCGAAGATCTTGTTATCGAGGAACGGCTCACCCAGGCCGATCAGCATGACGTGTTCGGCGGACTGTCCGGCATCCTGGACCAGGCGCTGAAAAATGGCGTCCGTCATGTCCTCTTTGGGTTGTTTGTGAGTTTCGCGCGGACACATGGGGCAGTACAGATTGCACTTCGCCGTGGTCTCTACAATGAACTCCACGGGAAGTGCGTTCAGCCTTTGTTTGCCTCGAAGATATCCCCAAAGAAGTTGGGCCCGGTTCCATGCACGCATGCCGTAAGCTTTAATTGTACCGGGCGCGCTCCGGCGGGAATCAAATCAGAGGATGACGATGGAGCGGGTTGCCGTGCTGAACGAACGGACAGTGCGTTCCGGCGCTGAATACGTGCTGTATTGGGCCCAGATGAACCGCCGGGTTTCCG
This sequence comes from Bryobacteraceae bacterium, assembly GCA_040002435.1. GTDB lineage: Bacteria > Acidobacteriota > Terriglobia > Bryobacterales > Bryobacteraceae > JANXXV01. The sequence goes on from JBDUEM010000014.1 coordinate 17,839, forward strand.
TAAACCACGGCTTGGCCTTTGCGGTGGAACACGCCAATGATCTGGGCCTGCCCGTGCTCTATTACGAGGGCCTCACGTGCACCTACCCGTACGCCAACGACAGGCTGCATACTTTCATCCTGGAAGGCGTGCCGGATACGGCGAAGAAACTGGAAAAGCTCGGCATTGGCTACGTGTTTTATCCACGGCGGCGCAAGAGCGATGCCAACGACATCCTTTATCGTCTCGCGGAAAAAGCAGCGCTAGTGGTTACTGACGACTATCCCACGTTCATCGCCGCGCGGCACAACGCAAGCGTTCCCGCGAAGATCGATTGCCCCTACTACGCCGTGGATTCCAGTTGCGTGGTGCCCATGAGCCGCATGGAGAAGCGCGAGTGGGCCGCCTATACCATCCGGCCGAAGATCAACCGCTTGCTGCCTGAATATTTGCAGCCGTTCGAAATGCCCCGGGTAACGAAAAAATACGCGGGTAAGATCCCGGAGTTCCACGTTGACGTGAAGAACATCGCGGACCTGGTAGCTTCTTGCGAGATTGACCATACTGTCCGGCCGTCCACCGCGTTCCATGGTGGCAGTGAAGCGGCCGAAAAGCGTCTGACCCATTTCGTGACGAAGAACCTGCGTAAGTATGCGCGCGAGCGCAATGAGCCTTCCGCACACGCCACATCCAACCTGAGCCCCTATCTGCACTTCGGCCAGATCTCATCGCTGCATGTCGCCCTAAAAGCCCGGGACTATGCCGAGGAGCATAACCTGGTAGCTGCCGAGTTTCTCGAGGAATTGATTGTGCGCCGGGAGCTCTCCTTTAACTTCGCGCGCTTCACGCCAAATTTTGACTCGCTGGAATCGCTGCCGGAGTGGGCGTTGAAAACGCTCGCCAAACATGCCAAAGATAAGCGCGATCCCGTGTTCAGCGCGGAACAGATGGAAGCCTGCGAGACTTACGATCCGCTATGGAACGCCACGCAGAGAGAGTTGCTGCTGCGCGGCAAAATGCACGGGTACTACCGCATGTACTGGGGCAAGAAGATAATGGAATGGTCCGCCACGCACGAGGACGCTCTGCGGTTCATGATCGCCATGCACGACCGCTACGCGCTGGATGGGCGCGATCCGAATACGTACGTTGGAATCCTGTGGTGCTTCGGACTTCATGACCGGCCATGGGTGGAGCGGCCGATTTTTGGGCAAATCCGTTACATGTCTTATGACGGCATGAAACGCAAGACCGGAGTGGACGCCTATATCCGCGAAATTGAATACGTGGCGCGCACGGGGAAGGAACTGGTATGAATATCACGCTGACCGGGGCCTCAGGTTTTTTGGGAACGCGGTTGATCAGGCGGTTGTTGCGGGATGGCCACACGCTGCATGTACTGGGGCGGTCCCGGAGTCCGTCGCTGCCTCCCGCGGTGTGGTTCACGGAATGGGATGCCGTCAAGCAGCCTGCGCCGAAGGCGAGCCTGTCTGATGCGGATGCAGTGATCCATTTGGCCGGAGAACCCGTAGCTCAGCGCTGGAATAGCGAAGTGAAGCAGCGCATCCTGGACAGCCGCAAGATAGGAACCAGGAATCTTGTCAGGGGCCTCGCCGATGCGGCGCAGAGGGCGCCGGTGCTGGTATCTGCTTCCGCCAGCGGATACTACGGCGATCGTGGAGATGAGACCTTGGTGGAGGATTCGGGACCCGGACGGGGTTTCCTGCCGGAGGTTTGCCTCGAGTGGGAGCAACAGGCCCTGAATGCCGAGACGATGGGGATTCGCGTTGCCACGGTCCGGATTGGTATTGTTCTCGGCAAGGAAGGCGGAGCACTCGCGCAAATGCTGCCGGCGTTTAAGATGGGTGCCGGCGGGCGTCTGGGGTCGGGCCGCCAGTGGATGTCGTGGATTCATGCAGACGATCTGATTGAACTGTTCATCTTCGCCATCATGCGGGATAACGTCGCCGGCGCGGTGAATGGAGTGTCGCCAAATCCCGTGAGGAATGCCGATTTCACGGCCGCTCTGGCACGCGTGCTGCACCGCCCCGCCATTTTCGCAGTTCCGCGTCTGGCGCTGAAAGTGTTATTTGGGGAAATGGGCGGGATCGTCCTCGGAAGCCAGAAGATTCTTCCGAAGGCCGCCGAAGGGGCGGGCTTTCGGTTTCGCTATCCGGAAATCACAGAAGCGTTAACGAACCTGCTCGCCTGACGCTCAGGTTTTCATGCGGGCCAGAAAATAAAGACCGGCCAGCGAGAACACGGCATCCGGTGACCAGGCTGCAAGCGGGGCGGGCAGTTGGTTGACGTTGCCGATCTGTTCAAACAAAACACTGATGGACCAGTAAGCAATGGCGATGCCGAAGCTGACGCCGATGCTGGCCATTGCGCCGCGATTTCCGGCAGCGAAGGCAAACGGGATGGAGATCATGGCCATGATCAGCGCGAACAGCGGCACCGAAAATTTCTTGTGATACTGCACGCGCAGGTGCACCGTGTCGAATCCGCTTTGGCGCAGCTCTTTGATGTAGTTTTCCAGTTGCTGGAAATTCATCTGCTTTTCCTGAATGGCTTCTTTCAGAAAGTAGCCGGGGGGCTCCCGCAGCTCGGGAAACGTTGCAGTCTGTAGCGGGAATGGCTGATACTTCACAGGCGAATCGCGCCGCGGGCCGATGTCCCGGGCCCAACCGTTTTGGAAGATCCAGGTGTTCAGGCCGGACTCCCAGCGGGCGCGCTCAGCGATGATGTGCTTGCGCAGCCGGAAGGTTGCCGGGTCCAGCTCGTAAACGGAAACGCCGCCCATCACACCCTCGTTCTGCTCAAAATACTTGTAGTAGAAAATGCGGTTGCCTTCCCCGAAGATCCATTTACGGTCAGGCCGCAGGAACGTTTGCACCGGCTTACCCTTGATCTGATTGCGGATGCCGTCCTGCACTACATTCGCATCGGGAATGATGTAGTGATCGAAGGCGAACAGGGCGATGCTGATGACGCCGCCAGCCAGAATCACGGGTACTGCCAGGCGGTACAGACTCACTCCACACGCCTTGAGGGCCGTGACTTCATTATTCTTGGAAAGCACGCCGAACGTCACCAGCACGGCCACCAGAACGCTGATGGGCGTGGAATCGTAGATCAGCATCGGCGTCAGGAACAAGAGGTACTTCCCGACCAGCATCATGGGAATGTGATTCTTTACAATGTCGCTGAGCAGCTCAAAGAAGTTGTAGACGTGAGTCATCATCACGAAGCTGGTCAGCCAGAGACCGAAGTAGAACAGGAAGCTGGTGAGCACATAGCGGTCAATCAGCAGCGGCACCAGCGGGAACCGGGTGCGCGTAGCTTGTGGAGCCGCGGCCGCAGGAGTCCCGCGCAGTTTGCCGCCGATGCGCCGGTATAGATGGACGAAGAAGGCCTGCACCTTGGCCACAATATCGAGGTCGCCGGGGAGTTCCAACCGTGCGAACAAGACAATGCCGATGAGGCCCGTCAAAATATTCGGCAGCCACATCGCGATGCCTGGCGAAAGCGTTCCCTGCTTGGCCAACCCAATTACGGTGATGAGGCTCATCCAATAAAGAAACGCCACCGCTACCGTCAGCACGAAGGCCGATGATTTGCCGGATTTCCGCGACGACACTCCGAGCGGAATCCCAATCAGCGCGAGCAGCAGACAAGCCGGCGGAAGAACCAGCCGGTAGTGCAGTTCGATTCTAGCGTCGAGTGACTGCCTGGCCAACTTATAAAGAGGCCCGATATCCATCTCCGGAATCGGACGCGAGCGCACTTCGTTGTGCCGTTCCGCCTCCAGCATTTGATCGCCCGTGGGAAAGTCCGTGCGGCGGTAAATGTTCCAATCCTTCTCCGACTGGTAAGTGCTGCCGTTGATGAACGACAATTGAATACGGTTATTTTTGATGTCCGGAACCGCGATCGCCTCGGAAGCGACGGTGATCAGCGGCCCATCGGAATTATCGGCAATCTTGCGATTTTCTGTTGGCGTGATGTCGGCCAGAAATACGTTCTTCCAGCGGATAACCGGGCCGGGGATGACATCACCGACGTAGAGGATCTTGTTCGGAAACTGTTCCTGAAAAACGCGAGGCTGCACATCGGCCGTGAGTTCTTCGGCGGCCAGCTCGCTCACTACTTTACTCTTCTGGCGGAGAGACAGCGGAGTCAGCCAGAGTGTTGCGGCCGCGGTTGCCATCAGCGCGAGCATCGCGAACAATGCCACCGGATAGATTACCTTGCGGCTTGGGATACCGGCGGCGCGCATCGCCGTGATTTCTCCGTCGCTCGACATCCGGCTTAAGGCGATCAGTACGCCCACCAGCACTCCCACAGGAATGGTGAACGTAAAGACGTACGGCAGAATCAGGGAGAACAGAAGGCCGACCGTCTTGGGAGGCGCCGAACTGCGCACCAGCAGCACAAGCAGCTTGCTGACCTGTTGCAGGAAGACGACGAAGGTGAAAATTGCCGTCCCCAATAACGCATTCGAGGTGATCTCTAGAAATAGAGTTCGGCCGAGAATGCCCATATTAGCGCGAGGCAGTCAGCGGCGGCGGAGGCACCACGGGAAGCTTCGGCTGATCGTCTGACGGCTTTTCCAGTTCCAGATCATCAAACAGCATGGAGGGCGCGACCACTGATTCCGCGGTGACGTATCCCCCGGCGCCCATCAGTGCGAAGGGAGCGAGATTGCCCATGACGTTAAAGGAGAACGTTTCCTCAGACACGGCCATGATGTCTTTCAGCGAGCGCACGGACAGGCCGCGGAAGCGCAGTCCGCGCACCAGTTCTTCTTTTCCGTCCGGATAAATACGATACACCAGCAGCGGAATGCTGACCGGCTTGGAGGAGCCTCCGGATTGCGAGATTCCCGTCATGATGCGGCGCACCTCATCGATGGCCGCGGAGGACGGATAATCCATCTTGCGGACAATCAGGCCGTACGGTTTATTGCGCTGCTTGCACATCTCGATCAGGCGCTTTCTCAGTTCGTCGCCCTTGACTGACTCGCTCGATCGAACGAAGAGATTGCTGAAGGCGCCCGTGCGCGCACCGGAGCTGCCTGGCAGGCGCGCATGGCCATTGGATCCGTCGAACCCCTTCACCGGCTGGCGCGTCAACAGCAGGTTCTGCAGCTTGCCTTTTTCCACAATGGTCAGCGGCTTGGGAACCACGCCTTCCTCGTCCACTTCATACTGCCCGAACAAAGGAACTCCGTTGAAGGAACTCTGCGTGGGATCGTCTACCACCGTGAGAAATTCCGGTAGAATCCGCGACCCGATACGGCCTTCCAGTTCGCTGGCGAAGAAGGGCACGTTTCGCCCGGGCTCGCTGATGGGTTTCCGCGGGACGTGAAGATTTCCACCCAGCAGTTCCGCGAAAATTTGCGCGGAGGCTATCCCCTCCACCAGAACAGGACCCGAATATGCTTCGCCGGCCGGGGCCGCCGTCAGAGCCTTGACATGCTCGGCGACATCGGTAACCGCCTTCTGCATGTCCGCCTCGGATGGTAGTTTGCCGGCATCGAGCGACTGCAGCACAATGGCATCCCGCACAGTCATGCCATCGGGTGCCTGACCGGCGCCGCGAGCTTGCAGGAAGAAGATGGCGTCGGGAATGCGGATCGTTGTGCCTTCGGAATTCAGCATGTAGTGCGTCGATTGCAGTGCGCTGAACTGTACCGAGGAGCCAAGTACTTCCGGATAGCGGTTGAAAATTGCTGAGAAATCCCGGACGCGGGACGTCCACTTCGGCGCATCCACATTCTGATGCACGACGGGCAGGATCCTTTGATAGGGCTGCGCCTTCCAGAAGTCAGGCAGATCCTGACTCTGCGTGATGTTTTTCAGGGCCGCCCGCTTGCGCGCGATCGCCTCCACGGCGGCTTTGTAGGCGCGGTCAGTGGAAAGCCAAAGGCTGTGGCGAAGTACGCCGTAATTGTCGTCCAGCGTCAGATTGTCGGGATCGTAGCGGGAGCCGGAGAAATATTCGCTGTAGATGTGATTCGTATTGTCGAATTTATAGTCCCCCACGCGCACTCGTGTGGAGGGGAGACGGCCGCGGGAATTCGTCACTGAAAGCAGACCGCCGAGGGATGCGGAAACGCTGAAGTTCTCGGCATCATCGAGAGAATATTCGATGTAATACGGCACGTCGAGATTGGCAACACTCAGTAACTTGGCGCGAGCGAGTTCGTCGCTCATGGCCCGTAAAACCGGGTCGGACTGAACTGCCGCCGGCGGGGCCGCCTTTTCGTCAGCCAGCAGCAGCAACGGCGCAAGTGCCGTCAATAAGACTCCAACGAACTTCACTGAACTCCTCCGGTGAGCACCGGCGGGGCCAGCAGCGGAGGCCTGTCGTTGCCTTTTTCTTTCTTCTGAATTTCCAGTTCCGATACCAGGATCGCGGGCGACACGGCGGAAACGGGAACGCTGCCCGATTCGGCGCCGCAATAGCCGTTGAACACTTCCGGTTTGTCGGAAGTGGCCAGAATCTTGGCGAAGCTGGCCAGCGGCGTCCCTACAATATCAACACCGCGTACAAGCTCATCCGGTCTGCCGTCCGGATAGACGCGGTACACTACCAGCGGAATCACCTTGAACGCCTGCGCGCCGCGGCGGCCGGTGGTAGTGAATCCACCCGTGATGTTGCGGAAATAGAAGCCGTACGGCTTTCCCTGGCGCTTGATCTCGTCGATCAGCATCTCGCGCAGCTTAGCCTCCGGAACGCTCTTCGACGATTCGACCAGGAGGTTCGATTGCCGCGAGACCACCTCGTTGCCGGCCTGCTTGCGTCCGTGCCCGTTCGATTGTGGAAAGCCTTTAATGGGAGAACGGGACATGAGGAAGGTCTTGAGCACTCCGTTCTCCACCAACGGCACGCGGCGCGCCTTCACGCCTTCGTCATCGTAAAGGTAAGTTCCGTTCAGATCCATGCCTGCGATGGTTTTCTTGGTGGGGTCGAAGACCACCGAGAGAAAGTCGGGCAGAACTTTCTTATCGATGCTCTTGGTAAACGTCTGGCCGTCGGTCTCATCGCGCTGGCGATGGCCTTCGATGCGATGGCCGAAGATCTCGTGAAAGAAGACGCCCGACGCGCGGCCGGACAGAATGGCAGGGCCAACGAACGGATCCACCAGCGGAGCGTTCAGCAGATCTTTCAGGTCCTTGCCCACGCGGTTGACGGCCGCAATCACTTCGGCATCTTTCGGCAGACCGCTGGCATCTTCGGCCTCAAAGGTGTCTGAAGTGGCAAGGTCCATGCCATCGGATGCCTTTCCTTGGGCGCTGATAATGATGCGCGCGAAGCCTCGGCCGTGCTGGATGCGCGTGCCTTCCGTGTTGACGAGATACTTCGTCTCCCGCTGAATCAGCACCGTGACATTGGAGGCAAGCACTCCGGAATATTTGTTCAATTCGCCGGACCATTTGCGCACACGATCGGTCCAATCGTCGGCGGAACCGGACAGCTTCTTCACCGGCTCTACATAGACGGACGGCTCCTCAACGGAGAAGTCGTCGGAGGTATCTTCGGCGGTGACGTTCACCTGTGTGCTGGTTTTGAGATTGATGAGGCGCTGCGAGGCCCCGCGAAAAGTGCGGTCGGTTTCGAGCCAGAGACGCCGCTTGATGGAATTGGGACTGTCTTCGATGGAAATGGGAGTCGCGGACGTGAACTGCGGCCGTTCGCCGCCGACGATGTGATAGTTATCGAGCTTGTGGGAACCGACCCGGATCGAGACGTCCAGCGTGCGGCTGTGGCCCTGATTACGCGTCTGGAGTGTGCCCATGCTGCCCGATACCACCTGCACTTGCTGATCGACGACGGAGTAGCCGAGGTAGTACGGCGCCGGGTCGGCCTTCTCCTTCAGGACGCTGAAGTTGCGGTTCAGTTCCTGGCTAAGAATGTCGAGGAGGGGCGAACTTTGGGCAAAGCTGGGGGCCGCGGCCAGCAGGCCGAGCGCAATCATTATTAATACAGGCATTACGCAATCAGGATAACAGGTGTTCGCGCGGGGGACTCGAAATCCTGGGATACATTCGATCAAGCTTCAGTAGAGAGCGTCCCTGAGATCCCCCCGGGTTCCTGACGACGCCGCAAGCCATCTGGCGCACTCTTGACAGACTTCAATCCGGAAATTTTCGACGGCTTTCTGGATGGGCGGCGGAATTGCCAACAATAGGCGGCCGGTGGACTGCCGCTTGCTCGCTTCAATTTATTCGATAGACCGCGCCCCTCTCAACCCACCTCTTCATTCGCCCGTCGCAGCAGCGACCGCATATAAGATATGCAATAAGCCGTACCCGCCCGATTGATTCCGCTGTCGCCGGCCATCGCCGGTACATGGTCCGGCACCATCGGCCCCGAATATCGCACTTCCCGCAGCGCCTTCATCACTTGGTACATATCCACGTAGCCCCCGTCGGGTAGCGTTTCCTGAAAGCTCGGAAGCGGTGAGGTCACGTTGCGAAAATCCACATCGAACAGTTTGCCGCGGCCTCCGAAATCCCTGATCATCCCGAGAACGTCCTTCCCCATCTGATCGCCACCCTCAGACCATGTGCCCACGCAGAGCCGGACGCCCCAATGTTTGCTCGCGCCCGCAAGCTCTTCCGCCCGTCGATACCCTTCATAATTCCGGAAGATCCTGCCGACGCCGTTCATCGTCTCAATCACCGGCGGATCGGAAGGATGCATCGCCAGCTTGACGTTCGCCTCCTCGGCAACTGGTAGCATCGCCTTGAGGTAGTAAGCGAAGGCATTCCAGATCTCCTCTTCCGAGTACGTCCGTTCGAATTTTTGCTTCTCCACCTTTGCCCGGAAGTCGGCGAGGTTGAACTCCCGCGTCTTGAATCCGCGCCGGTCCACCATTGCCGTGGTGAACGTATTAGCGGCCATCCAATCCAGCACGGCGACTTTGACACCGATCTTTCCCAGGTGCCGCAGCACCGCGGCGCAAGTCTGGATGTCCCTGTCGCGCTTCGCTCCCGGAATACCCAGCAGGATATCCGGCGACTGGTGCGCATAGTGTGCACAGTGGTGCATGGCGATTCCGTAACCAGCGAACCGGTCCCGCTGGCGCTGCATCTCGTCGAAGGAGGCATCCAGCGGTATCTCCGCGCGAAAGTATCGCAGCCCGATCTGCTTCAGGAACAGCAAATCCTCGTCAGGCACACGGATGCTTACCCGGTGCGAGATTTTGATATTGCCGGGGTCGAACTCGTCTATGATTTTGGCCTTCACTTGCAGCGCCACAGCCGTCGCGGGCAGCGCGGCGGGCAGTTTCAAGAGGTCGCGTCGATTCATAAGCTAAAATACCAGCCTAAGTCCAAACTGAATGTCGCGCGGCGTGCCCACCGTTCCGGATATCGTACCGGCAACGGCGGAGCCTATGGAAGCGTTTGGCAGATCGAATTGCGGATGGTTAAACACGTTGAAAAATTCAGAGCGGAATTGAACGCGTAGGCGCTCGGTAGCAGCGAATTCCTTGAATACGGAGAAATCGAAGTTGGTGCGGCCCGGAGCCCGTAGGATTCCGCGGCCGGCGTTTCCGAACGTATACAAAGCCGGTGTTCCCCAGGGTGCGCCGGAGGAGTCCAGCGCGGTGTTGAACCAGCGGGAAAGAGTGGGGTTTGCAAGTGTCGCGTTGCCTGTGACATTCGGCCGGCTGCCAGTTCCGGTATTTGCCACCGGGCTCGCCAGGGCTGGTGTGAAAGGCAGGCCAGTCTGAAAGATGACGATCAGATTCAGCTGCCAGTTACCAAATACGTTGTTCACCCAGTGCTGCGATGCATGGTAGCGCTGTCCATTGCCAAACGGCAGATTGTAGATGGCCGATTGCGTCAGGCGGTGAGTGATGTCAAACGAGCTGTTTCCACGATCGCTGGCGCGATACCGCGGATCCTGCGGCAGCGGCCCTTCTCCATTGCCGCCCTGTTGCAGCGGCACGTTATCAATGGAATGGGAGTAGGTATATCCGGTGAGGAAGCCCAGCCCGTTAGAGAACCTCTTCTCCCCTGTGAATTGGAAAGCATGGTAACTGGAAATACCGTCGGTGGCAGCCAGCGTCGCGCCCACAACCAGCGGCGCAATGGCAAACAACGGCCGCCGCGGTGGCTGCGCGCCTGGCCCCGGAATCGGCTGATTGTAGTTGAAGTTCACGTCCAGGTGCCGCCCCAGGTTGCCGATATAGAACGCCTTGACCACCGTGCTCCATGGCAGTTGACGCTCCACGCCAAGGTTGAACTGCAGTGCATGGGCTGGCCTGTAATTGGAAGGGATGCTCAGGAAGTTACCGATTGGATTGGCTGAGACCGTCGCGAAGTCCGTCGAAGGAATGGGCGGCAGGCCCTGTGACACCGTGGGATAGGCAGCCGCGAATTCGTTCACACTGGCTGAATTGGAAGCCGCAAACGGCAGATAGCGATGCATCCGGTACAAACCGCCGCCGCTGCCTGAAGCGTTGTAATAGATGCCGAAACCGCCTCGAACCACCGTGTCCTTCAACGGTTGATAGGCGAAACCAAAGCGCGGAGCAAACAGCTTGCGCGGAGTTTCGATTCCCACATGCTGGCCGGAATTGAAGCCGGCGATCTTGACCTTGCCCGTGTAAATGTCAAAATTCATCATGCGGTTCGCCACCTCAACCGGTGGCGGGAGGTGTTCGTACCGCAGACCGATGTTGAGCGTGAGTTTGCTGCTCACCCGCCAGTCGTCGGCGATGTACGAACCCAATTCGAGCACCCGGTATCCCGCCCAAACCAACTGGTGGTCCTGGCTCAATGAGGAGTAAGCCCCCAACAGAAACGTCGCCATCGCATCGCCCGTACTGCCGGCCCGGTTCGGATCCCCCGTGAACGTCTTCGTAAAGGAGAAAGATCCGTTCCCCTGATTGGCCTGAAAATCGACGATCTGCCGGCGCACTAGATTTGTTCCAAACCGGATGGTGTGGCTTCCACGGATGTTTGTGAAGTTCGCCGCGGGATTGAATGTATTCTCGTAACGAATCGTCGGAATCGAAGATGGCCCACCGATTCCGCTGTAGGAAGCGATCGAGAAGATCGGTACGCCGTGGCTCTTTGGAGTCTGGTTCGAGTTCGGAACTCCCAGTTGCTGCCCAAGTCCCGGACCATCGGTCAACGCCTCGGCCTGCGGATAAAGGTTGCCCATATCGAATCGCGAATAACCCATGCGAAAGTCCGAGAGGAACGTAGGAGTGAAAATGTGCGCCCAGGAAAGGATCGCATTCGTGTTGTTGAAATTCGCGTTGCCGGGCGTGATGCTGCCGTTGCCGTTATGCAGGTTCAGCGGAACGGATAGTCCCGGGACACTTCGGAAGCCAAAGGCAGTAGGCGTTTGCACCTGCGCCCGTTGCGGAGTATATCTTCCGAATATCGTGTCCTTGGGCGTTACCGTGTAATCGAATCGCGCGTTGCCATAGTTGTAATTCTGCACCAACACGGGATTGGTGAACTGATTGTTTGCCAGCCCGGGCAGGACCGGTAAAGGATAAGCCTGAATCAGCCGCGAGGTCACGGAATCCATACGGTTCGGCGGAATTATATTGCCGGGGAACGGCTGGCGTGTGTACCCGCTGGCGGTTCCAGGCGCTACGGTCACGGTGGCAGGATCGTAGATCGGCGCTGACTCCCGGAAATCACCGGACCGGAACGCAACCGTGGGCACGGTATTCACCGTGGTATTGGTCCCTTGCGCCTTGCGCAGACCTTCATAGTCGCCGAAGAAAAACAGCTTGTTGCGGATGATGGGTCCGCCCAGGCTTCCGCCGAACTGGTTCTGGCGAAACGGAGGCTTCACGCTGTTGCTTTTCGCGTTGAAGAAATTCCGCGCGTCCAGGGCATCGTTGCGCAGGAACTCAAAGGCGCTGCCGTGGAAGCTGTTGCTGCCGCTCTTGGTGACCACATTGACCGTTGCCCCGGAGTTGCGTCCCTGCTCAGCCCCGAACAAATTGGTCTGCATCTTGAACTCCTGGATGGACTCCACCGTGGGCCGCACCGTAATCAGCGCGTTGCGGCGAAAGTTGTTGTCAACGCCGTCCAGCAGGAAATTGTTCGACATTTCCCGGTTCCCATTCACCATCAATTCGCCGCCGCCGCGTGTATCGTCGGCTCGCGTCCCGCTGCCGATGGTGCCCTGCGGTCCATATCCCACACCGATGGCCCCGTTGGCGAGAACCGCCAGTTGGACGAAGTTCCGGCCGTTCAGCGGCAAGTCGCTTACCGCCTTGCTCTCGATCACTTGGCCCACCGAGGAATTGGTGCTTTCCAGCAGCGGCGCTGACGCCGTCACTTCCACGATTTCGTTCACCGCGCCAAGCTGCATGGTGAAGTCCACGCGCGCGCTCTGGTTCACCTCCAGTCTCAAACCTTCTCGGGCAACCTGCCGGAATCCCGTCTTCTTTGCGGTGAGCCGGTAGGAACCAGGCGGCAGCGCGGGGAATTGATAGTTCCCGGCATCATTGGTGACGGTGTCCCTCTGCAGCGCCGTCTCAATATTGGTGACGTTCAGCGTGACATCGGGTACAACACTGCCGCTTTCGTCGGTAACGGTTCCGGAAACCTGAGCGGCCGTTTGCGCAAATGCAGCCGCGGATAATGCGAGAAACAGCAATACCGCCAGTCCCTTTCTCATGGTTACTCTCCTTGACTTGCCGATAGACTCCCTACTGTTCTGCGAGGGCAGCCTGCAGGATCGCCCTCGCGTACGCCACGTTATAGACCCAGCCCGTATACGATCCGTTTTTCGGCTGCTCCCGGTCCGCATCCAGGCGGCGTGGATGCTCGGGATAAACCAGCAATTGATACTTCTGGCGGACCAGTTCCTTCATCACCGCCAGCATGTCTACTTCGCCTTCGTCGGGAAACACCTCGGTGTACTTCTTGCGCGGCGTCACCGTACGGACGTTACGGAAGTGGACGTGGTTAATGCGGTCACGCGATCCCAGATAGCGGCACACGGCCACGGGATCCTCACCGAGTTCCCGCGTCACACCGCAATCGAACGTGATGCCGTTCGCTTTGCCTGGCGCCAGTTCGATCAGCCGCTTCCAGCCATCGAAACTGCCCATTGGCTGCCCGGAGCCGCGGCTGATCGGTGGCGGCGGATCATTGGGATGCAGCGCCATCCTTACATTCGATTCCGCCGCAACCGGGACCACGGCCTTGACGAAGTAGGAGAGATTCGACCACATCTCCTCCAGACTGTGCGCGCCCTCGGCTGGCAGCGGCGGCAGGTCTTTCACGCGATCGTAATCAAAGGTGCTCATCCCCGCGCCGCCTCGTCCGGGCTCTTCGTAATAGCCTTCCGTGATGCGGTGCGCATAGAAGTTGTATTCCACCACCGGAAGCCCGGCACGTCCTGCCGCGCGTATCGATTGCCGTACTTTCTCGATCTCTTCATCGCGGCCGGGTTGTCCGTAGATGGCTTTGGAAAAAGAGGCATTCGCCGTACCGGCCGGAGTCATCCAGGGGATCATCATGTTGCCCAGCGTCAGCCCGCCGGTTTTCAGCTTCTCCATGATGGAGCGGATAGTGGCTTCATCCCAGGGGATCGGAGGCGAGTTTGCCAGCAGAACATGATCCACGCCAAGCTGCTTGATCCGGCGCACGCCCGCATCGTTCAGGTCGTTGAGCGAGATGTTCATGCAGAGCTTGGGAGTATTGCGGCCCTCTGAGCGAAGAGCCCCCAACGCCGAAGCGAGAGACGATAAGCATAGACCCGCCTGTGTCGCATGCCGAAGAAAATTTCGACGCGAGAGAATGGTACCCAAGAAGCTGCCCCCAGAAGTACGGCTTGATCCTATATCACGGTTGGAGCGGTGTCAATTTACCGCAGTCCGCGGTTGATTCCGCACCCCGTCTCAAACAATGGACGGTCGCAGGCCTATCCTTTGGCCTTATGATCGATCCCCAAATGCTGGCACTTTTTATAAAGATGGCTCCGTTCCAACCCCAGCGCCTTCGCCGTATCGGTCATGCGCGAGTCATGCCGCCTCAGTTCCGCTAAGATGACCTCGCGCTCGAACGATTCCACTTGATCGAATAGCCGGCCGCCCGCATTGCCGGTGCCGGGACCAGCCCCGCTGAACTCCGCTCCCAGCGCTGCCCGCACAGTGCTGAGATCCACTTCCCCGTCCGCTAATAACAGCAGCCGCTCCACCACGTTCCTCAGCTCGCGAACGTTGCCCGGCCACGCATAACGCTGCAACTCCGCATAGGCTGCCGCGGAAATCACTTGCGGCTTCCAGTCGTTCTGGCGGCTGATGGTGCTGGCGAAATAATCGGTGAGCAGTGGAATGTCTTCAATCCTTTCCCGCAGCGGAGGCAGAGTCAGTGGAAATACGAAGACACGATGGTACAGATCCTCGCGGAACAGCCGCTTCCTCACCAGTTCGTCCAGATGACGGTGCGTGGCCACCACCACGCGTACATTAACCGCAATGGTTCGGTCGCCGCCGATCCGCTCCACTTCGTTCTGCTCCAGGACGCGCAGCAGCTTGACCTGCATCGCCAGCGGCATGTCGCCGATTTCATCCAGAAAGAGAGTTCCACCACTCGCCTGCTCAAACTTTCCGGGGTGCCGCGCAATAGCGCCGGTGAACGACCCTTTCTCATGCCCGAACAGTTCCGATTCGATCAATTCGGCGGGGACCGCGGCACAATTCAACGTGATGAATGGTGCGTCGCGGCGGCTGCTGCGGTCATGCAGCGTTCGCGCAATCAACTCCTTGCCTGTGCCCGTCTCGCCGAAAATACAAACGCGTGTTTCACTGGGAGCTACGCGCTCCAGCCGCGCCATTACTTTCTCCATGGCCAGGGACTGGAAGACAAGCTCGTTCTTCCCCACGCGCTGCCGCAGGCGGCGGTTCTCCTCCTCCAGCCGGGAGAGACGCACAACATTCTCCACCGTAATCAGAAGCTTGTCCGTGGAGATTGGTTTTTCTAGAAAATCCAAGGCCCCCAGGCGTGTGGCACGGACTGCCATTTCCACCGTGGCCTGTCCGGAAATCATCACCACGGGCACGGAAATTCCCAGCGACTTTAGTTCCGTCAATAGCGTAAGCCCGTCCTTTCCCGGCATCACCACATCGGAAAGAATCATGTCGAAGCGCTGGCTTCGGGCGTGATCCAGCGCACGGTCGACGCTCTCGGAAATCACCACTTCATGACCCGCAAGCCGGAAAGCTCGCGCCAGGGAGGCGAGAGTATTGGTGTCGTCGTCGACAAGAAGCAACTTACTCATGGCTGCCGTCGCGGGGCAATTCAATCCGAAAAGCCGATCCCTTGCCCACTACACTGGTCACCCCAATGGTTCCACCGTGATCGCTGACAACGGACTGCACAATGGCAAGCCCCAGTCCTGTGCCGTGCTGTCTCGTTGTGTAGTAGGGGGTAAACAAACGCTGACACTCTTCGGGGGTCAATCCCTCTCCCGTATCGCATATTTCTAACACAATCCGGCTGGACAATGTTTTGGTGCGGATGGTCAGGGCGCCGCCTTGCGGCATCGCATCCTGCGCATTCAGGATCAGGTTTCGCAGCAGCCGCTGGATCTGCTCCGGATCCGCCGAAACCTCCGGCAGGTCCGCGGCGAGCTGCAGATCCGGAACAATCTCCGGCCGGCCCGGCATGCGAAACTGCGCATCGAACAGGCTCAGGGCGCGGCGTGCCAGATCGTTGATCTGCACTCGCTCCGGCTGCGGCGGCGGCATGCGCGCAAAATCGCTGAAACGGCCCACTATCCTTTTGAGGTTATCCAACTCACCCAGCAGCGTGGTAGCGCTCTCCTCGAAAATCTCCTCGAACTCGGCCGGCGGCAGTTGGCGCGAACGCTGCAGGTTCTCAATAGTGATTTGCAGCGGAAACAGCGGGTTCTTCAATTCGTGAGCCAGCCGACGGGCCAGCTCCCGCCAGGCAGCCACACGCTCCGCCTGCATCATTCTATTGCGTGTATCCACGAGCTGTTCGGTCATGCGGTTGAAGTCGCGGGCCAATTGCCCTATCTCGTCGTTGGACGAAACAGGCGCGCGGGCATCCCACTTTCCGCCGGATACCTCCCGCACGCTGGCAGCCAGTTGCCGTACGGGCCGCGTGACCCGCGCGGCCGCCCAAAAACTCAGCAGGATGCCCGCGAGAATACCGCCAAGCCCCACCAGCAACGCCGTGCGCTTCACATAAGCGTTCAGGTTCTTCAGATCCGCGCCGGAGTTTGCGATCAGCAGCACGCCCAGCGCCGAGTGGTCGCGGCCCGTGAGAGGAATAGCCGTCGCCGTATCCTCGCGCAGCACGTGCGTGATTTCCCGCCGCTGCACGCGTGCCTCTGAAATCAGTTGAGCCAGGTCGCCCCTCTCCGGCAGCGGTTCGAAAACACGGTAGAGCGACAGATGCATTCCCTCGCCCGCCGGCATGGATTCCAGGAACCCCTTATCTATGCGCTGGCCGCCGGCAATGTACACCACGCCATCCCCTGAAGGCACGGTGCGAACAACAAATAAGCCCAGCGCTGGACCTTCGGCCAGATCAAGCCGGCGGAAGAATGCGGGCTGTTCGTTCCAGCCGGAAACGCCAGCCACCCATTCCTGCTTATAGCCGAAGCGTGCAGGCCATTCCGCCGAACTGACAATGCGCGTGTCCGCGGAAATGATTTCCAGAAAGTCGAGGGATTGTTCCTGCGCCAGCGTCTGCGCCTCGTTGACGAATTGTGATGGATCGGAGGGTTCGGCGGCAATCCGCGAAAGGATCTGAGATTTGGCGATGGCATCCAGCCTCCGCCCTACCTCACCGCCGCGGCGCGCAAGCTCGTGGCGGAACTGCGCAATCAGGGCGCCAGTGCGTTGGCGGTCCCGTTCCTCGAACGACTTCGAAATGGTTGCCGATACCACCCAGGCCACGGCCCACACAGAAATGGCCACCGTGGTGGTGATGCTCAAAATCACTTTCGTCCGAAAGCTCATGGCGCGACCCAGACATTTTCCAGCCGCCCCCCGGGAACGTAATCCCTGACGCGCGCGTGTACGCCGTAGACGCGCGGAACGTGCGCGATGGGCACTATGCGGCCATTCTCAATCAGACCGCGCTCAGCTTCATAGGGTTCCCCAGCAGGTTCGGCCTCTCCCCAGCCGGCTGCGATCCCCGCCAGTGCCTGCGCCGGGTTCGAGGACGCAATTGGAACCCGGACCAGTCGAGCCTGCCCCGGTCCCGTCGTGCTTTGCGCCACCAACCCTGCGTCCCGGACATTCACGGCAATCCGGTCGGCAACGCCTCGCGCCACCGAATCACCGGCCGGGTAACTCAAAGTCAAAGGCTGCGGAATGGTTACGCGAATTTCGGCCGCAAGCGTCCGGGCGTGGTTGAGATCCATCTCCGCCGGAAACAGGAACGCGTAACCGCTCAACCATTGGGGCAGCAAGGCGGCCGTTGGCTCTCCTCGCCTTTGAAACAGAACGTTGACGATGGCCGCCCGGTCTATCGCCAGCGAGAGCGCCTCGCTCAACTGCGGCGGCGATCCCGCCGGAAGAATCACAGCGAAAAGTTCGACGGGCGGAGATGTCTCGATACGCAGCTTCTCCGATAGAGTGCGCGGGTTGGTATTGACGGGCAGTTCTATCAGGTCCGGGACGGCGGAATGCCGCGTGTCAAAGTGCATCGCGTCCAGGTACGGCCGGCCGGCCCAATGCTCCTCAAAAGCGGCCAGCATCACCGGCGCGCCCGGAAGCCAGGGATTCAGACGAAAGGGGCCTGTGCCGACAAGCGGAATTTCCGCGGTCCGCTTGTAGATGGCATAGCGCGGATTGGCAAGCTCTTCGAGCAGTCCCGGGCGGCCCACGGGAGAATCGAACATCAAGGCTGCGCCGGACGCCTCTACCGTTATGTTCTTCATCGCAGCGGAAAGCACCGTGGCGGCAGCGGCCGCGGTAAACGGTGACCCGTCGTGAAATACCACGCGCGGCCGTAGCGTGAACGACCAGCGGCGAGCCGACGCGTCGTGCTGCCATGAAGTCGCCAGTTTTGCCTGTGGCGCTCCGCGGCCGTCCAGTTCCACCAGCGTCTCCACAACCAGGCTTGTAATGCGGTCACGGGCCGGCTCGCCCGGTTCCAGCGTGGGCAGCGCATCCGCAATCTGCACGCGGAGTGTGCCGCCGTAATGCGGCCGCGTGGCTCCCGGCAAAAGCGCCACAGCCAGACTAATTGCCGCAAGAGATCGCAACGCGATAGACCTCATACTGCTGTGTCTTGCGATTGTGCACTACGGCGGTCACCTGCGCCGGCGATTCCGCTGGCCACAGCGCCGTAAGGACTCCGTAGAAGGCCAGCGGTTCACCTGACGGAATTGGCTGGCCATCGGCAAAGCGGTACGCCTGCAGCCGGTCAAATTCGCCGCCATCGGTTTTCGGCCCCGCAAGCAGGAAGGGTTCACCGCAGGAGCCTTGCATGGCCGCGAGATCGCTCCCCCAGTCGTCGATCTTCGCCAGCAATTGACCCGCCGAAGAAGTGACACGTGTCCGCCCATCGAGTCCAGACTTCAGTTCCAGGCCCTCCATGCTGGCGGCGCTGAAGAAGCCCCCGGAGTCGTCCAGGAAATAGTTGCGTCCCGCAGCCCAGCGGACCGTATGCCGCGCGTCCAGCGGCCAGGCCGAACTGGTATCGGGCAGCCGCGGGTCCGGCGTCAGGCGGCCTCGCGCATCCCTCGCAGGCGGGCGTGCCAGAGGAAGGCTCGTGTTCCGGTCCGCCCTCCAGGCTCCGCCTTCGTTCCGGAAATGCACCAGCTGGTCGGGTTCCAGCACCCAAAGCTCGGTGCCGTTATTCGTCAGCGAAATGTCGAGGACGGGGGAGGAATGTTCCAGGATCAAGGTCCTGGAAATAGAGGCCCTCACCTGCGAGGGCTCGCTGGGCCGGATGGTCCAGGGAACCATGGCCGTGCGCGTACCGCCCGCCGCCGGAGTCCGCGCAATCAGCAGAAATCCCCGGGCATTTTCCGAGATGGTGACTTGGCTCGCCGTAGGGGAATTGGTATCCAGCCGCAAGCCGGAATTGACAATCGCCGATCGAATCGCCTCGCGCACCCGCGTCACGAGAGGTGCGGGAAGCGGCGAGAAACTTTCTACGGTCAAGGACAGGGTTGAGCCGGCCGGAAGCCCGGCGCCCATGCGCGACGCCAACTGCGCGGCCGCCTGATCCAGAGTTTGGGCACAAGCGGCAATCAGGCCGAAGGTCAACGCGAAAGCCGCGGACTGTGCACAACGGCTCAAATACGCCATGGGGTTAATTATATGTGGGATGCAGATTTAACGCCCTTCTGGCCTCCGCGCGCGGAGCAGTCCGGCCGACAGCAGTCGCCGGGAGCGCAATCCCGCAGAACCGCTCCCTCGCTGCTGCGTGGTCAGCATCACCGTCGTTCTGAGAAACACGTAGGCGATTCCAAACGAGATGCTCAGGCAGAGAAGAAAAAGCAAGCCGATTTCGGCAGTGATCACAATCGGAGGCAGCGGATTCATTGCAAACCTCCGGCTGTAGCCAGCATCTCGGTCTCGACGGGTAGCGCCGTCTCCACCAGTTCCACCCTGTCTCCGATGGCCACCAGCTGAAACAGCTCCTCGATGTCCGCCTTTTTCATCCGGATACAACCATGGGAAACCGCCTTGCCCACCGAACTCTGGATGTTCGTGCCGTGAATTCCGTAGCCCGGACGGCTTAGCCCGATCCAGCGGGTACCCAACGGATTCGCCGGTCCCGGCGCCACCACCTGACCTGGTCCGTACCAGGTGGGACGCGGAATGCGATTCACAATCTGGAAACTGCCGGCCGGACTCGGAGTCGAGGGCTTGCCCACGGCAACCGGATATATCCTCACCACGCGGCCATCTTCTATTAATGCGATCTTTCGGTCGGGAATACTGATGACCAACCGCCGGCTGCCCTCTTGAGACAACGCTTCAACCGTGCCCGTAATCAGGATGGCGGCTATTTTCACAATCTGCATAGCAAACTCCTCGCTTCTGTCAAAACGGAAATGCAGGAGAAGTGCCGTAATACAAGTAAATGAATAAAAAGGAGTTAGTTTGCGGCAGGTGTGCTGGAATGTGTCCTGGCGAACACGTTGTGTCAATTCGGACACGAGCTGCGGCAGCTGCTAATACCCCCCTTCCCCTAACGTGTGGTGACAAAGAATACTTAGAAAATCAAAAAAAGAGATTTCTTTCCTTCCATTGGTACTATCCTCCGTGTACCATAGGCTTTGGCTGTCGAGCTTACATATTTTCAGATGCTTTAACGCGGAGGATATCGTGGCGTCAATGATCACCGTATTGCAGCTTGAACAACTTCGGCGTCGCGCCGGAGTCTCCCTCCAGGCGATATCCGAAAGTACCAAGATTGGGACGACTTACCTGAGAGCCATCGAATCGGAAGAGTTCGAGAAGCTGCCCGGCGGCGTCTTTGATACCAATTTTATCCGGCAATATGCTGCAGCCATTGGGTTTCCGGAAAGCGAACTGATTGCTCTTTATCGTACAAAGACGGCACCGGAACCCGAGCAGGCAGATCCCGTAGCCGAGCGCGTCTCCCCTACGGGTGGTGTCTTCCGCGCCTGTATCAATTGGCTTCGAAATCCCTCCCCCTTGGCCCGCTAACAGCCGTCCTGCCCGCGTTCGGCGAGGCTTAGCGCAAAGATTCGTGAGAATTGCACGGATGTTTTGCGACTTACTCTATAGCCTTATCCCAATTTAAGAAATAATCTCACACATGCGGAACTGCTTCCGATAAGAGACGTAGAGGTAGTGAAAGAGGAATCTTTTCATGAAGATCAACGATACAAACGTAGGAGGGCTCGGCTCTCAGGGCATAGGGAAGGCCCTGGAAACCGAGCAAGGGGAGCGAACCCGGCAGAGCCGCACTGGCGACCGATCGTCGTCTTCCGCCGATAAGGTTCAATTATCGAACCTGAGTGAAACGTTGCGGGCATCCGATAGTGAATCGCCGGAGAGGGCGGCTCACTTGGCGCGGGTGGCGTCGGCTGTACAGGGTGGCCATTACCACGTGGATTCAACGGTATTGAGCAAGAGTATTGTGCAGGACGCCATTAAAGAGAAGTAGTTAACAGGCAGAGACAACGAGAGCGGAACGAACCAACGAACCAGCAGAGCAGCGGCTGCAGTGCGCAGAAAGCGGCAGTCGCAAACAGGGAACCAGCAGACCATGGAGCAGGCAATCCACATACGGGGAGTAACGGACAGTGAGCAAGGGAGTACGCAAGCGCTAGAGCGCACGCGGTCCGCCAGGCGAAAACTGCGGCAGGTAAGAGAGAAACTGCTGTCTCCATCGCCGGAACAGTTGGCCGGCTGCGGGCCGGAGTTGGAAGAGGCGGCGGACCTATTAGGATTGCTGATCGAGGACGGAGCCGGTCATAGCGGCGTCCCCGTGCGCCAGCGCGAACTGCGGGACGAGTTGCAGCAGTTGCGCCGCGATCTGGCGGTAGTGACGGCGTTAATGGAACAAGCCGCCCGGTACTACCTTGGTTGGGCGCAGATGTTGGGAGCGGCCGTCGGGGGGTACACCAGCCTCGGAGATGTGCCTCCGTTGACGGTGGAATCCCGGCTTTCGCTGGAGGGATAGGTCATGGGCAGTCTACTTGGTTCAATCATTTCAACTTCATCCACCCTGCGGGCGTTTTCGCAGGGTCTCAACGTCGTCCAAAACAATGTTGCCAATGCGAACACTCCGGGTTTCGTAAAGCAGACGCAGGATTTCAACGTGAATCCGTTCGACATCACCCGCGGCCTGACGGGTGGCGTTTCCATCGGAAAGTTATTGAACTCCCGGAATGAGTTTGCAGAGCAGGCCGTGCGGAATCAACAATCTGCGTCGGCCTCTGCCGACCAGCGCGCCGGCGATCTGCAGCAACTGGAACCCATCTTCGACCTCAGTTCCGAATCCGGCATTTCAGGCTCGTTGAGCAAGCTGTTCGACAGTTTCTCGCAGTTGAGCGTTGCGCCCAACAGCAACCCCTCCCGGCAGCAGGTCCTCGACCGGGCGAGCCAAGTGGCGCAAGCCATCAACCAGAGTGCCGGCGCCTTATCGAATGCCAGCGGAGCAGCCGATACGCAGATCAAGAACAGTGTGGACGGCATCAACCGCCTGCTGGACAAAATCGCGACACTCAACGCCGAATACCGGAAGGGTTCCGACGCGGCGCAGAATCCAAGCCTCGACGCCGACATTCATAGAGCTCTCGAAGAACTCTCCCAACTGATAGACTTCTCGGCCACAAAGGCGGATGACGGCTCGTTCACCATCCAGATCGGCGGACAGACCACGGCCGTCATCGGAGATCATGCCTACAAACTCGGGGTGGACCTGAGCGGAGCGCAGGCCAAGATTCAGAATGCGCAGGGCATCGATATCTCAGCGCAGATCACTTCGGGCAGGGTACGTGGGCTCCTCGATGAACGAAACATTACAATCCCTTCCTACCTCAGCGACCTTAACGATCTGGCGGCCGGCCTGGCCGATGCGGTGAATGCCGGATTGGCTAACGGACTGGACGCGAACGGCAACGTTCCAACCGTGCCGCTGTTCACGTATGACCCTGTAAACGGCGCGGCACTCACCCTGGCCACAAACAAGCTGGCTCCGTCGGACATCGCCGCGGCCGCGGCTACCGCCCCAGGCGGAAACGGAAACGCCCTGGCGCTGGCGGACCTTGGGAAATCGAAACAACCTAACGGCTTCACCTTCGTCGAAGCCTACGGCAACCTGGCCGGCCACGTCGGGCGTGATGTGGCGGCGGCGCAGAGCGATCAGCAGACGTTCGGCGCACTGCTGACGCAGGCGCAGAGCTTCCGCAGTGACAGTTCCGGGGTATCTCTCGACGAAGAGGCCGCCAACCTCATTCAATTCCAGAAGGGCTACCAGGCGGCCGCGAAGTTGATTTCCGTCTTGAATGACCTCACCGACACGCTCATAGGAATCATCAGATGATCAGCCGCCTCGACAGTTCCGCTCTCCAATTCCTCGCTGCCCTGAACGGCACGCAGCACAGGCTGAACCAGGCGCAGCTGGCCCTGACATCCGGAAAGAAGGTGAACGTCATCTCCGACGATCCCGATCAGATCAGTTCGCTCCTGCAGGCCCGCGCGGAGCTGGGCACCAGTCAGCAGACGGAGAAGGATCTGGGCCGCGTCAAGACCGAAGTGGATACGGCCGAGAGCACACTGGCCAACGCCGTCAGCCTGGTGGAACACGCCAGGGTTCTAGCTGCCCAGGGCGCCACCGGAACCTCGTCTCCGCAGACACGGGCGAATCTGGCCGACCAATTGGGCGACCTGCTAAAACAACTGGTGGCGTTCGCGAACACCACCGTCGAAGGCCGCAACATTTTCAGCGGCGACAGCGATCAGGCCGCGGCCTATAGCATCGACCTGACCCAGCCTGTTCCCACAGGCAGCTTTCTGGGAACTCCCTCGACCCGTCTCATTCGCAGTCCTTCAGGAACTCAGTTCGCGGTAGCAAAAACGGCCCAGGAAATCTTCGATAGCGCCAACCCGTCCGAAAATATCTTCACCAGTATCGATGCCATCCGTGTCGCGCTTCTCAACAACGATCAGGCGGGAATCGACGCGGCCCTGCCCAACCTCGATTCAGCAGGCGTGTACCTCAACCAGCAGCACGCCTTCTACGGTTCGGCGCAAAATCAGGTGAACGACGGCATCACCTACGCCAACAAGGACCAGATCCGGCTGGCTGCGAAGATCAGCGGCATTGAGGATGCCGACCCCGCCACCGCCGCCCTGGAACTGAACCAGGCCATTCTGGAACAGAACGCGGCACTACAGTCCCGGGGCAGGCTGCCGCGCACAAGCCTGTTCGATTTTCTGGGTTAGAACCGGAACCAGGACCGCAGGACGCGGCCGCCCTGCACAATTGCCGTGGCGACAAACCTCGGATCCGGCGGCGTACCAAATCTGAGATCCGCCGCCTCTACCTGCACCGCGTTCTCCGCTTCCGGCGATGGCGTCACCTGCCAAAAAACAAACGGAGCGAAAGCCGTCAGATCCTGGAAGACCTGCGTAGCCCGCGCCGCCCGAGTCTCCGCTGTCTCCTCGGTCTTGTAGAACACCCGTCCCGCCGAAGGATCAAATTCCCCCGCCAAATCGACTGGGTGCACAAAGAAAGCGCTGTCGGTTTCCACAATCCCTTCCCAACGCATCGGATTCGCCAGGCTCGGCAGCGCCGCCACGCGCCGCGGTGTTTCCCCGTTGTACATCCGCGCGTCCTGCACTGCCACCGCCCGCTGGTGCAGCACAGCCCGGCCCCCATCGTAGAGCGAGAGGAACAGCAGAGCGAAGATCGCTCCGCCGCGTCCCGTGGCCGACTTCCCTCCAATCTCCGAGCTGACCAGGCGGGAGATCAGCGGACCCACAAACACCAGCACCAGCACCGCCCAGATCCAGGGATCGATCACACTGGTGATGGCCAGATTTGGCCATGCGTTCGAGAACGGCAGGTAGAGGCGGATGCCGTACATGTTCGTGAAGTCGAGCAGCAGATGGCTGGCCACTCCGGCCAGCGCCAGCAGATAGCCTGACAACCAGGCCAGGGGCTTGCGGCTGATGATCCGCACCGCCAGAACCGGCAGCAGCGCCATCACGGGCGCGAACGCAATGGCGTGCGTGATCCCGCGGTGATAGTGAAAATAGGTCCCTGCACCGCCCACTACGCTCACAGCGTCAATATCCGGCACGTTAGCAGCCAGAATCAGGATCGCGGACGCACGCACATGAAACCTGTTCAGCCCGGCGCGGGACATCATCAATCCAACCAGCGTGTGCGTCAGGTTATCCATAAGCGGGCGGCATCAGCAAGTTGATCGCATTTGGAATGATCGACAACGTGGCTGGAAGAACTCCGGCTCGTTCGCCGTCGATCTGGAGATAAACGCGAGGATTGCTGGCGCCAAGAAGCTCCACCCGCTGCGCGCGCAGCAGCTTCACGCCCTTCATTCCCGCCAGCCGGTTGGTTAACGCACCGGTGAAATACTTCAGGTAGGCAAGCGAACTGGGACCTTCAAAGAGCACCAGCTCAAAATGGTCATTCAGCAGCGAAGCGTTTCGCGCGATGTTCAGGTCGCCTCCATAATTGCGCACCCGGCTGGCGAGGGCGAAACTGCAGCGCAGATCGCGGCCGTCCACGCGGACGTCCATCTCCGCCAAACGCCGGCCCACCTGGCGGAATCCGGCCACCCAGTAGGCCACCTTTCCCAGCGCCGCCTTCAGCCCCGCGTCAATCTGGTAAACAATCATCGCATCCAGTCCCGCCCCCGCCATCAGGATAAAGTGGCGTCCGTCGTGCTCGCCGGCTTGCGTCAGACGCCCCACGGCAATCTTGCGCGGCAGCAGCGTATGCAGCTTCTCGGCCACCACCGTCATGCGCGTACCGATCTTCATCTCACAAGCCAACACGTTCGCCGTACCCGCCGGAAGAATGCCCAGAGGTACATCGGAGTGAATCATGCCATTCATTACTTCATTGATCGTTCCGTCGCCGCCCGCTGCCAGGATTACGTCCGCGCCTGCCTTGATGCACCCGCTGGCAATGGAGGCCGCCGTTTGCGGCCCGGTGGTTGCCACGGGCGTGACCCTGTGCCCGCACTTGGTTAAAACGGCAATGGTACGTTGGAGTAAGTGATCGTTCTTTCCATTCAATTTTCCCGCGAAAGGATTGTAGATCAGGGAAGCGTTCTGGTAGATTGCGATAAGTTGTCAGTCCCCTAGGCTCCCCTATTATAGAAAATTGAACGTGACACTCCGCACAAAAATTGAAGATCTGCGCGAACTGCTGCGCCGCCACGAACACCTTTACTACGTTTTGGACCGCCCTGAGATTTCCGACGCGGACTATGACAAGCTCATGCGGGAACTTCAGGCGCTGGAACAGCAGCACCCGGAGTTTGCCTCGGCCGATTCGCCCACACAGCGCGTAGGCGGCAAGCCGCGCGAAGGATTCGTCAAGGTTCGCCACACCGCGCCGATGTTGAGCCTCGATAACGCGCTGAATGAGGACGAACTGCGAGGCTTCGACCGCCGCGTGCAGGAATTGCTGGGCGGCGCGCCCTATCAGTACGTAGCGGAATTGAAGCTGGACGGTTTGTCTCTGGCGGTGCAGTATAACGAAGGGGTGCTGGCGAAGGCCGTTACCAGGGGCGATGGCATGGTGGGTGAGGATGTGACGGAGAACGCCCGCACCATCCGATCCATTCCGCTGCGCGTCCGGTCAAGGCCTTCCGATTGGGAAGTCCGCGGCGAAGTCGTGATGAATTCGAAGGGCTTCGAAAAGCTGAACACCGACCGCGAAGAACAGGGACTTCCGCGCTTTGCCAACCCCCGCAACGCCGCCGCCGGGTCGCTGCGCATGCTGGAAACCGCCGTGACGGCCACACGGCCGCTGGACTACTACGCATATCTGTTTCTGGTGAATGGCGCCACGGCCTTCGAATCTCATTGGGAATCACTCGAAGCCCTAGTCAGTATGGGCTTCAAGGTGAATCCCAACCGCGAACTGTGTGCCGGTGTGGACGCGCTGCTGGAATTTTGCCGTAAGTGGGAAGAGGGCCGCGAATCCCTGCCCTATGAAATCGATGGCGTGGTGGCCAAAGTGGATTCCCTGGCGCAGCAGCAGGCGCTCGGTTGGACGGCGAAAGCTCCACGCTGGGCCATCGCCTTCAAGTACCCGGCGCGGCAGGCCGAAACCGTACTGGAAGGGATAGGCGTTCAGGTAGGGCGCACCGGAGCGCTGACGCCGGTGGCGCATCTAAAGCCGGTCACGGTGAGCGGCGTGACGGTATCGCGCGCCACGCTGCACAATGAAGACGAGATTGAACGGCTCGGTCTGCAAATCGGCGACACCATCCTCATTGAGCGCAGCGGCGATGTGATTCCCAAAGTGGTGAAGGTCGTCCAACAGGGCGCGGACCGCAGCCCCTTCGCCATGCCGAAACATTGCCCCGTGTGCCAGGGAGATATTGTCCGCGAACCGGGCGAGGCCGCCAGTCGCTGCATCAATACAAATTGCCCCGCGCGGTTGAAGGAATCTGTCCGCCATTTTGCTGCCAGAGGGGTGATGAACATCGACGGCATGGGCGATTCTCTGGTGGATCAACTGGTGGAGCGCGGACTGGTAATGAGCGTGGCCGATATTTACAAGCTGACCGACGAGGCCCTGATCGCATTGGAGCGGATGGGCAAGAAGTCGGCCGAACGGATTACGAAGAACATTGAATTATCGAAAGCCCAGCCGCTGCCCCGCGTCTTGAACGGGCTTGGAATTCCATTTGTCGGCGAGCGCACCGCCGTCATTCTGGCCGATACGTTTGGAAGCCTCGACGAGATTGCCGCCGCGGACATGGAGAAGTTGCAGCAGGCCGAAGAAGTGGGGCCGAAGGTGGCGCACAGCATCAGGCGCTTCTTTGACGAGAAGCGAAATCGCGAACTAGTGGAGCGCCTGCGGGACGCCGGTTTGACGTTCACGCATCAAAAGAAAGAGCGGCATGTCGGGCTGCTGGATGGGCTGGTGTTCGTGATCACCGGGACACTGCCTATGTGGAGCCGCGAGGAAGCCAAGGAAAAAATTGAAGCCGCGGGCGGCAAGGTGACGGGATCAGTGAGCAAGAAAACCAGCTATCTGGTGGCCGGCGCCGACGCCGGCACAAAGCTGGATAAGGCAGTGGCGTTCGAGGTTCCGGTTATCGATGAAGCGAAATTGAAAGAGATGCTCGGCGCATGAAGGCCCTTCTAGCCTCATTCCTGGCCATGGGCCCCGCGGGGCTGTTTTTGCTTGCGATACTCGACGGTGCGGGATTGCCGGTGCCCGGCGGAGTCGATGTGCTGGTGGTATTTCTCGCCAGCAAGAATCCAGCCAGTCCTTACCCACTGGCGGCGTTCGCGGTTGCGGGATCGGTCCTGGGCAATCTGATTCTCTTCGCCATCGCGCGCAAGGGCGGTCAGGTTTATCTCGACAAGCGTACGGCCTCGGGACGCGCTGCCCGCTTCCGGCACTGGTTTCATCACTACGGCCTGCTGACTGTTTTTATCTCCGCCCTGGTTCCTCTCCCCGTCATGCCGATGAAGGCTTTCGTGCTCTGTGCCGGAGCCCTCGGATCGAGCATTCTCGCCTTCGTAGCTGTCTTCCTGCTGGCCCGCGTGATCCGCTACTGCGCGCTGGCCTATCTTGGATCGCAGATGGGAGACCAGGCGATGCTGTATCTGAAACACAACGTCTGGTATCTGTTTGCCTTCGCAGCCGGGCTGTTCGTGGTCCTTTACCTGATGATCAAGGTGGTGGACAGGTTTCGAAAGCCCGTCACTGTGTGAGAGTGAAATTGACCTCGATGGGCGCCATTACGTCTACCGGTTCGCCGTTCAGCAAAGTCGGCTGGTAGATCCATTGCTTCACCGCAGCCAGCGCTGCGCCCACCAGTAAAGGATGGCCGTCCAGCACTTCCAGCTTCTGAATGGTGCCGTCTTTAGCGATGACACTCATCAGGTGCACCTTGCCTGAGACGCGTGCGTTCTTTGCCAGCTGCGGATACACAGGCATCACGCGCTTGATGATCTTCGCCTCCATGACGTTGCCGCCCTGCCGTAGCAGTGTGTCTTGCTTGGCGGGTTGCGCGTGCGCCGCCGGCTGCTTTGGAGGCGGCGCGGCAATGGGCCCGGCGCCGAAGCTCTCCAGTCCAGTGAACGGCGCGCCGATTCCGTTGGTCGAAGCCGTGGAGCTGTAGACGGGCGCATCGGAACCCGCATCTATAATCTCGGGAACTCCAACTGGAATGATCGTGGGGCTCACGAATGGTCGAGGCGTCGTGGTTAACGCACCGGCGCGATGTTCCAGGCTTGCATAAACAATTTCCACCGCCTGTACCGGAGGCGATGGCCTCGCAGGCAGTTCCAGATGCCGGCTGATATTCAGCGGCAGCAGGTCCACGTGCAGGGCCGAATACAGAACCATGGTCCCTACAAGGGCACACTGCAATGTGATGGAAGCCCCCAGCGTCCAGGGCTTGTTGCGGGTGGTTGGCATCAGCACTTGTTCAAACATGCTGCGTTAGACACCATGTGCTTCGCGCTTGTTCCACATACAATATCTACGTGCAAACCAATCGACTCTCACGCCGTTCGTTTCTGGGCGCCGCCCTCGGCGCGCCAATGCTCAGCCTGGCAGCCACGCGCGCCACCGATGTCCGCGTGGATGCGATCAGCTACAGCTACGAAGACTTCATGTACCGAACTCCGTTGAAATTCGGCGGATCGGTGGTGGACCGCGTCACACTCCTCAACGTCAATTGCACCGTGCGGAACGCAGCCGGAAAGGTGGCGAAGGGCTTCGGGTCCATGCCTATGGGCAATGTGTGGTCTTTCCCGTCGAAGACCATGCCCTATGACCGGACACTCGGCGCCATGAAGGACCTCTCGGAGCAGATCTCGCGCATCACGAATGAGTACAAGGAATTCGGACACCCCATCGACATCAACTGGGCGCTCGAACCCGAATATCTGAAGGCCGCCGATGCGATCTCGAAATCATCGAAGCTTGACGCGCCCATTCCAAAACTATGCACGCTGGTGACGATGAGCCCCTTCGATGCCGCCATCCACGATGCGTATGGAAAGCTGCACAACCGGAATAGTTTTCAAGCATGCGGCAGCGATTTGATGACCTACGATCTCAGCCACTATCTGGGCGCGGAGTTCAAGGGCGAGTCGCTGGACAAGTACATCCTCAAGCAGCCCAAAGCGACCATGCCCTTGTATCACCTGGTGGGCGCAGTGGACCCTGTGACCGATGCCGATATCAAGACCCGCCTCAATGACGGTCTGCCCGAGACCCTTCCGGAGTGGATCAACTACAACGGGCTCACGAATATCAAGATCAAGCTCAACGGCGACAATGTGAAGTGGGACGTCGATCGTGTGATTACGGTGGACCGGGTTGCCGCTGAAACACAGGCCAAGCGCGGCGTGCAGAAGTGGGTGTACTCGCTGGATTTCAACGAGAAGTGTCCGAACGTCGCTTATCTGCTGTCGTTCATCCACCAGATCAAAGAAAAGTCTCCCGCGGGTTTTGCGCGGATTCAATACATTGAGCAGCCCACCAAGCGCGACCTGAATCTGGACCGCGGCAACGTGATGCAGGAAGCCGCGAAGCTGCGTCCCATCGTGATTGACGAATCGCTCACCGGGCAGGACGCGCTGATGTTGTCCCGCGAAATGGGGTATACGGGTGCCGCGCTAAAGGCGTGCAAGGGGCAGAGCCAGGCGCTGCTGATGGCAGCGGTCGCGCAAAAATACAAGATGTTCCTGTGCGTGCAGGATCTGACGTGTCCTGGCGCATCGTTGATTCATTCCGCCGGATTGGCCGCGCACATTCCTGGCGTGGCCGCCATTGAAGCGAATGCGCGCCAGTACGTGCCGCGCGCCAACAAAGCGTGGGAAAGCAGGTTTCCCGGCATCTTCATCATCAAGGACGGTCAGATGAAAACGGGCGTCTTGAATCGTAATGGGCTAAGCGCAGTCTAAGACTGCGTGCCCCGGTGCTTGGCCTGCTCCATTGCAATCTCGTTCACGTGGGCCAGCGTCTTGGCGCCAGATGCGCCCTCAATCGCCCGCATGGCAATCTCCTGCACCTGTCTCTTCGCCTCGTCCATCTGCTTTTGAAGATCCGCGATCTGAACGTTCTGACGGGCCACCACATCTTCCAGTGACTTAATCTGCAGATCAGAGATGCGCCGGTCAGACTCCGCCTCTTTCTTCAACAACAGCGATTCCTGGCTGGAGTGTTGCAGCGCGTCCTTGGCTGCTTGCGCTACTGCCTGTTCCACCTCACGCTGCAAGCGGGCAGGGAATTCGGCAGCCTCTTTGCGCAGCCTTGTCCTGCGCCCGCTTCCGCTCGAGATTCTTCTTGTATTCGTACTCGTCAACGTCCCGCTGCCGCTGCTTCCGGAGTGTCTCTTCCTGTTCCTTCCGTTCACGCTCAGAGGACTGGACACCGTCTTCCCACTCCGATCTCTGCGCCGCGATTTCAGACTCCAACTCTTCCTTCTGCTTCGCGTAGTCCTGGACAAGCAGATCAATCGCCGTTGCTGCGACGTCGAGCTTGTGCAGCCGTTCCAATTCCTGGCGCTCCAGGTTGACGGCCATGCGCAGAGTCGCCAGCCGGTTTACCTCCTCCACCAGCTTCTCGGAGATGCCGCTCAAAGCCCGGGAAATTTCGAGTCCAAGTTTCGAGATCTGCTCCACCACGCCATCGGCGCTGACGCCTTCCACGGCTTGGCGGACGTCGTCTTCCTTGTGCCGCGCCAGGCCTTCCGCCTTGGCATCGGCTGATTCGCGGGCTG